>NZ_JBEYXR010000006.1:0-396012 GCF_040645135.1 Streptomyces sp. NPDC046859
GCCAGCTCGGCGCGCATGAGCAGCGCCATCACGCCACCGATCACGAAGAACGCGAACGACGTGACCAGGTACAGCGTGCCGATCGTCTTGTGGTCGGTGGTGGTGAGCCACTTGACCACGACGTTGCCGGGCTGCCGGCGACGGACCGGCAGTTCGTTCTCATAGGTGCCCGCCTCGGCGGCACCCAAGGGTTCGTTGACGATGCTCACAGGTTTGTCGTCTCCCGGTTCTTCTCGTGGCTCGTCTGCGCGATGCCGGCGGGAACGTAACCGGTCTGCCCCTTCTTCGCGAGGTCCTTGAGGTGCTGCTCGTACCGCTCGGGGGAGACGACCTTCACGTTGAACAGCATCCGGGAGTGGTCGACGCCGCACAGTTCGGCGCACTTGCCCAGGAAGGTGCCCTCACGGTTGGGGGTCACCTCGAAGGCGTTGGTGTGGCCCGGGATGACGTCCTGCTTCATGAGGAACGGCACCACCCAGAAGGAGTGGATGACGTCACGCGAGGTGAGCACGAAGCGGACGGTCTTGCCCTTCGGCAGCCACAGGGTCGGACCCGGGTTGCCCGTCTGCGGGTTCCGGGTGCCGGGGGTGCCGCAGTCGTAGACGCCACCGGCGTTCGCCGGGAAGTCGTCCTTGTACCGGTCCGGGATGGCGGCCAGTTCCTTGGACGTCTTCGCGTCGCCGGTGGAGCCCTGGACGTCGGCGACCATGTTGAAGCACCAGCTCCACTGGAAGCCGACCACGTTCACCGTGACGTCGGGCTTGCTCTTGAGCTCGAGGAGCTTCGACTCGTCGCGTGCCGTGAAGTAGAACAGCACGGAGACGATGATGAGCGGGACCACGGTGTACAGCGCCTCGATGGGCATGTTGTACCGGGTCTGCGGGGGGACCTCGACCTTCGTCCGGCTGCGCCGGTGGAAGATCGCGCTCCAGATGATCAGACCCCACACCAGCACGCCGACGGCGAGCGCAGCCGCCCAGGAACCCTGCCACAGGGAGAGGATCCGCGGAGCCTCTTCCGTGGTCGGGGTGGGCATACCAAGGCGGGGGAAGTCTTCCCAGTTGTACGAGCAACCGGTGGCTGTCGCCAGGACCAGGCCCGCGGTCATTGCCTGCAGCAGCTTCCGCCGCATCGGGCGCCGCGGCGAGCGGTCGGAGCCGTTGGGACTCACGTAGCGCCTTCCCGAGAGTCTCGCCCGCGCGGTTCGGCTGCGGCCTGGCCTTCTCGCTGGTAGGTCGCCGCCCTGCGTCGGGCAGGGGTTTGGATGTTTATGCGGACCAAACCCTAGCCGACGCCTTCCGGGGGTTCGCGGGGAGGGGTGCCTAGTGGGGTGGGGGGTTCGCTGGATTGGCGGCGGCGGGTCGTCGGCGGCCGGCCGCGTGGTGCGGGCGCCCCTGGGAGGCGGCGTGCCGAACAGACGCTCTAGCGTTGCGGTGTGGGCTACTTCGACGCTGCTTCCAGCACTCCTCTCCACCCCGTCGCCCGGCAGGCCCTGCAGGCCTCCCTCGACGAGGGGTGGGCCGATCCCTCGCGGCTCCACCGGGAGGGCAGGCGGGCCCGGTTGCTGCTGGACGCCGCCCGGGAGGCGGCCGCCGACGCGGTGGGCTGCCGGCCGGACGAGCTGACGTTCACGCCGTCCGGCACGCGGGCCGTCCACACCGGTGTCGCCGGGGCGTTGGGCGGGCGGCGGCGGACCGGGCGTCACCTGATCGTGTCGGCCGTCGAACACTCCTGTGTGCTCCATGCGGCTGACGCGCACGAAGCGGCGGGGGGTTCGGTCAGCCAGGTGGCGGTGGACCGGAACGGGGCGGTGACCGCGGGCGCCTACCGGGAGGCGCTGCGTCCGGACACCGCGCTCGCGTGCCTGCAGTCGGCCAACCACGAGGTGGGCACCGAGCAGCCGGTGGCCGAGGTGGCCGCCGTGTGCCGGGAGGCGGGGGTGCCGCTGCTGGTGGACGCGGCGCAGTCGCTCGGCTGGGGGCGGGTCGAAGGCGACTGGTCGGTGCTGACCGGCAGCGCCCACAAGTGGGGCGGCCCGCCGGGCGTCGGGCTCCTCGTGGTCCGCAAGGGGGTGCGGTTCGCCGCGCAAGGTCCCGTGGACGAGCGGGAGTCGGGGCGGTCGCCCGGCTTCGAGAACATCCCGGCGATCGTGGCGGCGGCGGCCTCGCTGCGGGCCGTGCGGGCGGAGGCGGCCCAAGAGGCGGTACGGCTGCGGGAGCTGACGGAGCGGATCCGGTCGCGGGTGCCGCGGCTGGTGCCGGACGTGGAGGTGGTCGGCGATCCGGTACGGCGGCTGCCCGGCATCGTCACCTTCTCGTGTCTCTATGTCGACGGGGAGACCTTGCTGCACGAGCTGGACCGCGCCGGGTTCTCCGTGTCGTCCGGCTCGTCCTGTACGAGCAGCACGCTGACGCCCAGCCATGTGCTGAAGGCCATGGGGGTGCTGAGCGAGGGGAACATCCGGGTGTCGCTGCCGCCCGGGACGAGCGCCGAGGACGTCGAGCGGTTCCTGGAGGTGCTGCCGGGGGCGGTGGCGGGGGTCCGGGAGAAGCTGGACGCGCCGGCCGCGGGACCGCTGACCCGGGAGGACGGGGACGACGGGCTGGTCGTGGACTCGCTGGGCAAGCGGTGCCCGATCCCGGTCATCGAGCTCGCCAAGGTCATCGGCCAGGTCCCGGTGGGCGGGCTGGTCCGGGTCCTGTCCGACGACGAGGCGGCCCGGCTGGACATCCCGGCGTGGTGCGAGATGCGGGGGCAGGAGTACGTGGGCGAGGAACCGGCGGAACAGGGGACGGCCTACCTGGTCCGCCGGATCGGCTGACCGCCCGGAGGCGGCGTGCCGGCGGGCGGCCCGGGCTCAGCCCAGGTGCGCCCGCACCTCTTCGCTCGCGTCGTGCCCGTACGCCTTGGCGAACCGCTCCATGAAGTGGGCCCGGCGCAGCTGGTACTCCTGCGTGCCGACGGTCTCGATGACGAGCGTCGCCAGCATGCAGCCGACCTGGGCGGCCCGCTCCAGGGAGACGCCCCAGGCCAGACCGGACAGGAAGCCGGCGCGGAAGGCGTCGCCGACGCCGGTGGGGTCGGCCTTGCGCTCCTCCTCGGGGCAGCCGACCTCGATCGGGTCCTCGCCCTGCCGCTCGATGCGCACACCGCGCGAGCCGAGCGTCGTGACGCGGTGGCCGACCTTGGACAGGATCTCCTCGTCGCTCCAGCCGGTCTTCGACTCGATGAGGCCCTTCTCGTACTCGTTGGAGAAGAGGTAGGTCGCGCCGTCCAGCAGTATCCGGATCTCGTCGCCGTCCATCCGGGCGATCTGCTGGGAGAAGTCGGCGGCGAAGGGGATCTGCCGGGAGCGGCACTCCTCGGTGTGCCGGAGCATGCCCTCGGGGTCGTCGGCGCCGATCAGGACCAGGTCGAGGCCGCCCACACGGTCCGCGACGGTCTTCAGCTCGATCAGGCGGGCCTCGCTCATGGCGCCGGTGTAGAAGGAGCCGATCTGGTTGTGGTCGGCGTCCGTGGTGCAGACGAAGCGGGCGGTGTGCAGGGTCTCGGAGATACGGACCGAGCCGGTGTCGACGCCGTGCCGGTCCAGCCAGGCCCGGTACTCGTCGAAGTCGGGGCCGGCGGCGCCGACCAGGATCGGCTCGGTGCCCAGCTGGCCCATGCCGAAGGCGATGTTCGCGCCCACACCGCCCCGGCGCACGTCCAGGTTGTCGACCAGGAAGGAGAGCGAGACCGTGTGCAGCTGGTCCGCGACGAACTGGTCGGCGAAGCGACCCGGGAAGGTCATGAGGTGGTCGGTGGCGATGGAGCCGGTGACTGCGATGCGCACGGCGGGGAGTCTCCTGGGGGGAGGTTGGGTTGACAGTCCACGCTACCTTCCGTGACCGGCTCTCAGAAGTGGCCGAAACTACCCGATAGTAGATCTTTCTTCTCGGGCCCCGGGGTGCTTACGGTGCCGCCATGACGAAATTCGAGGTCCGCACCCCCGCTCCGGCCGACCCGGAGGCCGGCCTGGCGTCCCTGCTCGGCGACTGCGCGCGGATGGCACCTCACTGGGCCGTCCCCGACCGGGTGCTTTCCCGTCCGGTCTCCCCCGCACGCATCCACGGGGTCTCGGTGCCGCCGAGGTCGGCGCGCCTGCTGGACGCGATGTCCGACTACGGCGACTGACCGGCCCGCCCGTCCGGCACTGCCGCGCCCGGACCGGCGCCCACCGGGGAACCGTGCGCTCCCCCGCTGCGTCCCATCGGCGTCCCCCGTAGAGGGGATGCGGGATACGACCCGACGGACCCGCCTTTGACAGGGCCGGGTCAGGGTCCTTGGGACATGTGCGCAGCCGAAGGAGCGATGCGGTGAACACCGAGCGACCCGAGAACGACGACACGGGCGCCGAGGGCTCCGCCGAGGAGCAGGGTGCCTCCGGCGGTGAGCGGACGGACGCGGGTACGCCCGGCACCGGCGGCCCGGCCGGGGCCGAGGGCCCGGACACCGTGGGCGCCGACGCCGAAGCCGAGGTGACGGACGGCGAGGTGACGGACGGCGAGGTGACGGACGGCGAGGGCGCCGGCGGTGAGGGCCGGGCGCCGGAGGCCGTAGGTGCCGACGCCGGTGCCGGGGCGCCGGATGCCGAGGGCGCTCCTGCCGAGGCTCCGGACGCCGAGGGTGAGCACGGCCGGGTCGCCGCGGCGGAGGGCGAGCCCGTGGCCGCCGTCGGGGCCGGGACGCGGTCGGAACCGGACGGGGACGGCGGTGCCGGGTCCGGGCGGCGGCGGTCGCCCGCGGTCATCGCCTCCGTCGCCGCGGCCGTCCTGCTCATCGGCGGGGGCGGCGCCTATCTCGCCGCGAACGCCTCGGGCGGGTCGGACGGCTCCGCAGCGACCGGGGCGCCCGGCGGCTCCACTCCCCCACCGCTGCGCCTGGACGGAGCCACCGAGGGCGGCGCTTCGAACGGCATCGCGCCCGGGGAGCCCAACCCGTACGGCGTGCGCTACCGGGCGGACGGCGACCTGCCGGACGGGCCGGGGTCGGCGCCGGTGTACCGGGCCACGGGGCAGGTCGGCGCGGACGACGTGGAGCGGCTGGCCGAGGCGCTCGGCGTGGACGGCGCCCCCGTGTCCCGCGGGCAGGCCTGGCACATCGGGGTGAAGGACGGCACGGGGCCCACGCTCCAGGTGGACAAGCAGGCGCCGGGTGCCTGGACGTTCCAGCGGTTCTCCGCCGGCACCGACGACTGCCGGGGCGTCGCCGGGTGCACGAAGACGCCGTCGGCGCGGGCCGGTGACCCGCCGGCCGAGGACGCCGCGAAGAAGGCGGCGGCACCCGTGCTGAAGGCGGTGGGGCAGGACGAGGCGAAGCTGGACGCGGGTCAGGTCATGGGCGCCCAGCGGGTGGTGCACGCCGAGCCGGTGGTGGACGGGCTGCCCACCTACGGCTGGACCACCGGGGTGACCGTGGACGCCCAGGGCGAGGTGGTCGGCGCCGGCGGTCTGCTCGCGGCACCGGTGAAGAGCGACACCTACCCGGTGCTGAGCGCGGAGAAGACGCTCGGCCTGATGAACAAGGCCCCCGGCGGCGGCGACGGCCGCGTGGGCATCGGGGGCTGCGCCGACCCCGTACCGCTCAAGGACCGTCCGGAGGAGCCCTGCGGTGCGGCGGCGGACTCGCCGGCGAAGGACACGGTCACGGTGGAGAAGGCGGTGTTCGGCCTGGCCGCGCACGCGGTGGACGGCCGGCAGGCGCTGGTGCCGTCCTGGCTGTTCCAGGTGCGGGCGCGGGACGCGCGGGACGGCTTCACGGTGACGTATCCGGCGGTCGACCCGGAGTATCTGGCCACGCCGTCCGAGGAGCCGACGGGCGGGCCGAGCCCGCGTCCGTCCGGTCCGAAGGACGACCCGTCCGCGTCGCCGGTCACCCGGAACGTGACGGTGGAGGGCTACAGGGCCGACGGCAGGGAGCTCACCGTGGCCTTCACGGGCGGGGTGTGCGCCGACTACGACGTGACGGCGAGCGAGGGCGGCGACACCGTGACGGTCCGGGTGACGGAGACGACCCGGCCGGAGAAGGTCTGCATCCTCATCGCCAAGGTGTTCCACCGGACCGTGCGGCTGGACGAGCCGCTCGGCGACCGGAGGGTCGTGGGCACCGACGGTCAGGGCGTGCCGCTGGAGAAGCCCGGCGCGCGGCTGCCCGCGACACCGCAGACGTCCGGGGCCCGGTAGGGGGCCTTCGGACACAGGAAGGCGGCGGCCCCGTCGGAGGGGGTCGCCGCCTTTCCACGGGCCGGCCGGGCTCGGCCGGTCCGGCTAGCTGAACGAGTCGCCGCAGGCGCAGGAGCCCGTCGCGTTGGGGTTGTCGATCGTGAAGCCCTGCTTCTCGATGGTGTCGACGAAGTCGATGGACGCGCCGCCCAGGTACGGGGCGCTCATACGGTCGGTGACGACCTTGACCCCGCCGAAGTCCTTCACGACGTCGCCGTCGAGCGAGCGCTCGTCGAAGAAGAGCTGGTAGCGCAGGCCCGAGCAGCCACCCGGCTGAACGGCGACACGCAGAGCCAGGTCGTCACGGCCTTCCTGGTCCAGCAGGGCCTTGACCTTGGCCGCGGCGGCGTCGCTCAGAATGATGCCGTCGGTGGCGGTGCTGGTCTCGTCCGATACGGACATCTACATCTCTCCCGGGTTGTACGGAGACTGCTTGCCGACGAGTGCAACCGGCAAGGCCGCGGATTCATTCCGGGGCCGAGCGTGCTTTTTCCGCTTCTCATGCTCGTCCTCTTCATGCTCGCACATGCCCGGCAGCGCGGACAGCGCCCTGTTGACGGGCCGCGAGCAAGCCGCTCCGGGATTCCCGTCACATCGACACGACCGCCATCGTCAAACTGACGTGAACCGGTTATGATGGATAACGTCAATCCGACGAGAAGTCGGAGAAGGTGTCCCGCTTGACCCGCCGGACCGGATTTCCGGCGCCGGCGAGCCGCAGAACAGAAAGGGTGCGTGTCGTGACCACCGCCCAGACCCAGGAGCTCGACGTACAGCCGACGCCCCTCGCCCTGCTGCTCCTCGGCCGCGAGGCCGACCCGAGGAGCGAGCGCGGCGTCGAGTGTCCCGGTGACCTGCCCTCGCCGTCCGACCCGGACCTGGTCGAGCGGGCCCGCGCGGCCAAGGAGAAGCTCGGTGACAAGGTCTTCGTGCTCGGCCACCACTACCAGCGCGACGAGGTCATCCAGTTCGCGGACGTGACCGGTGACTCCTTCAAGCTGGCCAGGGACGCCGCCGCGCGCCCGGAGGCCGAGTACATCGTGTTCTGCGGTGTGCACTTCATGGCCGAGTCCGCGGACATCCTGACCTCCGACGACCAGAAGGTCGTCCTGCCCGACCTGGCCGCCGGCTGCTCGATGGCCGACATGGCGACGGCCGAGCAGGTCGCCGAGTGCTGGGACGTGCTGACCGAGGCCGGTATAGCCGAGCAGGTCGTTCCCGTCTCGTACATGAACTCCTCGGCGGACATCAAGGCGTTCACGGGCAAGCACGGCGGCACGATCTGCACGTCGTCCAACGCCAAGCGCGCCCTGGACTGGGCCTTCGAGCAGGGGGAGCCCTCGGCAACAAAGGTCCTCTTCCTGCCCGACCAGCACCTCGGCCGCAACACCGCGGTGCGGGACATGGGCATGTCCCTGGAGGACTGCGTCGTCTACAACCCGCACAAGCCCGACGGCGGGCTGACGGCCGACGAGCTGCGCGCGGCGAAGATGATCCTGTGGCGCGGCCACTGCTCGGTGCACGGCCGCTTCAGCCTGGACTCCGTCAACGACGTGCGCGAGCGCGTCCCGGGCGTGAACGTCCTGGTCCACCCCGAGTGCAGGCACGAGGTCGTGGCGGCCGCCGACTACGTCGGGTCGACCGAGTACATCATCAAGGCCCTGGAGGCGGCCCCGGCCGGCTCCAAGTGGGCCATCGGCACGGAGCTGAACCTGGTGCGCCGCCTGGCGAACCGTTTCGCGCCCGAGGGCAAGGAGATCGTCTTCCTCGACAAGACGGTCTGCTTCTGCTCGACCATGAACCGCATCGACCTGCCCCACCTGGTGTGGACGCTGGAGTCGCTGGCCGAGGGCACCCTGGTCAACCGGATCGAGGTCGACAAGGAGACCGAGGCGTTCGCGAAGCTGGCGCTGGAGCGGATGCTGGCCCTGCCGTAACCGGCGGCCGCCCCGCGCTCACCCCGACACGGGCTTCCGGTCGGGGCGGGCGGGGTCCAGCGTGAACAGACCGCCCTCGGACGTGCTGACGATCAGGGCACCGTCGTGCAGCAGCATCTGTGACGAGTCCTGGCCCAGGGTCTCCGCCCGCTCGGCACGGGGCATGGTCTCCCACAGCAGGGTGCCCTTCGCGGCGTCGAGGGCGGCGACCCGGCCGCTGGCGGTGGAGAGGTAGACCGTGCGGGCGCGCCGGTCGTGGACGACACCGGAGGGCTGCTCCAGGCTGGTCGGGGTGGTCCACAGCCGCTCGCCCGTCCGCGCCGACACGGCGGTCAGCCGGCCCGACGACGAGGTCGACCACAGGACGCCGTCCGCCAGCGTCACATCCCCTTCGAGTTCCCGCGCGAGCTTCGTGACGGTGCTCCTGCCCGTGTCCGGGTCGACCCGCCGGATCCCGACGAACGTGCCGCGGTCCTCCTCCTCGGACCGGTCGAGGAGGAGGACCCGCCCGTCGTCCGTCCCGAGGAGCACGGAGCCGTACGGCACCCGGGCGGTGCGCGCCGTGCCGTCGGCCGGGTCCAGGCCGAGGAGCAGCCGAGTCTTCGCGGCCCATGTGGCCGGCCCGCACATCAGGGGAAGGCCGCGCTCGGCAGGTGCCCAGTCGCAGTACTGCCCTTCCGGCAGGGCGGCCGTCCAGCGCGCGGCCCCGCTGCGTGCCGATCGGGCGACCAGCGACCGGCCGCCGTCGTCGTCCGGGACGAGCACGAGGTCGCCCGACAGATGCGGGCGGGCCTGACCGGCGTTCAGCGCGCGGTGCCAGAGCCGCTTCCCGGTCCGCGTGTCGAGGGCGCTGACCGAGGACCGGACGTCTCCGTCCCGGCCGGGGCTGTACTGCTGCTCGACCACCACCGTGCCGTCCGCAGCACCGAGGATCGTGAAGCCGAACGAGCCCTCGCCCGCGACGGACGGCACCCCGTCGGCACGCCAGACGACCCGCCCGGTGAGCGCGTCGACCCGCATGGGCAGTGTCCCGTCGCCCGCGCAGAAGACGGCTCCCTCGTGCGCCGCGCACCGGGGGGCCGAGTCGATGCCCACGCCGTACACATCGGAGGCCCGCTTCACCCCGCTCGCGGCCGTCGCCTCGACGGTCGTCTGCCAGGGACGCCACCCGGCCGGCAGGGCGGCCCATCGGGGGGGCGCGGCCACGTCGGGGTCCTGGTCCTTCCCGTCGCCGTCGTCAAGGGCCCCGGAGCCGGCGAGGAGAGAGGCCGTCAGCGCGAGGGCGCCGGCGGTCCCGGCCACGACCCACCGCCTGCGGGCACGGCCCCGGCGGCGCGCGGGCGGCTCGGCACCGGACGCGGCGTGGGAGTCGGAGTCGGGGGTCCCGGCGGGACGGGTGCTGACCAGGGCCAGCTCGTCGGCCCGCAGCCGGACCGTGCCGCCGTCCTCGTCGCCGGTCTCCGGCAGGGCGGTGACGAACTCGGCGGCCAGGGAACCCGGTTCGGGCCGCTTCTGGGGGTCCTTGGCCAGGCAGCGCTCCAGGATCGGGCGCAGGGGGTCCGCCACGCCGTCCAGGACCGGGGCGTCATGGACCACCCGGTACGCCGTGAGGTAGGGGCTGTCCGCGTCGAACGGGCCGCGCCCGGTGGCCGCGAAGACGAGCAGGGCGCCCAGCGAGAAGACGTCGGAGGCCGGACCCACCGAACGGGCGTCGGTCAGCTGCTCCGGGGACATGAACGGCGGGGTGCCGATCATCTGGCCGGTCTCGGTGAGGGTGTTGTGGTTCTCGACCGCGCGCGAGATCCCGAAGTCGATCACCCGGGGGCCGTCGTCGGCCATCAGCACGTTGGCGGGCTTGAGGTCGCGGTGGACGACGCCGGCGCGGTGGATCTCCCGCAGCGCCTCCACCAGGCCGAGCGCCAGCCGCCGCAGTTCGGTGCGGGTCAGCGGGCCGTCGTCGCGGATGCGGGCGGCGAGCGAGGGGCCGGGCACGTACTGCGTCGCCATCCAGGGGCGTTCGGCGTCCGGGTCGGCGTCCACGACGGGGGCGGTGAAGACACCGCTCACCTTGCGGACGGCGGCGATCTCCTGGCGGAAGCGGGTCCGGAAGACGGGGTCCTCGGCGTACTGGGCGTGCACCACCTTCACGGCGACCTCGCGGCCGGACCGCGCTCTGCCCCGGTAGACGGCGCCCATGCCTCCGGCGCCGAGCCGGTCCAGCAGCCGGTAGCCACCGACCGACTTCGGGTCGTCCTTGCGCAGCGGCACGCCCGAGCCCCTCCCCCGTGAGCCAGTTCGAGGCCCCAGCATATGTAACGGCACGACGGCGACGGCCGGTTCCCGAACCGAATGTTCCGGTTCAGGACCCGGCCGTCATGGGTCACGCGGTCAGACGGACGCGGGCTGCGTCTCGTCCGCGGAGGCGTCCGGCGCCGGCTCGGGCAGGCCCGCCTTCCTGGCCCGCCTCGCCGCGCGCTTCTTCGCCCGCCGTTCCTTGCGCAGTTCGAGCATCGCGTAGAGCGTCGGGACGAGGAGGAGGGTCAGCAGGGTGGAGGTGATCAGACCACCGATCACGACCACGGCCAGCGGCTGGGCGATGAAGCCGCCCTCGCCGGTGACGCCCAGCGCCATCGGGAGCAGGGCGAAGATCGTCGCCAGCGCCGTCATGAGGATCGGGCGCAGCCGGTGCCGGCCCCCCTCGACCACGGCCTCGACGACGCCGTACCCCTGGGCGCGGTACTGGTTGATGAGGTCGATCAGCACGATCGCGTTGGTCACCACGATGCCGATCAGCATCAGCATGCCGATCATCGCGGGGACACCCATCGGGGTGCCGGTCGCCACCAGCAGGCCGATCGCGCCGGTCGCCGCGAACGGGACGGAGACGAGCAGGATCAGCGGCTGGGCGAGCGAGCGGAAGGTGGCGACCAGCAGCATGAAGACGATCGCGATCGCCGCCAGCATCGCCAGGCCCAGGTTGGCGAACGCCTCGTCCTGGTCCTGGGAGACACCGCCGATGTCGGCCGTCGCGCCGGCCGGGAGCTTCAGTCCGTCGATCCTCGACTGGAGGTCGGCGCTGACCGCGCCGGTGTTGTCGCCGGTCGGCTTGGCCGTGATCGTGGCGGCGCGCTGCCCGTCGATCCGGGTCATCGACACCGGGCCGTCCACGAGCTTCACGTCCGCGATGTCACCCAGCCTCGCCGGGCCGAGGCGCAGCTCCCGCAGCTCCTTCACGGTGGTCGCCGGCTCGGCGGACCTGATGACGACGTCCCGCTCGGTGTCGTCGAGGGTCGCCTGCGCCGCGGTGGTGCCGCGGACCGCCTGGGCGACGGCCATGCCGAGGGTCTGGTCGTCGAAGCCGGCGGCGGCGGCCTTCGCGTTGGCCCGCACCGAGACGCGCGGCACGCTCTGCGACAGGTCGCTGGTGACGTCGGTGACGTCGTCCAGGCCGGCCACGGCCTTGCGGACCTGCTCGGCCGCGGTGCGCAGCACGCCGGCGTCGGCCGCCTTGACGACGACGCTCAGGTCCTGGGCGCCGAAGCCGTCACCGGCGGAGATCGTGGTCGTACCGATGCCGTCGAGCTTCTTCAGACCGGAGTCGATCCGGTCCTGCACGTCGTCGTAGGACGCCGAGTCCTCCAGCATCACCTGGTACGACGCCTGGTTGGTGTCGGTGCCGCCGCCGAAGGCGGCCATGAAGCCGGACGAGCCGATGGTGACCTGGTAGTTCTTGACGCCCTCGGTGTCGGCGAGCAGCCGCTCGACCTTCTCGGCCTGCGCGTCGGTCGCCGCGAGGCTGGTGCCCGGCGCGAGCTCCTGCTTGACGGTGAGGACCTCCTGCTCGCCCTGGTCGAAGAAGTTCGTCTTCAGCAGCGGTGCCATGCCGAACGTGCCGAACAGGACGGCGACGGCGATCAGCACACTGGTCAGCCGGCGGCGGGTCGCGAACCGCAGGACGGGCACGTAGATCCGCTGCAGACGGCTGCGGGCCTCCTTCTCCTCGGCCGCGCGGCGCGCCTCGTCGGCGTCCTCGGGGGTGCCCTTCGGGGCGCGCAGGAACCAGTACGACAGCACCGGCACGACCGTGAGGGACACCAGCAGCGACGCCAGCAGGGCCGCCGTCACCGTCAGGCTGAACGAGCCGAACAGCTCGCCCACCATGCCGCCGACCAGTCCGATCGGCAGGAAGACGGCCACCGTGGTGAGCGTCGAGGAGGTCACCGCGCCGGCCACCTCGCGGACCGCCTTGAGGATGGCGTCCTGGCGCTCCTCGCCGTAGCCGAGGTGCCGCTTGATGTTCTCCAGGACCACGATGGAGTCGTCGACGACCCGGCCGATCGCGATGGTCAGCGCGCCCAGCGTCAGCATGTTGAGGGAGAGGTCCCGCGTCCACAGCACGATCAGGGCGAGGACGACCGACAGCGGGATGGACACCGCGGTCACCAGCGTCGAGCGGATCGACGCGAGGAAGACCAGGATGACCAGGACCGCGAAGAGCAGGCCGAGCGCTCCCTCGGTGGTCAGCCCGTCGATGGACTTCGCCACCGCGGGGCCCTGGTCGCTGACCACGGTGACCGTGGCGTCCGGGCCGAGGTCCGCGCGCAGCTTCGGCAGCTTGTCCTCGACGGCGTCGGAGATGGCGACGGCGCTGCCGTCCCGGTCCATCGTGACGGCGACGGCCAGGGAGGGCTTGCCGTCGGTGCGGGTGAGGGAGTCGGCCGGGGCCTGCTCCTGCTCGACGGTGGCCACGTCGCCGAGGCGTACGGGCTTGCCCTGGCCCGCGCCCCTGACCCGCAGGTCCTTGATCTGGTCGAGCGAGGTGAGGCCGCCGCCGACCTGGACGGTGCGGTTGGCGCCGCCCTCGTCGAAGGAGCCGGCAGGCAGGGTGGCGCCGCCGGCCTGGAGGGCCTTGGCGAGGTCCGCCGCGGTCAGACCGGCCTTGGCCAGCTTGCCGTCGTCCGGCGTGACGGTGACCTGGAGGTCGCGCACACCGTCGACGGTGACCTGTCCGACGCCGTCGATCCCCTTGAGGTCGGGCACGAGCGTCCGGTCGAGCTGGTCGGCCAGGGCCTGCTGGTCCTTGCCGGAGGTGACGGCGAGGACGACGGTCGGGATGTCGTCCGTGGAGCCCGCGACGACCTGCGGGTCGACCGCGTCGGGCAGCTGGACGCGGGCCCGGTTGACGGCCTGCTGGACGTCGGCGACGAGCTGCTGGGTGTCGGGGCCGTAGTCGAAGGACGCCATGATCACGGCGTTGCCCTCGGCGGCGGTGGAGGTGACGCCGGTGATGCCGTCGACGGCTTCGAGGCTGTCCTCGATCGGCTCGACGACCTGCTTCTCGACCACGTCCGGCGACGCGCCCTGGTAGGGGGCGATCACGGACACCATGGGCAGTTCGATGGAGGGCAGCAGCTGCTGCTTGAGCTGGGGTATCGCGATCGCGCCGAAGACCAGCGCGATGATCGAGATCAGGCCGATCAGCGCACGTTGCGCGAGGCTGAATCGGGACAGCCAGGACATGGGTGGAAGGTCTCTCTCCTGTGGGCGGCGGGCAGGGGCGCGCGGGCGGGCCGCGGTGGCGCGGCGCACAGGTGGGCGCCCGCCCCTACACCCTGGGCCATCGCGGAAGCCCGTTCCCTAGCCCCCAGGTCCATTTCTCACCGGGCGTCTACTCCGGGCGCAGTACGCGGGGTGGAGCTCACTCCTCCCTCGGACGTACCATCCCGGACTCGTACGCGATGACGACGAGCTGGGCCCGGTCGCGGGCGCCCAGTTTGGACATGGCCCGGTTGACATGGGTCTTCACGGTGAGCGGGCTGACCTCCAGCCGCTCGGCGATCTCGTCGTTGGAGTGCCCGCCGGCGACCTGGACCAGCACCTCGCGCTCGCGGACGGTCAGGGCGTCGAGCCGCTCGCCGCGGGCGGGGTCGCGGTCGGCGCCGTCGCCGTGGGCGAGGAAGCGGGCGATGAGGCTCTTGGTGGCGGCCGGGGACAGCAGGGCCTCGCCGCCCGCCGCGACACGGATCGCGGCGAGGAGTTCGTCGGGTTCGGAGCCCTTGCCGAGGAAGCCGGAGGCGCCGGCCCGCAGCGACTGCACGACGTAGTCGTCGACCTCGAAGGTGGTCAGTATGACGACGCGGACGTGGGCGAGGGCCGGGTCGGCACTGATCATGCGGGTCGCGGCGAGGCCGTCGGTGCCGGGCATCCGGATGTCCATGAGGACGACGTCGGCCCGCTCCCGCTTCGCCAGCCGCACCGCCTCCTCACCGTCGGACGCCTCGCCGACGACCTCCATGTCCGGTTCGGAGTCGACGAGCACGCGGAAGGCGCTGCGCAGCAGGGCCTGGTCGTCGGCGAGCAGGACACGGATCGGCATACGGCTTCCTTGGCGGGGCGCTGGAGGGAGGAGCTGGTGCCACGACAACTGCGGGGAGGTCCCGGCGAGTTCCCGCCGGGCCGTCACACCGCGTCCTCCGTGGCCCGGGCGCCGGCCCCGACCGGGAGGATCGCGTGGACGCGGAACCCGCCGCCGTAGCGGGGCCCGGTGGTGAGGGTGCCGCGCAGGGCCGAGACGCGCTCGCGCATCCCGAGCAGGCCGTGACCGCCGCCCGCGGTGCCGCCGTCGTGTCCGGAGCCGTCGTCGAGGACGGTGACCTCGACGTTCGGGCCGACACGGACGACGCTGATCTCGGCCCTGGCGCCCGGTCCCGCGTGCTTCTGCACGTTGGTCAGGGCCTCCTGGATGACACGGTAGGCGGCGAGGTCGACGGCGGCGGGAAGGGTCGTGTCCTGGTCGGCGCGGGCGACATCCACCCGGAGTCCGGCGCTGCGGAAGGTGCCGGCGAGTTCGTCGAGCCGGTCCAGGCCGGGCGCCGGTTCGGTGGGGGCCTCGGGGTCGCCGGACTGCCGCAGCAGGCCGACGGTGGCCCGCAGTTCGTCGAGGGCGGAGCGGCTGGCCTCCCGTACGTGGGCGAGGGCCTCCTTGGCCTGGTCGGGCCGCTTGTCCATGACGTGGGCGGCGACGCCGGCCTGCACGTTGACCAGGGCGATGTGGTGGGCGACGACGTCGTGCAGGTCGCGGGCGATGCGCAGGCGCTCCTCGGCGACCCGGCGGCGGGCCTCCTCCTCGCGGGTGCGCTCGGCCCGCTCGGCGCGCTCGCGGATGGCGGTGACCACCGCGCGGCGGCTGCGCACCGCGTCTCCGGCGGTGGCGCCGATGCCGGTCCAGGCGAAGATGGCCAGGTTCTCCTGGGAGTACCAGGGCAGCGGTCCGGCGAGCATCGCGGAGCCCGTCAGGACGGTGACGGTGAGCAGGCCGATCCGCCAGGTCGTGGAGCGGTCGGTGGTGGAGGCGACGGTGTAGAGGGCGACGACGGCGGCCATGGCGACGGGGGCACGGGGGTCGCCGGCGGCGAACTCCACGAGGGAGAGCGTGCCGGTCACGGCGAGGACCGTGATGGGGGCGCGACGGCGCAGCACCAGGGCCGCGGCGCCGAGGGTCATCAGCAGCAGGCTGAGGGCGTCCGGGGTGCGCAGCCCCCAGGTGACGCCGTCCTCGCCGTGCGGGTCGACGAACGAGCCGGCCACCATGCAGGTCAGGACGGCGACGGCGAGCGCCGCGTCCAGGGCCAGGGGGTGCGCGGTGAGGTGCCGGCGGACGCGCGCCCCTGCGGAGCTCGAAACGGGGGCCAACTCGGTCTTCCTTGGGTGAACGTGCCCGGTGTCCGGTGTCGTCGGTGCGGTCGCCGGCCCGCACGGGGCGCGCCGGCGGGGTCAGCCGGGGATGAGCCCGTCGTCGCTCAGCAGCTCCCGGACCTCCTCCAGGGTGGCGTCCGGGGACGGCAGGATGAGGTCCGAGGGCTCCAGGGAGTCGTCGGGCAGCGGGGTGCCCCGCCCGCGGACTGCGGCGAGCAGGGCGGTGAGGGTGCGGCGGAAGCCGGGGCCGTCGCCGCCCTCCATCTCCGCGAGGAGCTCGTCGTCCAGCTTGTTCAGCTCGGGCAGGTGGCTGTCGGACAGCCGTACCTGCCCCTCACCCATGATCCGGACGATCATGTCGCCCATCTCGGCCTCCTCGGCGTGGGACCCCGGCCGTCCGCTACTGCTTGTCGAGGCGCGGGGTGTCCTGCGGCTGCTGCTGGGACTGCTGCCGGCCGGTACCGCCCTCGATGGCCTGCTGGCCGGCCGAGGGGCCTCCCGCCAGCTCCGCCTTCATGCGCTGCAGCTCCAGCTCTACATCCGTACCACCGGAGAGCCGGTCCAGCTCGGCCTGGATGTCGTCCTTGCGCATGCCGGACTGGTCGTCCAGGGCGCCGGAGGCGAGGAGTTCGTCGATGGCGCCCGCGCGGGCCTGGAGCTGGGCCGTCTTGTCCTCGGCCCGCTGGATCGCCAGGCCGACGTCGCCCATCTCCTCGGAGATGCCGGAGAACGCCTCGCCGATCCGGGTCTGGGCCTGGGCCGCGGTGTACGTGGCCTTGATGGTCTCCTTCTTGGTGCGGAAGGCGTCCACCTTGGCCTGGAGCCGCTGGGCCGCGAGGGTGAGCTTCTCCTCCTCGCCCTGCAGGGTCGCGTGCTGGGTCTCCAGGTCCGTCACCTGCTGCTGGAGGGCGGCGCGCCGCGAGAGCGCCTCGCGGGCCAGGTCCTCGCGGCCCAGCGCGAGCGCCTTGCGGCCCTGGTCCTCCAGCTTGGACGACTGCTGCTGGAGCTGGTTGAGCTGGAGCTCCAGACGCTTGCGGGAGGTGGCCACGTCGGCCACGCCCCGGCGCACCTTCTGCAGCAGCTCCAGCTGCTTCTGGTACGAGTAATCGAGGGTCTCGCGCGGGTCCTCGGCCCGGTCAAGGGCCTTGTTCGCCTTCGCGCGGAAGATCATCCCCATACGCTTCATGACACCGCTCATGGGCTTCGCGCGCCCCCTTCTGACGGACTCCAGCTCCAGCACCTGCGACAGAACCCACAGTACGGGCCCTGCATCCATTACCGCACTGTTCGGGGACGGATGCGCTCATCCCCAAGGACGACTGCGTACGCCTGCGCTCCGGCGTGAGGAGTAGGTGACCCCCGGGTGCGGCCGTGACCGGCCGGCCCCGGTGCCGCCCCGGTGACACTCCCCCGTGACCGCCGGAGGGACCGTCCACCGCGTCCCCTCTGTCCCCCTACGACGACCGGTGTTGCCGGATCGTTCCCCACGGGGCTGGGGTCCAACCCCGGGCACCCCGTACCCTTGGGTTTTGTGTTCCGTAGCCGTGCCAAGGACGAGAAGGCCCAGGACGCCGACAAGGCGCCGGTGACCGACTCCACTCAGACCCGCCATCCCGAGGCCCCGAAGGGCCGCCCCACGCCCAAGCGCAGTGCGGCCCAGTCGCAGCGTCGCAGCGTGGCCAACACGTCGACGACGCGCAAGGACGCCGCCAGGCGGCAGCGCGAGGAGCGCCGTGCCGCCCTGGAGCGCCAGCGCCAGGCGCTGGCCACGGGTGACGAGCGCTATCTGCCCGCCCGTGACAAGGGCCCGGTCCGCAAGTTCGCGCGTGACTTCATCGACTCGCGCTTCAACATCGCGGAGTTCTTCCTCCCGATGGCCGTGGTCATCCTCGTGCTGAGCATGGTGCGGGTGCCCGCGCTGCAGAACATCGCGCTGCTGCTGTGGCTCATCGTGATCGTGCTGATCGTGCTCGACTCGGTCGTCACGGCCTTCCGGCTGAAGAAGCGGCTCGCCGAGCGCTTCCCGGACGTCAACCGCCGGGGCGCCGTCGCGTACGCGCTGATGCGTTCCCTCCAGATGCGCCGGCTCCGCCTGCCCAAGCCCCAGGTCAAGCGCGGAGAGCGGCCCTGAGCGCTGCTGACTTCTCCGGGGGTGCGGCCGACGCCTGGCTCAGCAAGGTGGGCGGTCTGCGTGAGGTCGTACGGCAGGAACTGGTGACCCGGCAGCTCGACGAGCAGATAGCCGGACGGTTCCCGGTCGGCAAGCGGCTGCGGGTGCTCGACGTGGGCATGGGCCAGGGCACGCAGGCGCTGCGGCTGGCCCGCGCCGGTCACCAGGTGACGGGTGTCGAGCGGGACGCGACGATGATCTCGGCGGCCCGTGCCCGGCTGGCCGGCGAGCCCGAGGGCATCCGCGAGCGGGTGCGGCTCGTCCAGAGCGACGGGCGGGACACCGGCGTGCACTTCCTGCCGGGCAGCTTCGACGTCGTGCTGTGCCACGGCGTGCTCATGTACGTCGACGAGCCCGATCCGCTGCTGGCCGGGCTGGCGCGGATGCTGGCACCCGGCGGGCTGCTGTCGCTGCTCGTGCGCAACGGCGACGCGCTCGCCCTGCGGCCCGGTCTGGCCGGCGACTGGGAGACGGCGCTGGCCGCCTTCGACACCAGTGCGTACCTCCCCCATTCTCGAACAGACTCGAACGGGGGGACCCCCACCCGCCTGGGGCTGGACGTACGGGCCGACCGGCTGTCCGATCTGACGGCGACGCTCGCCGGGATCGGGGCGCCGCTGCACACCTGGTACGGCGTGCGGGTGTGCACGGACACGGCCGCCGACGGGGCGGACGTCCCCGAGGACCTGGACACCCTTCTCGCGGTCGAGGAGCGGGCCGGGAAGACCGACCCGTACCGGGGTGTGGCGGCGCTGCTGCACCTGTGCGGCGTGCGCGGCTGAGCCCGTTCGGGTGCGCTCCGAGGGCCGTGCGCGCGGACCGGGGCGAGACTCGGGGCCATGGATGTTCGCCGTGCCCCCGTCCCGCGGCCGTCCGTCGTGGCGGCGGTGCTGCTGAGTGCCGCGCTGCTCCTCGCCGGCTGCTCCGGGCCGTCGTCGCCCCGTGATCCGCGCGACGCGACGAGCCCGGCCGCCGCGCGCCGGGCGAGGGCGGCCGCCGACGCCCTGCAGGACGGTTTTCTGATGGTGATCCAGGACGTGCTGCCGTCGGTCGTGCAGATCCGGGCCGGCCGCGACCTCGGGTCCGGCGTGGTCTACGACGACGAGGGGCACATCGTCACCAACGCGCACGTCGTCGGGAGCGAGAAGACCTTCCGGGTGACGACCGCGGGCAGCGAGCGCGAGCTGACCGCGCGGATCGTGGCGTCGTATCCCCCGCAGGACCTCGCCGTCGTCCGGCTGGAGGACCCGCCGGACGGCCTGCGGCCGGCCACGTTCGGGGGCTCCTCGAAGGTGCGGGTCGGGCAGATCGTGCTGGCCATGGGGTCGCCGCTCGGGCTGTCGTCCAGCGTGACCCAGGGCATCGTCTCGGCGACCGGACGGACCGTCACCGAGGGCGGGGACGACGGCGGGACGGGCGCGACGATCGCCAACATGGTGCAGACGTCGGCGGCCATCAACCCGGGCAACAGCGGCGGCGCCCTGGTCGACCTGGACAGCCGGGTCGTCGGCATCCCGACCCTCGCCGCCGTCGATCCCGGCGCGGGCGGCGCGGCACCGGGGATCGGATTCGCGATCCCGGCGTCGACGGTGCGGAAGATCGCCGATCAGATCATCGAGAACGGCCGGGTCACCGACTCGGGCCGGGCGGCGCTCGGCATCACCGGCCGGACGGTCGTGGACGCCGACCTGGAGCCGGTGGGGGTGGCCGTCGTCGCGGTGCAGTCGGGCGGCGCCGCCGACAGGGCCGGGCTGAGACCGGGCGACGTCATCACCCGGCTGGGGGACGAGGACATCACCACCATCGCGTCGCTGTCGGAGGCGCTGGCCGCGGACCAACCGGGGCAACGGACGTCGGTGACGTTCACCCGCGACGGGGACGAGAAGAAGGTGAAAGTGAAGCTGGGTGAGCAGTGACGGGGGCGGGGGCGTACGGCCCCCGCCCCGGTCGCGTCACGCCTCGGCGTGCAGGCTCATCGGCCCGTAGATCTCGGTGGCGTCCTCGAACAGGCGGACCTGGTCCGCACCGCCCTCCTGAAGTTCCTTCCAGTGCTCCCCGATCCATGACTCGGCGTCCCCCTGGGTGGTGAACTCCTCGGGCTGCACCGCGGGCTGGACCTCCGCCCCGTCGGCCTTCTCGAACCGCCACGTCCATGCCGCCATCTACGCCTCCAAGGTGTCAGCACGTGCAAAGGGGGAGCCGGAACGAGGTCCGGCTCCTGCGCTGAGCCTAGTCGGCTGCGCGAGACCTGCGCGGACAGGCGAAAATCGGGGCGTGGAAATCACTTTTCTCGGCACCGGCGCCCCTGCGGGACTCCCCCGCCCCGACTGTCCGTGCGCGGCGTGCGCGAGCGCCCTCCGCGAGGGCGTGCGGGCCGCCACCGCGCTCCTCGTGGACGGGACGCTGATGCTCGACCTGACGCCGGGGGCGGCGTTCGCCGCGGCGCGGGCCGGGCGTTCGCTGGGGTCCGTGCGGCAGGTGCTGCTGACCCACCCGCACAACGGGCCCGCCGTGGAGGTGCCGGCGGGCGTGCCGCAGCCGGGCCGGGTGCCGGACGGCCGGGAGCTGGCGCTGCTGACGGGGCATCGGGTGCGGGCGGTGGCCATGGACGCGCCGGGCACCGGCTACGAGGTCACCGGGCCGGACGGGCGGCGCCTGCTGTACCTGCCGCCCGGGTGCGCGCCGGCCGGGCTGGAGGAGGGTTCGACGGGGCCGTACGACACGGTGGCCGCCGATGTCGTGGGGCGGCCGGACGCCCTGGCGAAGCTGCGGGCGGTGGGGGCGGTCGGGACGGCCACGGACGTCGTCGCCGTCCATCTGGACCACGACGTCCCGCCGGGTCCGGAGCTGCGGCGGCGGCTGGCGGCGGCGGGGGCGCGGGCGGTGCCGGACGGGACGACGCTGGTGGCGGGGGCGTACGAGAACGGCGCCGACGTGCCGTACGTGCCCCGGCGGACGCTGGTGCTGGGCGGCGCGCGGTCCGGGAAGTCGGTGGAGGCGGAGCGGCGCCTGGAGTCGTACCCCGATGTGCTGTACGTGGCGACGGGCGGCACCCGGGGCGGGGACACCGAGTGGGCGCAGCGGGTCGCCGCGCACCGGGAGCGGCGGCCGGGGTCGTGGCGGACGACCGAGACCTGCGACCTGGTGCCGCTGCTGGCCGAGGAGGGGGCGCCGCTGCTGGTGGACTGTCTGTCGCTGTGGCTGACGGACGCGATGGACGCGGTCGGGGCGTGGGACGACGCGGTGTGGGCGGACGGCGGGGAGCGGGCGCTGCGGGAGCGCGTGCACGCGCTCGTCGAGGCGGTCCGGGCGACGCGGCGGACCGTGGTGGCCGTCTCGAACGAGGTGGGGTCGGGGATCGTGCCGGCCACGGCCTCCGGACGGCGGTACCGGGACGAGTTGGGCCGGCTGAACGCGGCGTTCGCGGGTGAGTGCGAGCAGGTCGTCCTGGTGGTGGCGGGGCAGGCGGTCGTGCTGCGCGGCTGAGAGTGCCGGGTGCTGCCGTCCGGCGGGCGCGGGTGTCGCGTGGCCGGTCGCGCGGTTCCCCGCGCCCCACACACAGCACTGCCGTCGCCGGTGCCTCTCGGGTCAGGTGTGCTGTTTTCGGGCGATGATCCGGTAGGCGTTCGAGAGGTGGGTGCGGCGCAGCAGCGGGGCCAGGAGGTGGTCCAGGGCCCAGGCGACGGCCACCAGGGGGGCGCCGAGGCGGTCGAGCGGGGACGGCAGCAGCCGGCACAGGATCAGCGACGTCATGGCCGCGAGGTCGTACGGCAGGTGGGCGGCGCGGTGGTCCGTGGCGACGACCGTGCAGCCGTGGGCCTCCAGCGCCTCGCGGAGCGCGTCGGCCGGCATGAGGTGCAGATGGCCGGGGCGGCTGTGCGGTACCCAGGCCGGGCCGAGGAGCGTCGCGAACACGCAGCGCGGGTTGGGCAGTTCGAGGACGAGATGGCCACCGGGGCGCAGCACGGTCAGCGCGGCGCGCAGTTCCGCGAGCGGGTCGGGGGCGTGTTCCAGGTGCCGGAACATGCTGACGACGTCGTAGCGGGCGCGCAGCCGGTCCGTGATGCGGGGGTCCGTCAGATGCCCGACGTGGGCCTCCTCCACACGCTCGGCGACCCGCGCCTGCAGCACCCGGTGGCCGGCGTCGAGGCCGTCGAACGCGGTGTAGGGGAAGACCTCCTTGGCCGTCTCGGGGAAGCGGCCGTAGCCGGTGCCCACGTCGAGCCAGCTCTCCGGCTCGGGGAGGCCGAGCGCCGCTCGGGCGGCGGCCCGCAGATGGCGGGGGCCGCGCCGGGTGAGCCCGAGGTGGCGGGGGACGAAGGTGTGCTCCCGGCACGCGGCGAGGGTGAACGCGCAGGTGGTGTCCGGGCGTTCGGCGGGTGCGGTCGCGGTCATGAGGGGCTCCCGGGCGTGGGCGTACGGCAGGGGCGTACGGCGGAGACGGTGCGAGCATGCCCCGACAATCCACTGCAAAACGGAACGTATGGGATACCGATGGTGGGTGCAACGACGTCACCCGGGCGTGGTGGGCGCGCGGCGCCCGCATCGGAGCCGGCAGGGGGGCCGATCCGTTCGAGCGGTGCCGGTACTGTTCGGCGAATGAGCTCGCTTCAACTCGACGACTTCAGTGATCTGATCGAGCGCCCCGACGCGGGGGTACGCCGTGACGCCGAGGCACGCCGTGAGCGCCAGACCGTGCCGCCCGGGGCGCTGGGCCGCCTCGACGAGCTGGGCGAGTGGCTGGCGGCCGCCCAGTCCGCGGTGCCGGTGCGGCCGGTCGAACGACCCAAGGCCGTGCTGTTCGCCGGGGACCACGGGGTCGCCGGGCTCGGCGTGTCGGCACGCCCGGCGGGCAGCGCCGCGGAGCTGGTGCGGGAGATCCTGGAGGGCGCCCGGCCGGTGTCCGTGCTGGCGCGCCGGCTCGGCGTCCCGGTCCGCGTGGTCGACATGGCGCTGGACTGCGACCCGGGTTCACTCCCGGAGGACGTCGTACGGCACCGGGTGCGGCGCGGCAGCGGCCGTATCGACATCGAGGACGCGCTGACCCCCGAGGAGGCCGAGGCCGCGTTCCGGGCCGGGATGGCGGTCGCCGACGAGGAGGCCGACTCCGGTACGGACCTGGTGGTGCTGGGCGATGTGAGCGTCGGCGGGACCACCGCGGCCGGGGTGCTGATTGCCGCGCTGTGCGGGACGGACGCCTCGGTGGTCACCGGGCGGGGCGGGGTGGCCATCGACGATCTGGCGTGGATGCGCAAGTGCGCAGCGATCCGGGACGCCCTGCGCCGGGCGAGGCCGGTGCTCGGGGACCAGTTGCAGCTGCTGGCGACGGTGGGCGGGGCGGACCTCGCCGCGATCACCGGGTTCCTGCTGCAGAGCGCGGTGCGCAAGCTGCCGGTCGTGCTGGACGGGGTCGTGGTCGCCGCCTGCGCGCTGGTGGGCCAGCGGGTCGCGTTCCGGGCGCCGGACTGGTGGCTGGCCGCGCACGTCAGCGGGGAGCCGGGCCAGGCGAAGGCCCTGGACCGGATGGCCCTGGAGCCCCTGCTCGACCATGGCGTCCGGGTCGGCGAGGGGGCCGGCGGGCTGCTGGCGCTTCCGCTGGTGCAGGCCGCCGCGGCGCTGGCGGCGGAGCTGCCGGAGGACCCGGCGAAGACGGACGAGCCGCAGGCGGCCGCTGCGGAGTAGGGCGATCGGCGGGCGGCTGAGCAGGGAGCAGGACGAACCGGGCCATAGGATCACGGTTCGTGAGAGCTGACGGGCTCGGTCGCCTGGCCCGCGCCGAGTGGGGCCCGCTGTACCGGGCCGTGCGGGCCGGCTGGGCGCGGCGGCGGCGTGGGATGCCGCTGACGCTCGCCGTCGTCTGCCTCACCGGCTCGCGCAGGTGGTCCAGCAGCGGTCCTGGGGCCGGCCGGTCGTCCGGGATCTCGGGGGCGTACGGGCCGAGGACCCGCTGTGGCAGGCGCTCGCGCGTACCCCGCTGTCCCCGTTCGTGCCCGCCGCCGATCTGCCGGTGTGGGGCGCGCTCGCGCAGATCCTGGTCGTCCTCGGGATCGCCGAGCTGTCCCTGGGGCGGTGGCGGGCCCTGGCCGTCGCCTGCGCCGCGACACTCGCCGGGGCCCTCTCCGCGCGCCTGGGCATCGCGCTCGGGCCGGACCACCCGCTGGGGCTGCCCGCCCCGGACGCCCGGGTCGTGGACACCGGCCCGTCGGCCGCCGTCGTGGGGCCGGCCCTGTTCGCCGGATGGTGGCACGGGGCGTACCTCACGGCGGGTGCGGTGGCGGGGGCGATGGTCGTCGAGGTCGTCCTGAAGGACGACCTCGCCGGCCGGGAGCATGTGGCGGCCGTCGCGGCCGTGGCGGTGCTGTGCGCGGTGGCGCCGGGCGTCAGCGGCGTTCCAGGGCGCGGGCGGGCTCCACGTCGGGGGCGCCGCCGAGCCAGTCCTGAAATCTGCGGCTGGGGCCCAGCCAGCGCCGGTCGTGGTGGTAGGAGCGCAGCAGGGCCTTGGCGCGAGCGCGCGGCCGGCGGCGGTAGAAGCGTCTCGCCCAGGGGGACGTGGGCCGGGCCAGACGGACGGCGCCGAACAGGGCGACGAACGGGATGACCACGCCGAAGAGCGCCGTCCTGGCCTTGCCCTTGTAGAGGGCGAGCAGGGCGACCAGGAAGTTCCCGCCGATGGTGCCGAGCGCCGTCCCGCGGTCCTGCATCTCGTCCCGATCGAGGTCGTTGACGCCGAAGGGCGCGTAGCCGAGCAGGAGCAGGCCGACGAGAGCGGTGGTGAGCACGACCACCTCGACGCTCTTGCGGCCGTCCTCGCTCCAGTACACGTCGTCCAGGTGCAGGATCAGCGCGAACTCGTCCATCACCAGGCCGGCGCCCACCCCGAAGACCACGGCGGCCAGGGCCGAGCCGACGCCGCGCTGGCCGCCCGCGACCGCGCAGAAGCCGCCGACCACGGTGAGGATGATCCCGGGGACGACGTGGTGGATGTGGACGGAGCCGCTGCTGATGTTCCGGAAGGGGCCCTTGCCCGCCCGGATGAGGCGGGTGACGAGCCGGGTGACGAGGAACGTCACCACGAAGGCGGCCAGGGCCAGGAGCAGGGGGAGCTTCCCCGGTTCGACGATGTTGCGCTGCCACCAGTCACCCATGTCCTCAGTGTGGGCGGGACGGGGGTGGGCTGCCCGGCGGGACGGACGTCCGGGCTAGTCTGCGGGCGTGTCCATGACCCCACCGCCCCCGCACGGCCTCCGTTTCGCCTTCGGCACGCTGAGCGCGCTCCCGGTGCGGGTGGAGCGCTGGGACCGGGAGGCGGCGCGCGGCGGGATGCTGTGCGCCCCGCTGGTCGGGGTGGTGCTGGGCTGCGGGGCGGCGGCCGCCGCCCTGGTGCTGCTGTTCCTCGGCGCCGGTCCCCTGCTCGCCGCCGTCGCGGCGGCCGCCGTCCCGGCCGTCCTCACCCGGGGGCTGCACCTGGACGGGCTCGCCGACACCGCGGACGGGCTCGGCAGCGGCAAGCCGGCCGAGGACGCACTGCGGATCATGAAGCAGTCGGACATCGGGCCGTTCGGTGTGATCACGCTGCTGTTCGTCCTGCTCGCGCAGGTCGCCGCGCTGGCCCGGCTGTACGGCGACTCGTGGGTCCGGGGCGCTCTGGCCACCGCCGTCGCGGCCGTCACCGCCCGGCTCGCGCTCACCCTCGCCGCCCGCACGGGTGTGCCCACCGCCCGCCCGGAGGGACTGGGGGCCGCGGTCGCCGGGGTGGTCCCGGTGCGGGCCGCGGCCGGCGCCGCCCTGGCCGTGACCGCGGTGGCCGCCGCCGCGGGGGCGACCCTCGGCACGGACGGTGCCGTACGCGCCGCGGTAGCGGTCCTGGCCGCGCTCGGCTGCGCCGAGCTGCTGCTGCGGCACTGCGTCCGCCGCTTCGGCGGGGTCACCGGGGACGTCTTCGGCGGGCTCGCGGAGACGGCGGCCACGACCGCGCTCGTCGTGCTGTCGCTGGGCTGAGCCCCGGGCGGGGAACCGCCGCACGTCGCCGGGCGGACGGTCCCGACGGACGGCTACGGCAGCCGCAGCGTCACCGCCGTCTGGAGCGGCTCCGGCGTCGTCCACGCCGAGCGCAGACCCGCGTACGGGGTGCCGAAGACGGCGGTCCCGAGCAGGAGTTGCCTGCGGGTGCCCTCCGGGGCGGTCACCGGGATCTGCACCCCGGAGGGCGCGCTCACGGTGACCTTGGAGCCGACGCGGTAGGCGGTCACCCGGCCCTGGGAGAGGGCGGTCCGCCAGGCGTCACGGCGCTTGAACTCGGTGCCGATGGCGCTCTGGCGGAGATTCTCCAGCGGGGTGTTGTCCGCGAACAGGGCGCGGTGGTCGGCGAGCACCCTGTCCAGGACCGGGTAGAGGATCCGGTCCTCGGCCAGGTTGGACTGGTGGACGTAGTGCGGGCGCGGGTCGTTGGAGATGACGTGCCCGAGGGCGGCCCGGGCCTCCTGCGGCACGATGTGCTCCGCGTATCCGGTCGCGACGTCCAGCGGCTCGTCGAGGCAGGTGGAGAAAGAGCTGGACTCGCAGATGCCGCTGCCGCCGTCGGCCTTCGAGGTGTAGATCCAGTTGTACTCGTCGGCCATCTCCCGAGCGGTGCCCGTGTTGTAGTACACGTTCATCGGGTAGCGGGGCACGGTGAGGGCGGAGCCGACCGGGCGCTGGGCGGCCTCGCGGGAGTTGTCCGAGGCGATCCACCTGACCCCGTTGTCGGCGAGGGCGCCGGCCAGGTCGGGGTTGTCGGCGGGCTGCTGCGGCAGGGTCTTCAGGCCCGAGTGCTCGCCGGTGACCAGTTCCGTGCGGTCGAGCGGGAGGCCCTCGGCCACGCCCCAGGTGTGGTTGTCCCTGATCTGGGCGGAGATCTCGGACCGGCTCATGTACCGGACCGAGCCGTCGGCGTTCCTGGCGCAGCTCCACGGCACGGTCGAGGTGTCCTGCACACAGCCGAGGAACGGGTGCGTGTAGGTGTGGTTGATCCAGCGGTACTGGTCGCGGTCGGCGAGCAGCCGCGCGGTGAGGGCGTCGGTGCCGCCGTGCTCGGTCTTCCACTCCTCGCCCGAGCCCGCGTTGTAGACCATGTCCAGCTGGAAACCGCTCTCGCGCTGCCACTGCGCGGCCCGGACCGCGTCCTGCTCGGTCATCCGGATCGGCGGGGCCTCCTCGCCGCCGCCCCCGGCGCAGTCGATGTCCCCGGGTGTGCAGTTGCGCTCGGTGTCCCAGCGGGCGTCGGGCGCGAAGACGTCGTCGACGTGCACGGCGAGGTAGTTGCGCGCCCGGCCGAGGTGGACGCCCTGGGTCAGCCACTCGACGATGCCGCGGGCCAGCAGCCGGAACTGCTGCTGGTACTGGTTGTAGGCGAAGGTGACGACGAGCCGGCGGCGCCCGTCGGCGGCGTACTCGCCGACCAGGCTGCCCCGCCCGGAGCCCCCCGGCACCGGGACGTCGACGTAGCTGGTGAAGCCGGCGCGGGGCCGGGCGGCGTAGCCGTAACTCTCCGGCACGGACGGGTCGTTGTCCTCGAAGGTGAAGGCGCCGTCGAGATAGCCGAAGGCACCGGCCCGGCCCTGGGCGGTGACCGCGGCCTCGTGTCCGTCGAGGCTGCCCGCCCAGCCGCCCTCGGTGGTGTGGTCGAGGCCGACGCCCGGGTGGGCCCAGGTGTAGGCGTCCACCTGTGGGATGCCGAAGGCGCGCTCGAAGTCCTCCAGCGCGGTCTGCTCGGCCGAGCCCGCGCCGAAGGGGGCATCGTGGGGCAGCACGACGCCCTGGTACTTGGCGCGCGGGGTGCCGCCGACGCTGTCGCTGAGGAACGCCTGGGTGACGGCCGGGCGGTTCGTGTCGTTCAGGTCGACGGTGGTGTACGGGATGCCGGTGCTGCCGAGCTGTGCGGTGATGGCCTGGACCGCGCTGCCGCCGTCGTCCACGACGAGCACCTTGAGGTCGACGCGCGGTTCGGCCGCGGCCGAGGCACCGGGCACGCCCAGGCCCAGCGCCAGCAGACCGGCGGCCGCCGATACGGCGGCCGCCCCTCCAACGGTGCGCTCCGTGCGCCATGGTTCGTCCTTCCCCCCGGAGGATCCCCGGGCACTCCGCGTGCGGGAGCTGCGGAGGATCCGTGGAAATCATGCGAAACGGCGAGCGGATCGCTCGCCGGAAACCACACGAGTGTGACTCAGCTCACCGGTGCCGGGGATCGGGAAGCGGCGCGACGCCACGGACGGGTGACCGACCGCAGGAATGAGCGAATGCTCCTGCGAGCGTAGGCTCAGCCGCAGGTTCGTGCCGTACCGGGGAAGGCCCCGCTGACACCCGCACCGCCAGGTCGGAACTAGGGTCGGCCCTCGGGCCCGGCCGACCCACACCTTTCGGCCACCGCAACTTCACATCGGAAGCGAGAAATCACCACCGTGACTGCTCTGACTCTCAGCACCGCAGCGGCGCCCGGCCTGCGCGCCGACGCGCTCGTGATCGGTGTCGCCAAGGGCGCCGGCTCCAAGGGCGCGGGCCTGGTCGTCGCCCCCGGCGCCGAGGCCGTGGACCAGGCGTACGACGGCAAGCTCGGCGGCGTCCTGGAGACCCTCGGCGCATCCGGCTCCGAGGGCGAGGTGACGAAGCTCCCCGCCCCGTCCGGCTTCAAGACCCCGGTCGTCGTGGCGGTCGGCCTCGGCGCCCTGCCCGAGGACGAGGAGGCCGGTTTCGACGGCGAGGTCCTGCGCAAGGCGGCCGGTGTGGCCGGGCGCGCCCTCGCCGGTTCCAAAAAGGCCGCGTTCGCACTGCCGTTGGCCGACGCCGCCGACCTCGGCGCGATCGCCGAGGGAGTCCTGCTCGGCGCCTACTCCTTCGACGCCTACAAGAACACCTCCGGGGAGCGCGGGAACGGCAAGGCGCCCCTCGCCGAGGCCGTGCTGCTCGGCGCCAAGCCCCGCGACAAGGCGCACAAGGCCGCGCTCGAGCGCGCCACGGCCGTCTCCGAGGAGCTGAACCGCGCCCGGGACCTCATCAACACCCCCCCGAACGACCTCAACCCGGAGTCGTTCGCCGCGATCGCCGCGGCGGCCGCCAAGGAGCACGGCATCAAGGTGCAGGTGCTCGACGAGAAGGCGCTCGCCAAGGGCGGCTACGGCGGCATCCTCGGCGTCGGGGCCGGCTCCGCCTCCGGCCCGCGCCTGGTGAAGCTGTCGTACACGCACTCGCGCAACGCCAAGCACCTCGCCCTCGTGGGCAAGGGCATCACCTACGACTCGGGCGGCATCTCGCTGAAGCCGGCCGGGCACAACGAGACGATGAAGTGCGACATGAGCGGCGCGGCCGCCGTGTTCGCCGCCGTCGTCGCCGCCGCGCGCCTCGGCCTCGAGGTCAACGTCACCGGCTGGCTGGCGCTGGCCGAGAACATGCCCTCCGGCTCCGCCACCCGTCCCGGTGACGTGCTGCGCATGTTCAGCGGCAAGACCGTCGAGGTCCTCAACACCGACGCCGAGGGCCGGCTGGTACTGGCCGACGCGCTGTGGGCGGCCTCCCTGGAGAAGCCGGACGCCATCGTGGACGTGGCGACCCTGACCGGCGCGATGGTGCTGGCGCTCGGCTCCCGCACCTTCGGTGTGATGGCCAACGACGACGCGTTCCGCGCGGCCGTCGTGGAGGCCGCCGAGGAGGTCGGCGAGGCATCGTGGCCGATGCCGCTGCCGGAGCACCTGCGCAAGGGCATGGACTCCCCGACCGCCGACATCGCCAACATGGGCGAGCGGATGGGCGGCGGCCTGGTCGCGGGTCTCTTCCTGCGCGAGTTCGTGGGCGAGGGCATCACCTGGGCGCACCTCGACATCGCCGGCCCGGCGTTCAACGAGGGCGGCCCCTTCGGGTACACGCCCAAGGGCGGCACGGGCTCCGCGGTGCGGACGCTGGTGCGGCTGGCCGAGCTGACGGCCGCGGGCGACCTGGGCTGACACCCGGTTCCCGGCCGACGGGGCCTCGCACGCGGGTAGGGCGAGGCCCCGTCTCCGTCGGGTTCACGGCCCACCGGACGGCGGTGAGTGGGACGTCTCACACACCGGCCCGGCGTCTCGTTCGGTGTGGACAGGTGCGAAGATGGGGCTCGGCAGGACAGGGCCCCCACCACAGGGCCGAAGAAAGAGCGGCCGGACACCAGCCGCCGACCGGTCAACGCTGACCGGCGTACGGCGCACATGCATGGAGGACGTGACGTGGCGAACGACGCCAGCACCGTTTTCGACCTAGTGATCCTCGGCGGTGGTAGTGGCGGTTACGCCGCGGCCCTGCGCGGAGCGCAGCTGGGCCTGGACGTCGCCCTGATCGAGAAGGACAAGGTCGGCGGCACCTGCCTGCACCGGGGATGCATCCCCACCAAGGCCCTGCTGCACGCGGGCGAGATCGCCGACCAGGCCCGCGAGAGCGCGCAGTTCGGCGTGAAGGCCACCTTCGAGGGCATCGACATCGCCGGGGTCCACAAGTACAAGGACGGCGTGATCGCCGGTCTGTACAAGGGACTCCAGGGTCTCGTGGCCTCCCGCAAGGTGACGTACATCGAGGGTGAGGGCCGGCTGTCCTCCCCCACCTCCGTCGACGTGAACGGGCAGCGGATCCAGGGCCGCCACGTGCTGCTCGCCACCGGCTCCGTGCCGAAGTCCCTGCCGGGCCTGGACATCGACGGCGACCGGATCATCTCCTCGGACCACGCCCTCGTCCTGGACCGCGTGCCGAAGTCCGCGATCATCCTGGGCGGCGGCGTCATCGGCGTCGAGTTCGCCTCGGCGTGGAAGTCGTTCGGCGCCGACGTCACGGTCATCGAGGGCCTGAAGCACCTCGTCCCGGTCGAGGACGAGAACAGCTCCAAGCTCCTGGAGCGCGCCTTCCGCAAGCGCGGCATCAAGTTCAACCTGGGCACCTTCTTCCAGAAGGCCGAGTACACCCAGGACGGTGTCAAGGTCACCCTCGCCGACGGCAAGGAGTTCGAGGCCGAGGTGCTGCTGGTCGCCGTCGGCCGCGGCCCGGTCTCGCAGGGCCTCGGCTACGAGGAGCAGGGCGTCGCGATGGACCGCGGCTACGTCCTCGTCGACGAGTACATGCGCACCAACGTGCCGACCGTCTCCGCCGTCGGTGACCTCGTCCCCACCCTCCAGCTCGCGCACGTCGGCTTCGCCGAGGGCATCCTGGTGGCCGAGCGGCTGGCCGGTCTGAAGACCGTCCCGATCGACTACGACGGTGTCCCCCGCGTGACCTACTGCCACCCGGAGGTCGCCTCCGTCGGCATCACCGAGGCCAAGGCCAAGGAGATCTACGGTGCGGACAAGGTCGTCGCTCTGAAGTACAACCTCGCGGGCAACGGCAAGAGCAAGATCCTGAACACCGCGGGCGAGATCAAGCTCGTCCAGGTCAAGGACGGCGCCGTGGTCGGCGTCCACATGGTCGGCGACCGCATGGGGGAGCAGGTCGGCGAGGCCCAGCTGATCTACAACTGGGAGGCGCTGCCGGCCGAGGTCGCCCAGCTCATCCACGCCCACCCGACGCAGAACGAGGCGCTCGGCGAGGCGCACCTGGCCCTGGCGGGCAAGCCGCTGCACGCGCACGACTGACCCTCGGCCGACGAAGCGACTCCGCGTCAAAGCGACGCCCACAGACTTCCGCAATTCGTAAGGAGCAACCGAAACCATGGCGGTTTCCGTAACCCTTCCGGCGCTCGGCGAGAGCGTCACCGAGGGCACCGTCACCCGCTGGCTGAAGGCCGAGGGTGAGCGCGTCGAGGCCGACGAGCCGCTGCTCGAGGTCTCCACCGACAAGGTCGACACCGAGATCCCCTCGCCCGCGTCCGGCGTGCTGTCCTCCATCAAGGTCGCCGAGGACGAGACGGTCGAGGTCGGCGCCGAGCTGGCCGTGATCGACGACGGCTCCGGCGCCCCGGCCGCCGCCCCGGCCCCGGCCGCCGAGCCCGAGCCCGAGCCCGCCGCGGCTCCGGAGCCGGCCGCCGCCGCGCCGTCCACCGAGCAGGCCGCCCCGGCGCCCGCTCCGACCGCCGAGGCCGCGTCCGGCGGCGGCTCCGCCGAGGGCACGGACGTCGTCCTGCCCGCGCTCGGCGAGTCCGTCACCGAGGGCACCGTCACCCGCTGGCTGAAGTCGGTCGGTGACTCCGTCGAGGCCGACGAGCCGCTGCTCGAGGTCTCCACGGACAAGGTCGACACCGAGATCCCCGCCCCCGCGTCCGGCACCCTGCTGGAGATCGTGGTCGGCGAGGACGAGACGGCCGAGGTCGGCGCCAAGCTCGCCGTCATCGGCGCCGCGGGTGCCGCTCCGGCGGCCGCCCCGGCGCAGGAGGCCCCGGCCCCCGCCGCGCAGGCTCCGGCCGCCCCCGCGGAGCCGGCCCAGCCCGCCGAGCCCGCCCCGGCCCCCGCCGCCCCGGCCGCGCCCGCCGCTGCCGCCCCGGCACCGGCCCAGCCCGCCGCCCCGGCCCCCGCTCCGGCGGCCCCGGCAGCTCCGGCTCCGGCGAAGGCCCCCGCCGCCCCCGCCTCTCCGGCCGCCCAGGCCACCGACGAGGGCGCCTACGTCACCCCGCTGGTGCGCAAGCTGGCCGCCGAGCACGGCGTCGACCTGGGCTCCGTCAAGGGCACCGGCGTCGGCGGCCGTATCCGCAAGCAGGACGTCGTCGCCGCCGCCGAGGCCGCGAAGGCCGCCACCACCGCGCCGGCTCCGGCCGCCGCGGCCCCGGCCGCCAAGAAGGCGCCGACCCTGGAGGCCTCCCCCCTCCGCGGCCAGACCGTCAAGATGCCGCGCATCCGCAAGGTCATCGGCGACAACATGGTCAAGGCGCTGCGCGAGCAGGCGCAGCTGTCCTCGGTCGTCGAGGTCGACGTCACCCGCCTGATGCGCCTGCGCGCCCAGGCCAAGGACTCCTTCGCCGCGCGCGAGGGCGTCAAGCTCTCCCCGATGCCGTTCTTCGTGAAGGCGGCGGCCCAGGCGCTGAAGGCCCACCCGGTCATCAACGCCAGGATCAACGAGGCCGAGGGCACGATCACCTACTTCGACTCCGAGAACGTCGGAATCGCGGTGGACTCCGAGAAGGGCCTGATGACCCCGGTCATCAAGCACGCCGGCGACCTCAACATCGCGGGCATCGCCAAGGCCACGGCGGAGCTGGCGGGCAAGGTCCGCAGCAACAAGATCACGCCCGACGAGCTGTCCGGCGCGACCTTCACCATCTCCAACACTGGTTCGCGCGGTGCGCTCTTCGACACGATCATCGTGCCGCCGGGCCAGGTCGCGATCCTCGGCATCGGTGCCACGGTCAAGCGCCCGGCGGTCATCGAGACCGAGGAGGGCACGGTCATCGGCGTCCGCGACATGACGTACCTGACCCTGTCCTACGACCACCGCCTGGTGGACGGCGCCGACGCGGCCCGCTACCTGACGGCGGTCAAGACGATCCTCGAGGCGGGCGAGTTCGAGGTCGAGCTCGGCCTCTGAGGGTCCTTCTGATCGGCATACGGCGCCCCGCCCGGGCTCACCCGGGCGGGGCGCCGCTTGTTCCGGCAGGGCCGCACCGCGACGCCCGCGAGCGCGCGGGGAACGGCGCGACCGGTCACGACGGGCCCGCGCCCGCCCGCCGGCCCCGCACACCCGGCTCCTGGGCGCCCTGCGCTTCGAACCCCGTGTAAGTCTCGTCTCACCTGCACCAAAGCACCGCTGTCACCCCACCCCGCGGAGCGCGACCGCCGTATTGTCTAAACGTCAACGCGCCCTAAGGAGCTTTCATGACCGCGCCCGTCATCCACTCGCTGCGCGAACAGATCCGCGAGCACATCCTTGAGGGGATCATCAGCGGGCGCTGGCAGCCGGGCGAGCGGATCGTCGAGCGGCGCATCGCCACCGAGCTGGAGGTCAGCCAGACCCCGGTGCGGGAGGCACTGCGCGAGCTGGAGTCGCTGCGGCTGATCGAGTCCGCCCCGAACAAGGGCGTGCGGGTGCGGAACCTGACCGCGGGCGACCTGGAGGAGAGCTACCCGGTCCGGGCCGGCCTGGAGGCCATAGCCGCCGAGCTGGCGGCGGACCGCCTCGCCGAGGACTGCTCCGCGCTGGAACCGCACGTGGCGGCCCTGTACGAGGCCGACCGGGACGCCGACGGCACCGGGCAGGTGCGGCACACCGTGGGCTTCCACCGCGAGCTGGTGCGGGCCGCGGGCAACTCGGTGCTGCTGCACACCTGGGAGGGCCTCGGCATCGAGGTCTTCACCGCTCTGTCCATCCGCTGGCTCGGCACCGTTCAGCAGTCGTACGCGGAGGAGCACGAGGAGCTCGTCCAGGCGTTCCGCCGGCGGGACCCGAGGATCGCGGAACTGGTGAAGGCGCACGTGCTCGGCTGCGCCCCCAGGGCCTGATCCGACAGGCGAGCATCACCCCGCTCACCTGCGGAGATCCTTCGAAAACGCGGCACCCGGTGCCATTCACCGAGGCACCGCATGCCGACTTTCCCCGGATCGCCGTGTTTTACCCCGGAACCCTTTGATCGATCATCGATCAGGGAGTTATTGTCACCGCTGGACCTCTACCGAGGTCCCCGCCCTGTCCTGCCAAAGACAAAGGGCAACCCCGAACCCTTGCCGATGAGGGAACCCCCTTCGACTGAGGAAGGCGGCGACATGACCGACCCCAACGCCATCCAGCCGAGCGCGCTCGACCAGCTCCCCGACCGTGACCCGGAGGAGACCGCCGAGTGGCAGGCCTCGCTGGACGCGGTCGCCAAGGCGGCTGGCCCGCACCGCGCCGCATACCTGATGCGCCGCACGCTGGAGCGGGCCGAGGGCACCGGCATCGCGCTGCCGAAGCTCCTCGAGACCGACTACGTCAACACCATCCCGACCGCCGGTGAGCCCGGCGTACCCGGTGACGAGGAGATGGAGCGCCGGATCACCGCGTGGAACCGCTGGAACGCGGCCGCGATGGTGACCCGGGGCTCCAAGCACGGCGTCGGCGGCCACATCGCCACCTTCGCCTCCGCCGCCTGGCTCTACGAGACCGGCTTCAACCACTTCTTCAAGGGCAAGGAGGGCGACGGCAGCGGCGACCAGCTCTACATCCAGGGCCACGCCTCGCCGGGCATCTACGCCCGCGCCTTCCTCGACGGCCGCCTCACCGAGCAGCACCTGGACAACTTCCGCCAGGAGGCCGGCGGCAACGGCCTGCCGTCGTACCCGCACCCGCGCCGGCTGCCCTGGCTGTGGGAGTTCCCGACGGTGTCCATGGGCCTCGGCCCGCTGTCGGCGATCTACCAGGCGCGCTTCAACCGCTATCTGACCGCCCGTGGCATCAAGGACGTCTCGTCCTCCCACGTCTGGGCGTTCCTCGGTGACGGTGAGATGGACGAGCCGGAGTCGACGGCCGCCCTCGCACTCGCCTCCCGCGAGGGCCTGGACAACCTGACCTTCGTCATCAACTGCAACCTGCAGCGCCTCGACGGCCCGGTCCGCGCCAACTTCAAGATCGTGCAGGAGCTGGAGGCCCAGTTCCGCGGCGCCGGCTGGAACGTGGTCAAGACGCTGTGGGGCACGGCCTGGGACGAGCTGTTCCAGCTCGACACCACGGGCGCGCTCGTACGCCGCCTGCGTGAGGTACCGGACGCGCAGGTGCAGACGTACCAGACGCGCGACGCCGCCTACATCCGCGAGGACTTCTTCGGCAAGGACCCGGCGCTCGCCGAGATGGCGAAGCTGCTGAGCGACGACAAGATCCTCGAGTGCTTCCACCTCTCCCGCGGTGGCCACGAGGCCCGCAAGGTGTACGCCGCCTACAAGGCCGCCGTCGAGTTCAAGGGCGCGCCGACCGTGATCCTGGCCCAGACGGTCAAGGGCCACACCCTCGGTGAGGGCTTCGCGTCGAAGAACGCCAACCACCAGATGAAGAAGCTGACGGTGGACGAGTTCAAGGCGATGCGCGACCGCCTGGACCTGCCGGTCGCGGACAGCGACTTCGTCGACGGCGTGGTGCCCTACGGCCACCCGGGCGCCGACTCCCCCGAGGTGCGCTACCTCCAGGAGCGCCGCGCGGCCCTCGGCGGTCCCGCCCCGGCCCGCCGCCTCCACCCGGTGGCCCCGCTGCCGGCCCCCGCCGACAAGGCGTTCGCCGCCTTCGACAAGGGCTCCGGCTCGCAGAACGTGGCCACCACCATGGCCTTCGTCCGTCTGGTCAAGGACCTGGTCCGCGACAAGGAGACGGGCCGGCGCTGGGTGCCGATCGTCCCCGACGAGGCGCGCACCTTCGGCATGGAGAGCCTCTTCCCGTCCCTCGGCATCTACTCGCCGAAGGGCCAGACGTACGAGCCGGTCGACCGCGACCAGCTCATGTACTACAAGGAGGCCAAGAACGGGCAGATCCTCAACGAGGGGATCACCGAGGCCGGTTCGATGGCCGACTTCATCGCCGCTTCGACGTCGTACGCGACGCACGGCGAGGCGATGATCCCGTTCTACATCTTCTACTCGATGTTCGGCTGGCAGCGCACGGCCGACCAGATGTGGCAGCTCGGCGACCAGCTCGGCCGCGGCTTCCTCGTCGGCGCGACGGCCGGCCGCACCACCCTGACCGGTGAGGGCCTGCAGCACGCCGACGGCCACTCCCCCGTCATCGCGGCGACCAACCCGGCGGCGCTGACGTACGACCCGGCCTTCGCCTACGAGGTCGCGGCCATCGTCAAGGACGGTCTGCGCCGGATGTACGGCGAGGCGGCCCCCGGCGAGGACCAGGACGTCTTCTACTACCTGACCGTCTACAACGAGCCGCTGCCGCAGCCCGCGAAGCCCGTGGTGGACGGCATCGACCAGGGCATCGTCAAGGGCCTGTACCGCTTCAACACGGCGGAGACGGCCGGGCTGTCCCCGGCGGCGAACGCCCCGCGCGTCCAGCTGCTGGGCTCCGGCACCGCGATCCACTGGGCGCTGAAGGCGCAGCGGCTGCTCGCCGAGGAGTGGGGCGTGGCCGCCGACGTGTGGTCCGCGACCTCTTGGACGGAGCTGCGCCGCGACGCGCTGGAGGCCGACGCGGCCCTGCTGCGCGGCGAGGAGCGGACGCCGTACGTCCGCCAGGCGCTCCAGGGCGCCGAGGGCCCGGTGCTCGCGGTCTCCGACTACATGCGCCAGGTCCCGGACCAGATCGCGCAGTGGGTCGAGCAGGACTGGTCCTCGCTCGGGGCCGACGGCTTCGGTCTCTCCGACACCCGTGACGCGGCCCGCCGTCACTTCGGGGTCGACGCCGAGTCGATCGTCGTCGCGGCGCTGGCCCAGCTCGCGAAGCGCGGCGAGGTCCAGGCCAGCGCGGTGAAGGAAGCCCGCGAGAAGTACGGCCTGTAAGCGGCCGGGGAATGACGAAGGGGTACGGCACTCGCCGTACCCCTTCGCTGTCGGTGGGTCCCGGCATGATGACCGTATGCGTGCCGCTCGTCTGATCAAGATGGTGCTGTTGCTCCAGTCCCGGCCCTCCATGACCGCCGCCGAGCTGGCGCGGGAGCTGGAGGTGTCCGAACGGACGGTCACCCGGGACGCGCAGGCCCTGTCGGAGGCCGGTGTCCCGGTCTACGCCGGGCGGGGCCGCGCCGGCGGGTACCGGCTGGTCGGCGGGTACCGGACCCGGCTGACGGGGCTCGCGCGCGGCGAGGCCGAGGCGCTGTTCCTCAGCGGTGTGCCGGGGGCGCTGCGGGAGATGGGTCTGGAGGACGCCGCGTCCGCCGCGCGGCTGAAGGTGTCGGCCGCCCTGCTGCCCTCGCTGCGCGACGCCTCCCGTACGGCGGCCCAGCGCTTCCATCTGGACGCGCCGAACTGGTTCACGGAGCCGAAGGCCCCCGAGCTGCTGCCGGCCGTCGCGGACGCCGTGTGGGACGACCGCCGGATCGTCGCCCGCTACCGGCGCGGGGAGGACGAGGTCGAGCGGGAGCTGGAGCCGTACGGGCTCGTGCTGAAGGCCGGCGTCTGGTACCTGTGCGCCCGGGTCGCCGGGGCCGGTGCCCACCGGGTGTACCGGATCGACCGGTTCACCGCCGTCGCCGCCGGTGACGGGCGGTTCGAGCGGGACGAGGCGTTCGACCTGCCGGGGTTCTGGGAGGAGCGGGCCGAGCAGTTCGCGCGGTCGATCCTGCGCGCCGAGGTCGTGCTGCGGGTGTCCCCCGAGGGGGCGCGCGCCCTGCGGTACGCCGTCGATCCGCGGGCCGCGCGGGAGGCTCTGGAGGCCGCGGGCGCCCCGGACGGGGACGGCTGGGTGACGGTGACCGTACCGGTGGAGTCGGAGGAGGTCGCCCGCGGTCAGCTCGCGGCGCTCGGCCCGCGGGTGGAGGTGCTGGCCCCGCGGTCGCTGCGGGAGCGGTTCGCCGCCGACGCGATACGCCTGGCCGCCCTGTACGCCGACTGAGCGCGCGGTACGCCGACCGAGCGCGCGCCCCATAACAATCCGTCGCACTCCACGTGCGCCCCACCGGTCCAGGGCCGATGCTTGACCCGTGATGGACGAGACGGAGTTCTGGGAGCTGGTGGACGCCACCCGCGAGGCCGCCGCGGGCGACCCCGAGGAGCAGGCCGATCTGCTGGTGGAGCGGCTGGTCCAGCTGGACCCGGACGCCGTGCTCGACTTCGCCCGCCACTTCGAGGCCCGCTACAACCGGGCGTACACCTGGGACGTGTGGGGTGCCGCGTGGATCCTGCTCGACGGGGCCGGCGACGACGCCTTCGACTTCTTCCGCTGCTGGCTGATCGGCCAGGGCCGCGAGGTGTACGAGGGCGCGGTGCACGACCCGGACGCGCTCGCCGAGCTGCTGGACGACTTCGACGAGGAGTTCGACGGCGACGGGGAGGAGCTGGGGTACGCCGCCGACGAGGCGTACGAACAGCTCACCGGTGCCGTCGCCCCCGATCTCGGTCTTCCGCCGGCGCCTGCGGAGCCGTCCGGCACCCCCGTCGACTTCGAGGACGCGCGGGCGCTGGCGGAGCGCTTCCCCCGGCTGTGGGAGCGGTTCAGGGGCTGAGGACGCCCAGGAGGCGCCCTGGGGCCGCCCGGAACCCGCCCGCGCCGGACCGGCCCGGCGCGCCCCCGTGCCCCGCGGGCCGGCCCTGGAGGCGGGCCGCGGTGGCCCTGATCTCCGGGAGGCGGGCGCTGAGGGCGGCGCCGGGGCAGCTCGTCGAGAAGCCGTCGTTGTGACCGGCCACGGTGGGCAGCGTGGCGGTGGTGCCGGACGCGTAGCGGCTGAGGTCGTTGCTGGAGGTCAGCCGCACCTTGGCGCGGGGGTCCGTCCCGGAGAGCCCCAGCTTCCACGCCACGACCGCCGCGATCGCGTCGGTCATCGCCTTGGGGACGGGCACCCCGGCCGTGAAGGTGCCGAGGGCGGCGACGCCGGCGGTGCGGTGGTTGAACCCCTGCGTGTGGGCGCCGGTGACGGCCCGGTCGGTGCCGCCTGCCCGGCCCTCGTAGATCGTGCCGCAGCGGTCGACGACGAAGTTGTAGCCGAGGTCGTCCCAGTGCCGGCCGCCGGTCTGGCCGGCGTAGAGGTGCTGGATGATGCGGGGCGAGTCGGCGCAGTCGTAGTGGTTGGGCGAGTCGGTGTGGTGGACGAAGACGGCGATCACCTTGTCGTCGTAGCGAGGGGGCGGCTGGGTGTGCAGGCTGTCCTCGTCGAGCCAGACGTCCCGGGGCACGATGGGCGGCCGGGCCGCGTGGTACGAGGCGGGGCGCGCCGCGACGGGCCGCTTCTCCCGCTCGACGTCTCGCTCCACCCCGTCGGCGCACAGCACGAGCGCGAGCGCGGCGGCCAGTCCCGGTACGCAGCCGAGGACCACGAGGACTCCCCGTTCCCCGGGGCGACCCCGCACCCGTTCCGCCGTGATCCGTCGGATGGCACACATGGTCCTACTGTCCGACGGATCGGGTCCGCCCGCGATGTGGGGTGTGACACCGGGTGGAACCATCATCCGGGTCCGGGGCGTTCCCCCAGGTGTACGCAGCGTGGCCGAATCCCCGTGACACGCCGTCGTGCGCTGATCAGGGCGCGCTCCGCACGCGTACCAAGAGGTCCGAGAGAAAGGCGGCTCAGTGGACCTGCTCGACATCCTGCTGCTGCTCGTGATGGTGGCCTACGCGGCGTCCGGCTACCGGCGGGGGCTGGTGGCCGGCTGTGTCTCGCTGGCCGGCTTCGTGGGCGGCGCGGCGATCGGCGTGTGGCTGCTGCCGTGGGTGATGGACCTGGTCACGCCGGGCACCACCCGGGCGACGGTGGCCGCGGTGCTGACCGTGCTGCTGCCCGCCGTGCTGGTGCACGAGCTGGCCGGGCGGCTGGCCCTGCGGCTGCGCCGGGAGCTGGACCGCGGGCCGCTGCGGGTGGCCGACGGCATCGGCGGGGCGGTGGCCAACGCGGTGGCCGTGCTGATCGTGGCCTGGGTGGCGGCGAGCGTGCTGGCCGCGTCCTCCTCGCCGCTGCTGACGTCGGCGATCCGTGACTCCCGGCTGCTGGGCGGCGTGCAGGACGCGATGCCGGACACCACCCCGGCCTGGTTCTCGCGGGCGACGTCCGCGCTGACGGAGGCGGGTTTCCCGCAGGTCTTCAACCCGTTCGAGAACGAGTCGACGGCCGAGGTCGCCAAGCCCACCGGCGACAGCGTCACCCCGGCCGCCACGGAGGCCGCCAGGCGCAGCACCGTCAAGATCGAGGGGTCCGCGGGCACCCAGGGCCGCGAGGGCAGCGGCTTCGTGTACGCCCCGCAGCACGTGATGACCAACGCCCATGTGGTGGCCGGCATCGACCGGCCGGACGTCCGCGTGGGCGGCGTCGGGCCGTCGTACGCCGCGCGGGTGGTGCTCTTCGACCCCCGGCGCGACGTGGCCGTGCTGTACGTGCCCCAGCTGCGCGCCCCCGTCCTGCGTTTCGACGAGGACGCCACGCGCGGCGACTCCGCGGTCGTGGCGGGCTACCCGGAGGACGGCGCGCTGGACCTCCAGGCGGCGACGGTCGCCGGCCGGGTGCAGGCCACCGGCCAGAACATCTACAACGACGAGACCGTGACCCGCGAGATCTACTCGGTCCGCTCCACGGTGCGCCCCGGCAACTCGGGCGGGCCGCTGCTGACCACCGACGGCCGGGTGTACGGGGTGGTCTTCGCCCGTTCCACCACCGACGACGAGACGGGTTACGCCCTGACCGCGGACGAGGTGGCCTCGTCCGCCCGGCGCGCGGCGACCTCGACCGCCCCGGTGGACACCGGGGACCTGGTCACCTCGTGAGGCCGGGGCGCGTCACAGGGCGCGCCCCATGAGCACGTCGTCGGTGTACGTCCCGTCCACGTGGAATTCCCCGGGCAGGACGCCCTCCACCACGAACCCCTCGGACGCGTACAGCGCGCGGGCCGGGGCGTTGTGGCCGAGGACGCGCAGGGTGAGGCGCCGGGCGCCCTGGCGGCGGGCCTCCTCGACGGCCGCGCGGACCAGCGCCCGCCCGACGCCGTGCCCCCGGGTCTCGTCCGCGACCGCCAGCCCCTGGATCTGCCGTACGTGCGCGTTGGAGGCGAGCCGGGTCGGCGGGACCACGCGGATGTACCCGACGACGCGGCCGCCCAGCTCCGCGACGAGGGTGTCCTCGCAGGCGTGGCGTGCGTCGAAGAAGGGCGGGTAGGGCGGGCGCGGCCTGGGCACGACGGCGTGCAGGGGCGACCAGGTGAGGCGGTCGAGCCGGCTCAGCTCCTCGTCGTCCTCGGGCCGGGCGGTGCGCAGCAGGGGTTGCCGTAGGGACTCGGACATGCCCGCAGCCTACGAGGAGGCATCAGGGCGGGTTCAGGGCAGGATGGCGAGCATGGATCTGTCGAGAATCGTGGTCGCCGGTTCTTCCGGTCTGATCGGTGCGGCCCTGGTGCGCTCGCTCGTCGCGGACGGGCACGAGGTGGTCCGCCTGGTACGCCGGGCGCCCCGCGCGGCGGACGAGGTCCGCTGGGACCCCGAGGGCGGTGAGGTGGCGTCCGAGGTGCTCGCCGGGTGCGACGCGGTGGTCAATCTGGCCGGTGCGAACGTGGGGGCGCGGCGCTGGACCGAGGCGTACAAGCAGAGCCTGCGGCGCGGCCGGGTGCGGGGCACGGCGGCGCTGGCCTCGGCGATGGCGGCGCTGAAGCCCGGGGAGCGGCCGCGGGCCTTCGTGAACGGCAGCGCGATCGGCTACTACGGCGAGAGCGGCGAGCGGGCCGTCGACGAGTCGAGTCCGCCTGGGGGGGGCTTCCTGCCGGAGCTGTGCGTGGAGTGGGAGGCCGCGGCGGCGCCCGCGCGGGAGGCGGGGGTGCGGACGGTGTTCGTGCGCACCGGCCTGGTCGTGGCCCGGGAGGGCGGCGCGTGGGGGCGGCTGTTCCCGCTGTTCCGGGCGGGGCTGGGGGGACCGCTGGGGGACGGGCGGCAGTACTGGTCGTTCGTGTCGCTGCACGACGAGGTGGCGGCGATCCGGCATCTGCTGGACGCCGAGGAGTGGTCGGGGCCGTTCAACGTGACCGCTCCCGAGCCGGTGACGAACCGCGAGATCACCGCGGCCATGGGGCGTGTGCTGCACCGGCCGGCGCTGCTGCCGGTCCCGGCGCCCGTCCTGCGGACCGTGCTCGGCGAGATGGCCGGGGACGTCCTCGGCAGTCAGCGGGTGCTGCCGAAGCGGCTGCTGGAGTCGGGCTTCACCTTCGCGTTCCCCGACATCGAGGGGGCGATCCGGGCGGCCCTGCGGTAGCGGGACGGATCGGACCCGGTGTCCGTATGCGACCGCCGTGCGACCGTGCTCTGTCGATGCGCGACTGTCCCTGACCCGTCGCGTCCGTAACCTCGTGCCGAACTCGGGTATTTCCTGGGCCAGTTGGGGGCATGACGTCTCCACCGGCCGCGCAACCTCGAGGAGGGGCACGTGCTTGAGCCCGCGTACCAGGCGGACGTCGTCATCGTGGGAGCCGGGGTCGCCGGGCTCGCCGCGGCGCACCGGCTGACCAGCGCAGGAATAACCACCGCGGTCCTGGAGGCGGCCCCCTACCCGGGTGGCCGCATGTCGACCGAGAAGGTCGACGGCTTCCGGCTGGACCGGATCGGGCAGCTTCTGTCGACGTCGTATCCCGAGCTCCGCCGGACACCGGCCCTGGACGCGCTCGCGCTGCGGTCCTTCGCCCCGGGGGTGCTGCTGCACAGCGACGGGCGCCGGCACCGCGCCGGCGCGCTCACCGGCCCGGCGAACGCGCGGCGCGCCAGGGGCGCACTACACGCGGTACGCGCCCTGGCGAGCGCCCCCAGGCCCTCCGCCGTCCCCCGGGCGCGCACCGGAGCCTCGCTGGGCACCGCCGTCGACCAGGCACGTCTCGGCGCCGCGCTCGCCCGGCTGGCCTCCGCGCCCGTCGAGCGGCTGCTGAACCGCCCGGAGGCTCCGGCCGCGCAGGCCCTCGCGGAACGCGGCATCCCGGCGCGCACGATCGACGGCTTCCTGCGGCCGCTGCTCGCCGCCCTGCTGCACGACCCGGAGCTGACGACGTCCAGCCGGTGCGCGGACCTCGCGCTGCACGCCTTCGCGGGCGGCCGGCTGTGTCTGCCCGAGGGGGGCGCCGAGGCCCTGCCCGACCTGCTCGCACGCTCGCTGCCGCCGGGCACCGTGCACACCGGGGTGCGGGTCACCTCGGTCGCCACGACGGCCGTGACGACCGCCGAGCACGGCGCGATACGGTGCCGGGCGGTGCTGCTGGCCACCGACGCGCGGACCGCAGGCGAGCTGCTGCCGGGGCTGCGCGTGCCCGGTTTCCACCCGGTGACGGTTCTCCACCACACGATGGACGAGGCACCGGAGACCGGCGCCTCGCTGCTGCTCGACTCCGACCGGAGCGGCCCGGTGGCGTACACGGCGGTGATCAGCCGCGTCGACCCGAGCCGCGCCCCGGCCGGCCGAGCCCTCGTCACCTCGACGGTCCTCGGCACCCCGCCCCCGGACGTCGACACGGCCGTACGGACGCACCTGGCCCGCCTGTACGGCACCTCGACGGCCCGCTGGGAGACGCTGGCCGTGCACCACACGCCCGAGGCCGTGCCCGCGATGACCGCGCCGCACGACCTGCGCCGCCCGGTGCGGCTGCTGGCGGGCCTGTATGTGTGCGGCGACCACCGCGACACCAGCACCGTCCAGGGCGCCCTGCACTCGGCCCGCCGGGCCGCGACGGCGATCCTGACGGACCTGGGCGCGGCGGGCTCCCTGAACCGGGCGGAGCCCTTACGGACGGCGGCCTGAGCGCAGCGGCACCCTTACGGGCGGGGCCTGGGGCGGGCGGCCGTCCCTTGCGGGGCGGGACCGTGCGGACGGCCACCCGCGCCCCCGTCACAGCAGCGCGGCGACCTTGTCCCGGTAGCCCCGGACCGGAGCCGCGTCCCGGTAGGGCTCCAGCCTGCGCTCGAAGTCCCGGACGTACTCGATCGCCCGGACGGACCGCATCTCCACGGCCTGGCCCGCGGCCTCGGCGCCCAGGGCGCACGCCTGGTCGAGTTCGCCGAGGCCGAGGCGGGCGCTGGCCAGGACGAGCCGGCAGAACAGGCGGCTGCGGGCGAAGGCGGGGGCCCGCAGCTGCAGGGAGCGCTCGGCGTGCTGCGCGGCCGCCCGGAACTGCTGGAGGTCCCGGTGGCAGTGGCCGAACTCGTCGGCGAGCTGCGCCTCGTCGAAGAACCGCGCCCAGTGCGGGACGTCGTCACCGGGGCGGGCGGCCTCCATGGCGCGCTCGGCCCGCACCAGGGAGGCCGTGCAGGCGCGCACCTCGCCGAGCACGCCGTGCCCGCGTGCCTCGCAGGCGTGCAGCAGGGCCAGCACCGCCGGCGGGGCGCCGGTGCCGACGCCCTGCTGGGCGACGCGCGCGAGCTGGACGGCCTCCCGGCCGTGCCCGAGGTAGACGGCCTGCCGGCTCATGGTCGCCAGGACGTACGCCCCGAACGGCCGGTCCCCGGCGGCCTGGGCCAGCCGCAGCGCCTGCACGAAGTAGCGCTGCGCGAGGCCGTGCGCGGCGATGTCGAACGACGTCCAGCCCGCGAGCCGCGTGAGGTCCGCGGCGGCGGCGAACAGCCGGCGGCCGGTCTGCTCGCCGTAGGTGCCGCGCAGCATCGGCTCGCACTCGTGCTCCAGGTAGCGCACGAGGGCCTGGCGGGCGTGACCGCCGCCGTACATGTCGTCCAGGGAGCGGAAGAGGTCGCCGACCGAGCGCAGCGCGGCGATGTCCCCGCCGGTGACCTTCTGGCCGGGCCCGCGCTCGGCCTGGCCGCGCTGGCGTGGCACCATCGGCCGGCCCGGGACCTGTACACGGGTGACCGGCTCGCCGCGCGCGACCTTCTCGTCGGCACGGCCGATCAGCCAGTCCCGGCTGGGCACGACCAGGCCGGCCGGGGTGAACGCGATCTTGCGCAGCTCGGCATGGCTGCCCGAGTCCTTGCGCCACAGGCCGCTGACGATGTCTACGGCCTCGTCGGGGGTCGCGGCGAACTCCAGCCCGGCGTACACGGGCGCACAGGCGTCCAGGCCGAGGTCCTGGGCGGTGAGTCGGCGGCCGAGGCGCCGGGTGAAGACCTCGGCGATCAGCGCCGGGGTCGTGCCGCGCGGCTGCTGCCCGCGCAGCCAGCGGGTGACCGACGTCTTGTCGTATCTCAGGTCAAGCCCGTGTTCGAGTCCGAGCTGGTCCACTCGGCGGGCGAGACCCGCGTTGGAGAATCCCGCTTCTGCGATGAGCGCGGCGAGCTGTCGATTGGGAGTGCGCTGCGCGGGTCGTTCCGTCATCTGCGGTGCGGTCTCCTGCCTTCGGGCGTCGCGTGGCCGTGCGGCCGCCGAACGCCCGGATTTGCCGGTGAGCAGCCCTTTTGGCCTCTCGAACGGCGCGAATGTAGCGGAGAGTAAGCAGCCGATCGCACATTACCCCGCCCATTCATCCGATCGTGTGAGGATTGCCCCAGCGGGCTGACGTGGGCCGCGGGAGCCCACTCGAACGGACCGGTCGTACAGTGGCGTAGGCACGCTTCGTGCCTTACGAGTTTCCGGTGCTTCTAGGGAGGCGCTTGCCGTGAGTGAGTTGCGGTTCGTCCGCATGGGGTTCGGGGCGGATGCCGTCGAGTACCAGGTGGCGTGGGACGAGCAGCGCCGCGTGCACGCGGCCCGGTTCGCGGACGAGATCGGCGACACCGTCCTGCTGCTCGAACACCCCCCGGTGTACACGGCGGGCCGGCGCACCGCCGACAACGAGCGCCCCCTGGACGGCACGCCCGTCATCGACGTGGACCGCGGCGGCAAGATCACCTGGCACGGCCCCGGCCAGCTGGTCGGCTACCCCATCCAGAAGCTCCCGCGCCCGGTGGACGTCGTGGCGCACGTACGGCGGCTGGAGGAGGCCCTGATCCGCACCTGCGCGGAGTTCGGCCTGGAGACCACCCGGGTCGAGGGCCGCAGCGGCGTCTGGGTACTCGGCGACCCCGTGGACCGCCGCCCGGCGCTCGGCGGCCTGTCCCTGGACTTCGACCCCCGCCTCACGGACGAGGAGTTCGACCCGAGGCTGAACGGCCCCGAGTACGCGCCCTCCAACGCCGGGCAGCGGCGCGAGGACCGCAAGATCGCGGCCATCGGGATCCGGGTGGCGAAGGGCGTGACCATGCACGGCTTCGCCCTCAACGTGAACCCGGACAACAAGTGGTTCGACAAGATCATCCCGTGCGGTATCCGGGACGCCGGGGTCGCCTCCCTGGCGGCGGAGCTCGGCCGGGACGTCACCATCGAGGAGGTGCTGCCGGTCGTCGAGCGGCATCTGCGGGACGTGCTGGAGGACGCGGACCTCAAGCCGCGGGAGATCGAGAAGGCGGCCGTCTGAGACCGGGAATGGGCCCCGCGGTCACGGGGTTGGCCTGACCGCAGGGCTCGGTAAGCACGGGCGTACCCTGGTGTACGCCGAAGAATCGAAGCACAGGGAGCCGACGTGTCCGCAGTCTCACCGGACGGACGCAAGATGCTGCGCCTGGAGGTCCGCAACAGCCAGACCCCCATCGAGCGCAAGCCCGAGTGGATCAAGACACGGGCGAAAATGGGTCCCGAGTACACCAAGATGCAGAGCCTCGTGAAGAGCGAGGGGCTGCACACGGTCTGCCAGGAAGCCGGCTGCCCGAACATCTACGAGTGCTGGGAGGACCGCGAGGCCACCTTCCTCATCGGTGGCGACCAGTGCACCCGGCGCTGCGACTTCTGCCAGATCGACACCGGCAAGCCAGAGGCGCTGGACCGCGACGAGCCGCGCCGCGTCGGCGAGTCCGTGGTCACCATGGACCTGAACTACGCCACCATCACCGGCGTCGCCCGTGACGACCTGCCCGACGGCGGTGCCTGGCTGTACGCCGAGACGGTCCGCCAGATCCACGAGCAGACCGCCGCCCGCGAGGCCGGCCGCACCAAGGTCGAGCTGCTCGCCCCCGACTTCAACGCGGTCCCGGAGCTGCTGCGGGAGGTCTTCGAGTCCCGCCCCGAGGTCTTCGCGCACAACGTCGAGACGGTCCCCCGGATCTTCAAGCGCATCCGCCCCGGCTTCCGCTACGAGCGCTCCCTCAGGGTCATCACCGATGCCCGCGACTTCGGCCTGGTGACCAAGTCCAACCTGATCCTCGGCATGGGCGAGACCCGCGAGGAGGTCAGTGAGGCGCTGCGGCAGCTGCACGAGGCCGGCTGCGAGCTGATCACCATCACGCAGTACCTGCGCCCGAGCGTGCGCCACCACCCCGTGGAGCGCTGGGTCAAGCCGCAGGAGTTCGTGGAGCTGAAGGAGGAGGCCGAGCAGATCGGCTTCTCCGGTGTGATGTCCGGCCCGCTGGTGCGCTCCTCGTACCGCGCCGGCCGGCTGTACCAGATGGCGGTCGAGAAGCGCGGCGCGTTCGTCGCCTCCCAGGCCGTCTGATGGCACGCCGCGTCTGTGTGCGGATGTGAATCCGCACACAGACGGAAGTTCCCGTGTTTCGGCGGTCGACGCGGTCCGGTACGTCGTCGCAGTTGGCGACCACGTCCGGGCCGCGTCCGGTCGTTCCGGCGCCACATCCGGTCTTCATCGGTGTTTGACCGGTCGGTCACGCCCTGGTAACACCAATCAGTGACCCTGGTTGCACACGCTGTGCACCGTTCACCGACACCAGCCACTTCCGAGGGGGGACCTCCGCCATGCAGGCCGCGCCGGTTCGCGCCACCGCCATCCCGTCGTTCACCGATGCACTGCGTGCCGTCGAGTCGCTGCTGATGAGCAGCGGCCAGCGCACGGCCCGCCGCAACGCCTGGACCTCCGTCCTGGAGGACCGCCGCCGCGCGAAGGACCGCGTCGAGGCGGAGCGCGTCCTGGAGCGGGCGCCCGCTCCCCGGCTCTGAGGCCACTCGCCGTCGAAGGCGCTCGCGGGGCCACGTAGACTTCGTGGCATGGCGAGGAAGGACACGGCAGCGGACGCTGCAAATGCCGGGCGACTCAAGCAGATCGCTCTGACCTACAAGATGACCCGCAGGGCCGACAAGAAGATCGGTCTTGTGCTCGCGGCTGTCGGAATCGTCACCTTCGGTGTCTTCCTCGCGATCGGCTTCTTGATCGGGCACCCCATCTATCTCGGCATCCTGGGCCTGCTGCTCGCCTTCCTCGCGACGGCGATCGTGTTCGGGCGCCGGGCCGAGCGGGCGGCCTTCGGCCAGATGGAGGGCCAGCCGGGCGCCGCAGCGGCCGTGCTGGACAACATCGGCCGGGGCTGGACGACGACCCCGGCGGTGGCGATGAACCGCAGCCAGGACGTGGTGCACCGGGCCGTCGGCAAGGCCGGCATCGTGCTGGTCGCCGAGGGCAACCCGAACCGGGTGAAGAGCCTGCTGGCCGCCGAGAAGAAGAAGATGAACCGCATCGTGGCGGACGTGCCGGTGCACGACCTGATCGTGGGCACGGGCGAGGGCCAGGTCGAGCTGAAGAGGCTGCGGACGACCATGCTCAAGCTGCCGCGCGTGCTCACCGGCCCCCAGGTGACCGCCACCAACGACCGGCTGAAGGCCATGGGCGACCTGATGAGCAACATGCCGCTGCCGAAGGGCCCCATGCCCAAGGGCATGAAGCTGCCGAAGGGCAACTTCCGGCGCTGATCGCGCCGCACCCCGACGAGAAAGGGGGCGCCCGGAGTGATCCGGGCGCCCCCTTCGTCGTAGGCGGACGCGGGCGGAGGCCGGGCTCTAGGCGCGGACCTCGACGGTGCCGGCCAGCCGGTCGTGCAGTCCGCGGCCGTCGCGGTCCCAGATCAGGGCCGGGAGGGCGACGCAGAGCAGGGCCGTGCGCAGCAGGGCGCGCAGCGGGTTGACGGTGCCGCTGTCCAGGGCGACCACGCGCAGCCCGAAGAGGCGCTTTCCGGGGGTGGAGCCGAGGGTGCCGACCGTCAGCACGCCCATCAGGAAGAAGATGAGCAGCGCCCAGTTGCTCGTGGCCTGGCCGTAGCCGTCGGTGAGAAGGCCGTATGCGATCAGGACGCAGAGCCCCCAGTCCACGACGAGGGCGCCGAGCCGCCGTCCGGGGCGGGCGATGGAGCCCGGGCCGTCCTGGGGAAGACCGAGCTGTTCCCCCCGGTATCCGAAGTCGACACCGGCTTCCTCGGCGGCCGCGCGCGGGCCGGAGAGCCAGGATCCGATTGCTTGCCTCTTGTCCACGCCACCACGGTACTGGGCCCGTTCTGGGATGTGGACAGGTGGGGTGAGGTGGGGGATGTCCGGTTAACGTGTGCGAAACAAACGGGTCACGCCCGAGAAATCACCCATCCCTAGGGTCGAGTGCAGCGTGTGCCACCCGCACTGGCAGCACGAACGATCTACCACCCCGGCGGGACGGTCGGGAGTAGGAGGAGCTGGATGTTCCAGAACGCCGACGAGGCCAAGAAGTTCATCGCGGACGAGGACGTCAAGTTCATCGACGTCCGCTTCTGCGACCTGCCGGGCGTCATGCAGCACTTCTCGCTGCCCGTCGAGGCGTTCGACCCCGACGAGGAGCTGGCGTTCGACGGTTCGTCGATCCGCGGCTTCCAGGCCATCCACGAGTCCGACATGGCGCTGCGCGCCGACCTGTCGACCGCGCGGGTGGACCCCTTCCGCCGTGACAAGACCCTCAACATCAACTTCTTCATCCACGACCCGATCACGGGCGAGCAGTACTCCCGTGACCCGCGCAACGTGGCGAAGAAGGCCGAGGCCTACCTGGCGTCGACGGGCATCGCGGACACCGCGTTCTTCGGCCCCGAGGCGGAGTTCTACGTCTTCGACAGCGTCCGCTTCCGGACCTCGGAGAACGAGTCCTTCTACCACATCGACTCCGAGGCCGGCGCCTGGAACACCGGCGCCCTCGAGGACAACCGCGGCTACAAGGTCCGCTACAAGGGCGGCTACTTCCCGGTCCCGCCGGTCGACCACTTCGCCGACCTGCGCGCCGAGATCTCCCTGGAGCTGGCCAAGTCCGGGCTGCAGGTCGAGCGCCAGCACCACGAGGTGGGCACCGCCGGCCAGGCCGAGATCAACTACAAGTTCAACACGCTGCTCGCCGCCGCCGACGACCTCCAGCTCTTCAAGTACATCGTGAAGAACGTGGCCTGGCGCAACGGCAAGACCGCGACCTTCATGCCGAAGCCGATCTTCGGTGACAACGGCTCGGGCATGCACGTGCACCAGTCGCTGTGGCAGGGCGGCTCCCCGCTCTTCTACGACGAGGCCGGCTACGCGGGCCTGTCGGACCTGGCCCGCTACTACATCGGCGGCATCCTCAAGCACGCCCCGTCGCTGCTGGCCTTCACCAACCCGACGGTGAACTCGTACCACCGCCTGGTCCCGGGCTTCGAGGCGCCGATCAACCTGGTGTACTCGCAGCGCAACCGCTCCGCCGCGATGCGCATCCCGATCACGGGCTCCAACCCGAAGGCCAAGCGCGTCGAGTTCCGCGCGCCCGACTCCTCCGGCAACCCGTACCTGGCCTTCTCGGCCCTGCTGCTCGCGGGCCTCGACGGCATCAAGAACAAGATCGAGCCGGCCGAGCCGATCGACAAGGACCTCTACGAGCTGGCTCCCGAGGAGCACGCCAACGTCGCGCAGGTCCCGACGTCCCTCCCGGCCGTCCTCGACTCCCTCGAGCGCGACCACGAGTTCCTGCTCCAGGGTGACGTCTTCACCCCGGACCTGATCGAGACGTGGATCGACTTCAAGCGCACCAACGAGATCGCCCCGCTCCAGCTCCGCCCGCACCCGCACGAGTTCGAGCTGTACTTCGACGTGTGATCGGCGCCTGAGCCGAGCAGGATCCGCGCCCGCGCCCCCGCCGTCCCGATGGACGGCGGGGGCGCGGGCGTGTGTTCTATTGTGAGGGGGTGGGATCGCACGGGGGTGGAGGCCATGGCTGAGTCGGGGCACGACGAGGACGAGCGCGAGTTCGACATCCGGTGGGCCGAGGCCGCCGAGCACAAGGAGCCGTCGGCGCGGGCCCGGATGCTCGCCGCGCGGTGGAAGCACGATCCGCCCGGCCCGGTGCCGTTCCGGCCCGAACCCGATCATGTGGCCCGCCGGCACCGCCGGTCCGGATGGGTGTCCACGGTCGTCGTCCTCGGCGGCATCGCCGCCGTCATCCTGCTGCTCGGCTACTTCCGGTTCACCGCGCCGTAGCGAGGGCGGGGCTTTGCCGCTCCTGGGGGCGACCGCGACCCGTTCATGGGAAGGAGCGGGTGCACACTGGGCAGTGGGACGAGTGCCTGAGTGCGGGATGGTGCACCATGCAGAGCCGCTTCCGCAGTGACCGGCGGCTGACCGCCCGGATGGGTGTCACGCTGTTTCTGCTCGGGTTGTTGTACGTGGCGTTCATCGCCGCGCTGGTCGTGCTCCTGAAGTCCTGGGTGCTGGTCGTGGTGATCGCCGCCGGCCTGCTGGGCGCCCAGTACTGGTTCTCCGACCGGGTCGCGCTGTTCGCGATGCACGGGCGGCCCGTGGAGCGTGAGGCGTATCCCGAGCTGCACGGCGTCGTCGACCGGCTCTGTGCCATCGCCGACATGCCGAAGCCGGTGGTCGCGGTGTCCGACCTGGAGATGCCCAACGCCTTCGCCACCGGCCGCAACGCCGATCACGCCGTGGTCTGCGTGACCACGGGGCTGCTGCGCCGGCTGGAGCGGGGCGAGCTGGAGGGGGTCCTCGCGCACGAGCTGGCGCACGTCGCGCACAAGGACGTCGCCGTGATCACCGTCGCCTCGTTCCTCGGGGTGATCGCCGGACTGGTCGTCCGGTTCGCCTTCTACTCGCAGCTCTTCGGCGGCGGCCGCCGCGACCAGAACACCGCGGTCGTGTTCGCCGCCGTCATGGGCGTGTCGGCCGCCGTGTACGCGCTCAGCTTCCTGCTGATCCGGGCCCTGTCCCGGTACCGCGAGCTGGCCGCCGACCGGGCCGCGGCGCTGCTCACCGGGCGCCCCTCGGTGCTGGCCTCCGCGCTCACCAAGGTCTCCGGCGACCTCGCCCGCATCCCGACGAAGGACCTGCGGACGGCCCAGGCGTTCAACGCCTTCTACTTCACCCCGGCGCTGGGCCGCGACCCCGGTCTGGCGCGGATCTTCTCCACCCACCCGAGCCTGGAGCAGCGGCTCGACCAGCTGGGGCGGATCTCCGCCGAGCTGGGTGAGGCGACGGCTCCCGGAGGGGTGTGAGCATGGGGCTGCTGGACATCCTGCTGGGCCGCAGCAAGCCGGTCGCACCCGATCTCGACCAGCTCTTCGGGCTGCCGTCGGCGGCCGTGACGCTGGAGGCGGCGACCGGGTTCCGGCCGACCGGGAGCGGCGCGGTGTGCTTCGCGACGGTCGAGGGCGCGGCGTTCGTGCAGACGCACCGGGAGGTGCAGGCGCTGCTGGACGCGGACGCCGGGCGGGAGGGCCTCCCGGTGGAGCTGACCCGGGACGCCTACGGCTACTCGTGGCTGGTCTCCCGGCGCTCCCCCGACCGGCTGCCGGACCTGGTCAACGATCTGCACGCGGTGAACAGCGCGATGGAGGTCAACGGGTTCGGCCCGCAACTGCTGTGCTCGCTGGCGGGCTTCGAGGGGACGGAGGAGGACGGCGAGCGAAACCGCCGTCTCGCCCTCGTCTATCTGTACAAGCGCGGCACCTTCTACCCGTTCGCGCCGCTGCCCGGCCGGCCGGAGCGGCGGGACAACGCGCTGGAGCTGCGGGTGAAGGCCGCGCTGGCGGGCGACCTGCGGATGGAGCAGGACCTGTCCCGCTGGTTCCCGGTGTGGGGCGCCCCCGGGCTGTGACCGGGGGCGCCCCGACCACCCGCGGTCACCACCGCGGGTGGTCTCAGTTGGCCTTCTCGCGCTCCTGACGGCGGGCCTCCAGGGGGCGCTCGCGACGGTAGCGGCGCTCCCACTTGGCCTGCATGTCGCGGCGCCGGCGGTAGCTGCGGTAGTCGGCCGGTGCGCTGCCGCCCGCCGCCGGGCCTCCCCCGGCTCCGCCGCTCGGCGCGGCGGAGCCACGGCCGTACTGGACGTAGAGGAAGAGCACGGCGACCGCGGCCAGCCAGTAGACGTGGTTTCCGAATCCGAGTATCACCAGGACGACAGTCCCGGACATGACGATGGTGCCCATCACGGGCCTCCGTGGGCGTGCGTAGGTCTGAGCGGTGATCGGGATGTCCCCGGCGGGGCGCTGGGGGCGGGCGGCCGTCCGTCGGTGCCGTAGAGAGTAGCCCCGAGTCCGCGGGGCGGCGCCCGTCCTGCGGGAAACGGCGTGGGCTGCTCCGTTACGCGTCTCCAGGGTAGGGATCCGGTCACGCGGCGTGCACCTCCTTTTCCCGGGGCGCGTGCGCCGTGAATGAATGGGGCGCATGACCGGACTCTCCTCCTTCACCTGCGCCCACGACGGCGAGCTGCTCAGCGGGGTGCACGGCGGTCCGGCCGGTGATCCCCGGCTGCCCGCGGTCGTGCTGCTGCACGGTGCCGGTCCCGGCACCAAGGACCGGCTGCTGCCGCTGCTCGCGGACTTCGCCGCCCGTGGCTGTCACGCCCTGGCCTTCGACTTCTCCGGGCACGGCGAAAGCACCGGCGAGCAGGAGGAGTTGAGTCTGCGCCGGCGCCTGGAGCAGGCGGTCGCCGTGATCGACGCGCGCGTTCCCGCGGGCGCCCCGCTGGTGGTGGTCGGGTTCAGCATGAGCGGGCAGACGGCCGCGGACCTGGTCGCGCGCTACGCGGAGCGGGTGGCGGCGCTCGGGCTGTGCGCGCCGGCGGTGTACGCCGCCGAGGCGTGGGACGTGCCCTTCGGTACCGGGGACGGGCCGTTCAGCGAGATCATCCGCAGGCCGGGCGGCTGGCGCGGGGCGCCCGCGCTCCGGGCGCTGCGGGCGTACGCCGGACGGGCCGTGCTCGCGGTCCCGGAGACGGACGCCGTGATCCCGCCGGAGGTGACAGGGGCGGTGCAGGATGCGCTGAGCACCCGGGCCCGCCTCACGCGGTTCGACGTACGGGGCGCGGAGCACATGCTGGGTCTGTGGTTCGAGAGCCACGCGGAGGACCGGCGGACGTTCGTGGACGCGGTCCTGGACGGCTGGGCCGGTCCCGCGGGGCCGGACGCCTGAGGCGCCGCCGGGCCCCGCGGCGTACGACGGCCACCGGCCGGTCCGGCGTCACACGCCCGGCGCCGCCGCGATCACCCCCGCCGCGATGGCCGCGCCCAGCGTCGTGTGGTCGGTGACCGTCTGGTCGGCGTAGGCGAACGCGAAGTCGGTCACCGCGCGGTCGAAGGTGTCGGAGGCGCCGAGGTAGGCGGCGATGGCGATGCGGTCGCCGGAGCGGGCGTGGGCGCGCGCGAGGGCGGTGCCGCACAGCCGGGCGTAGGCCAGCAGGTCTCCCGGGCTCATCCCGGCGACGTCCGCGCCGCCCTTCATGTCCCGCAGCTGACGCCAGTAGAAGGCGCGGCCCTGCGGCCCCGACATCCAGCCGAGGAAGATGTCGCTCGCGGCCTGGAGCAGGCGCTGCCCGGCGACGACCCGGTGCCCGGGGTGGGTGTACGGCCCGCCGGGCAGATGCTCCTCCAGGACCGACTGCCGGGCCTCCTTGATCTGGAGGAAGAGCGGGTCCTCGGCGTCCCGCCCGGTGAGCAGCACGATGAAGCAGCGCAGTCCGACGCTGCCGACGCCGACGACCTTGCGGGCGGCGTCGACGAAGCGGTAGCGGTCCAGCAGCAGCCGGCGTTCCTCCGAGAGGGTCGAGCGGTAGTCGCTGAAGACCTTCCGCAGGCAGGCCATGTCGGAGGCGCCGGCGGGCACCAGGAGCGGCGGGTCGTGGATGATGCGCCGGCGGCCGTCCACCACCTCGGTCAGCTTGCCGTAGGCCCGCAGGCTGGTGCGCCGGCGGGCCCGGCCGAGGGTGGCCTCGACGCGGTGCCGGTCGCGGGCGGAGCGGGCCAGCGGCAGGAGTTCCTCGGTGTCGATGCGCATGTACCAGACGTCGAGTTCGCCGAGCCGGGCGAGCCGGCGCATGGCGGTGCGGTACGCGGCGACGGCCTCCTGGGCCGCGCGCCCGGCCTTGGCGTCCGGGTGGCCGTTCTCGCGGGCGGCCACCACGATCGAGGCGGCGAGCCGTTTGACGTCCCACTCGAACGGGCCGGGGTGCGTCTCGTCGAAGTCGTTGAGGTCGAACAGCAGGGAGCGTTCCGGTGGGGCGTACAGGCCGAAGTTGAGCAGATGGGCGTCGCCGCACAGCTGCACGGTCAGACCGGTGTGCGGGAGGGCGGCGAGGTCGGCGGCCATCACGGCGGCGGCGCCGCGCAGGAACGCGAAGGGGGAGGACGCCATCCGCCCGTGCCGGATGGGCAGCAGCTCGGCCAGCCGGTCGCGTCCCTGGCGTTCCAGTACGGCGACCGGGTCGGGCCGGCCGAAGGGCGGGACCCAGCCGGCGTGGCCGGAGCGGCGGACGCGCTGCCGGGCGGCCCGGCCCCGCTCGGCCCGCTCGGCGGGGCTGCCGGCGGCGGTCATGCGGGACTCCGGCCCACGGGTGCGTGCCGGGCCCCGCGGGGCAGGCGGGGCCCCGTGGGCGATGCGCACGGGCCGGTCTGCCGCCGTGTGCCGTCCCTGTCCATCGCACCTCCCGCTGCCGAACGCGGTCGTGACCCCTGTCTGGCAGTGAAGGCGGGCCGGGGGGCGTCCGCATGCCGGATACGGCGAACGGGTGACGGCCGCCGGGTGCCCTCCCCTCGGCGGGTACCCCCGGCGGCCTGGCCCCGAAAGGGCGCCCCCTGGCGGGGGCACCTCTAGCGGGCGTACCTCATGAGTGCCCGGACCATGTGGCAGGTCGTCTCGGACGGCGGGTGCACGCCGATGGTCTCCGCGGCGCTGCGGATCCGCTCGTTGCGGGCCTGGTCGGCCAGGTAGACCCCCGAGTCGAGGAGAGCTATCGCGAGGCGCATGGCCTTGAGACGGCGGTTGTGCGTGATGTACCACTCGCGGGGCCGGCCCGGCGGCAGCGTCCGCTTCTCCACGGGCGCGTACGGCAGATCGAGCAGGACCGGGTGCTGGGCGGTGGACTGGGTGCGCGGCGGTTTGCGGGCGGGCTTCGGCTTCAGTGCGGCAGCGGGCACAGGCATCCTCCTGTCGCGGACGAGCGCCCTCCGGACGAGTCCGGTGACGCTCTCGAACACTGACTCCATTCTACTGTCCCCCACTGACAGCCGGGAGTTCCAGATGTCCAGGAAATCACCTGGTCAGAGCGGAAGTTGTCGATCCGTCAGCCATGTGGGGAGCGAACTGCGCACACCGGTCAGGAAATCGAACATCGAGGGTGTGGGGATGCCTTGTGCGGTAGGGAGGCCGTGTGGGACGCGCTGACCCGCGAGGGCTGATTCCTCGCCGGACGCCCGACTCCGGCCTCTGTGACGTACGTTACGCCGACTCCTTCGGTAACCGCTGAGTAACAGCGTTCGGTATCTCGTACATAGCGGCGTACGCTCCCCTACCTCCCAGGAGGCGCGGATGTCGCGCAGGAGAACTGTCAGCACGAAGAAGAAGCTCGCCCTGCTGGTGAGTGCGGCGACGGTGGCGGGAGGCGGTGCCTTCGTCATGGCGAGCACCTCGAACGCCTCCCAGACGCCCACGGCGACCGTCAAGTCCGCCGCGGACTCGACGGTGTGCCAGGGCCTCGCCACGGCGCTCGGCAACAACCAGCGGTTCATCGACGGGCAGCGGGCCAACCCGGACGCGCAGTCGCAGGCCCGCATCGCCAACCGCGAAGCCGTCATCAAGCAGATCAAGGTCCAGCAGGAGGCGTCCGGGTGCGCCGTCGGGGAGTCGGCTCAGGGCTCCCAGGCGGCACAGCCGAGCGCTCCGGCGGGCGGCGCGGCCGGGAACGGGGGCCAGGCAGCCGGGAACGGGGGCCAGGCGGCCGGGAACGGGGGCGCCGGGCAGAACGCCGGCGACGCGGGGAACGGCCAGAACGCGGGGAACGGCAACGCCGGTGGCGGTGCCGCCGCGGGCCAGCAGGTCTGCAACGGCTCGACCGTCACGCTGTCCGGCGAGGGCGGGGCACCCGCCGCGTCCAGCAACCAGTTCCCGGCGGGCACCAAGCTGAAGGTCACCAACCTGGACAACAACAAGTCCACGACGGTGGAGGTCACCTCGGTCTCGGGCAGCTGCGTGCTGCTGAACAACGCGGCCTTCGAGCAGGTCCGTGAGCCCGGCAAGTTCCTCATCCGCCGGGCCGTGATCGAGAAGGTGGGGTGAGGACCGGGCGACCACGACGCCGTACGTGTCAGGGGCCCCGCCGCTCGCGGCCACGAGCGGCGGGGCCCCGCGTGTGCCGTCCGGGCGGGGCCCTCGACATCGCATACGAGTGCGGGTCCGACGCCCCTCCCCCGGCGCCGGACCGGGCCCGGTGTGCTTCGCGCGGGTGCTCACCGCGTGAATCGGGCCCCACCGGCACCCGGTAACACGGGGTTCACAGATGGGCAATGGCCGGGAAATCGCCTGTTGACAGGCTCCCGGACAGCGAGGGAGCGGTGCCGCGGCGCCGCAGCACCCGCAGTACGCGCCCTGACCCACCCCGAAGGAAGTGGCCCGTGACCTTCAAGGCTGAGTACATCTGGATCGACGGCACCGAGCCGACGGCCAAGCTCCGTTCCAAGACGAAGATCCTGGCGGACGACGCCAAGGGTGCCGAGCTGCCGATCTGGGGCTTCGACGGGTCCTCCACCAACCAGGCCGAGGGTCACGCCTCGGACCGCGTGCTGAAGCCGGTCTTCACCTGTCCCGACCCGATCCGCGGCGGCGACGACGTCCTCGTGATGTGCGAGGTCCTGAACATCGACATGACGCCGCACGAGTCCAACACCCGTGCCGCGCTCACCGAGGTCGCGGAGAAGTTCGCCGCGCAGGAGCCCATCTTCGGCATCGAGCAGGAGTACACGTTCTTCAAGGACGGCTACCCGCTCGGCTTCCCCAAGGGCGGCTTCCCGGCCCCCCAGGGCGGCTACTACTGCGGTGTCGGCGCCGACGAGATCTTCGGCCGTGACGTCGTCGAGGCCCACCTGGACAACTGCCTCAAGGCGGGCCTGGGCATCTCCGGCATCAACGCCGAGGTCATGCCCGGCCAGTGGGAGTTCCAGGTCGGCCCGCTGTCCCCGCTGGAGGTCTCCGACCAGCTGTGGGTGGCCCGCTGGCTGCTGTACCGCACGGCCGAGGACTTCGGCGTCGCGGCGACCCTGGACCCGAAGCCGGTGAAGGGCGACTGGAACGGCGCCGGCGCGCACACCAACTTCTCCACCAAGGCGATGCGTGAAGGACCCGAGGGGTATGCCGCCATCATCACCGCCTGCGAGTCCCTCGGTGAGGGCTCCAAGCCGCTCGACCACGTCAAGAACTACGGCGCCGGCATCGACGACCGCCTCACCGGTCTGCACGAGACCGCCCCGTGGAACGAGTACTCCTACGGCGTCTCCAACCGCGGCGCCTCGGTCCGTATCCCGTGGCAGGTCGAGAAGGACGGCAAGGGCTACATCGAGGACCGCCGCCCGAACGCCAACGTCGACCCCTACACGGTGACCCGTCTGCTGGTCGACACCTGCTGCTCCGCGCTGGAGAAGGCCGGCCAGGTCTGACCGGCCGCCCCCGGCTCGAAGGGGCGCCCACCGTCACCGGTGGGCGCCCCTCTCCCGTGCGGGAAAGCGATCAACGTCACGCCGGTGACCAGCGGGAAACGGTCCGGGGGTTGTTCCGAAGGGTCCCCTCGGGGGCGGGTGTCTGCTTCAATGGGTACATGGCCGGCTTCCAGAACCTCTCCGCGACGGGTCGTTTCGACCTCGAGCCGTTCTGGCCTTCCCGTCAGCACCACGACTTCGACCGGGTGTGTTGCCGCGCGCTGACCGCGCGGGCCCGGTAGAGCCGTCACCCCGGCCCTCGGCCAGCGCGACACGACGTACGTCTTCCCACGGACCTCTCGCGCGAAAGAGCTGACCTCCCATGGCGACCACCCGTTCCCTGTCCTCCGCCCCCACGCTCCCCTCCCCCTCGTCGACCGGTGTCCGGCAGCATCTGCGTGCCGTCGACCGGGACGAGGTGATCGACGTCGCGGACCTCCTGCCGCCGGGCGCCACCTGGCTGCCCGCCCCGCAGCACTCCCTGCCGGCCCTGCCGGGGCAGCCGCCGATGGTCGGCTACCTGGTGCTCGTCCCGGCCGACCGGCAGCCGGCGCTCGTGCCGGCCGCCGAGCCCGTCGACGACCCGCTGGTCGCCATCGACCCGGTACGCCGCACCGCCGCCGTCGACGGACGTGAACTCGACCTGACCTACCTGGAGTTCGAGCTGCTCGCGCATCTGGTGGCGCACCCGCACCGGGTGCACACCCGCGACCAGCTGGTCACCACGGTGTGGGGGTACGGCCATGTCGGCGACGGCCGGACCGTCGACGTGCACATCGCCCGGCTGCGCCGCAAGCTGGGCGCCGAGCACCGGGACACCATCCGCACGATCCGCCGCGTCGGCTACAAGTACGCCCCGCCGGCCGGGCGCTGACCGCACGCCGCGCTCTCTGCCCTCGGCAGAGCGCCGTTCCCTCCCGCGCCCCCTGCGTGCAGAGTCGGCGGTATGAGACTTCTGGTGCTGGGTGGTACGGAGTTCGCGGGACGGGCGGTCGTGGAGGCGGCGCTCGGGCGTGGCTGGGAGGTGACCGTCCTCCACCGGGGGCGGCACGAACCCCCGGCCGGGGTGCGGTCGCTGCACGGCGACCGCACCGCGCCCGGCGGGCTCGCCGCCCTCGCCGGGGACGAGACGTGGGACGCCGTGGTCGACACCTGGTCGGCGGCGCCGCGCCCGGTCCGGGACGCGGCGCGACTGCTGCGGGACCGCGCCGGGCGGTATGTGTACGTGTCGAGCTGCTCGGTGTACGCGTGGGCCCCGCCCGCCGGGTACACCGAGGAGGCGCCGGTGGTCGAGGGCGCCGACGCGGGGGCCGGGCCGACCGACTACGCGCGGGACAAGCGGGGCGGCGAACTGGCCGCCGTCGAGGGCTTCGGGGCCGGCCGCTCGCTGCTGGTGCGGGCGGGGCTGCTCCTCGGGCCGTACGAGAACGTGGGCCGGCTGCCGTGGTGGCTGAACCGGATGGCGCGCGGCGGGCCGGTCCTGGCGCCCGGCCCGCGCGACCTTCCGCTCCAGTACGTCGACGTCCGGGACCTCGCGGAGTGGATCCTCGGCGCGGTGGAGGCCGGGCTGAGCGGCCCGTACAACCTGATGAGCCCCCAGGGGCACAGCACCATGGGCGAGTTCCTCGACGCCTGCGCGGCGGCGGCCGGGCCGGACGCCGAGCTGCGCTGGGTCGACCCGGGCGTCGTCCTGGGCGCGGGCATCGAGCCCTGGACCCAGCTCCCGGTGTGGGTGCCGCCGGGCAGCGACCTGCACGACGCGCTGCACGCGGCGGACGTCTCCCGGGCCGTGGCGAGCGGACTGCGGTGCCGTCCCGTCACCGAGACGGTGGCCGACACCTGGCGGTGGCTCCAGGGCCTCGGCGGCACCGCGCCGCAGCGTCCGGACCGCACCCTCAAGGGCCTGGACCCGGAGCTGGAGGCGAAGGCCCTCGCGGCCGCCGAAGACGGCTCCAACGTCTGACCGGCCCCTTCACCCGCCGTACGGGATCAACAACTCCCGGTACCGCAGGGGCCGTTGAGCACCCGCCGTAAACCTGAATCTCTCATGGATTTCCGGGACGGCTGAACACCCGTGGGGCGCCCTCCGTATGAGAGGGCGCCGCTTCACTCCTGTCGGGCGCCTCGATGCCCCCGAAAAAGGAAGTCAGAGGAGTTCCATGGGACGCAACACAAGAAAACGCCGTACGCCACTGGCCACCAAGGCCATTGCCGCATCGGCGGCCCTAGCGCTCGGTGGGGGCGGGCTTGTCTGGGCCAACTTCTATGCATCGGCGCACGAGGACGACAACTCCGGCTGGAACCGGACCAAGTCCACGTCCGCACGCGTCGCGACGATCAACTGCCCGGACGTCGGCCAGCGGCTGACCAAGGTGCCGAGAAGCGCGCGCAGGACCGTCGCCAAGGAGCTGGCGCTGCTCGACCGGCAGATCACGGCGGCCTACACCCGGCTCGCGCAGACGCGGCAGGCGCAGGCGGGTGACGCCAACTACGTCAGCAACGCCATCCTCGGCCCGCTGAAGTCCAAGCGCGTCGCCACGCTCGACCGGATCCGCGTCAGCATCAACCGGGGCGGCGGGCAGGCCCCGCGCGATCTGAGCCGGTGGGCGCAGTGCCAGGGCGTCCCGGCGGAGCAGCCGACCGGCGGCGGTCAGCAGGACGGCGGCCAGCAGGACGGCGGCCAGAACGACGGCGGCCAGCAGGACGGCGGCCAGCAGGACGGCGGGCAGCAGGACGGCGGGCAGAACGGCGGCGGACAGGACAACGGCGGCGGGCAGCAGGACAACGGCGGGCAGGCCGGCAACGGCCCCGTGGCGGACGACTTCATCAAGATCGAGGACGTCCAGCCGAACTCCCGCAACCTGCCCAACGGTCTGGCGGCGAACGGTGACGGCGGCTCGACCGGCAGCTTCACCACGCGGTGCGGCACCAACGAGAACGCGAACCGCAACTCGGACAACGTGATCGTGGCGCCCGGCGTCAGCAACGGCGCCCAGCACCAGCACGACTACGTCGGCAACCAGAGCAACAACGCCTTCGCGAGCGACCAGGACCTGGCCGGCGCGGACACCACCTGCCAGAACCAGGGCGACAAGTCGTCGTACTTCTGGCCGGTCATCCGGATCCAGGACGGTTCGCAGGACATCGACGCCGGCCAGCCCGGCGGTGGTCAGGACGGCAACGTCGGCAAGATCGTCGCCCCCGCCGAGGCCCAGCTGAAGTTCGTGGGCAACCGGACGAGCGACGTCGTCGCGATGCCGAAGGCGCTGCGCATCATCACCGGTGACGCGAAGTCCTTCGTCAACGGCCTGAACAACGCCAACACGGCCTGGAGCTGCACCGGCTTCGAGGACCGCCAGGTGACGGACAAGTACCCGATCTGCCCGGACGGCAGCAACGTGGTGCGCACGTCCAACTTCCAGAGCTGCTGGGACGGGCAGAACATCGACAGCGCCAACCACCGCACGCACGTCGCCTTCGTGCAGGCGGACGGCAGCTGCGCCAACGGCTTCAAGGCCATCCCGCAGCTCCAGGTCCGCCTGGAGTACGACATCCAGGCCCCGCAGATCGAGAACGGGCAGGTGCAGAACGCCTTCGCGATCGACTCCTTCCCGGACCAGCTGCACAAGCCGATCACCGACCACAACGACTTCATCAACTTCTTCGACGAGAACCTGATGAACCAGATGGTCGACTGCATCAACAGCGGCCAGGACTGCGACTAGTCCCCGGCCCGACGGAAAAGGCCGGCTGCGGGAATTCCCGCAGCCGGCCTTTTCCGTGTCCGGTGAGGATCAGCCGTGGTGACCGCCCTTGTTGTGGCTGCCGCCGGGATTCATGTGCTCGGAGCCCTCTTCCATCGTTCCGCCGAGCTTGCCCTGGAGGGCCGTGACCGTCTTCTCCTGGCCGACGGCGACCCATTTGCGGCCGACGAGGTAGTAGCCGCCGTAGTCCTTCGCGCCGCTCAGCCACTCGGCCTGACCGCGGTCCGTGGCGAAGGTGGCGAGGATGTACTTGTCCTTGCCCGCCGTGCAGATCGCCTGCCGGATCTCGTCGGCGTCGGTCTGCATGTTCGGGTCGCACTTCGCCTTGGCGGCCAGCTGCTCCAGACTGCCGGTCGCCGTCCTCGGCGCCTTCGCCTCGTCGTCGCCGCCGGCGCCGCACCCGGCCAGCGCGAGCACCGCCACCGCGCCGCTCAGCGCGAGCATCGGTCGGGTCAGTCTCATCTCGTCCTCCGGTCCATGCCGCACGGAGCCCGGCCGGGCCCTCGTCTCCCATACGGCTGCGGTGTGCGATGCGCTCAAAACAGGAGGCTCTCACAGAACGGCTGTGCGAGAGTGATCCGATGGACCAGCACTGGGAGGACCGCGTCACCGCGGCATGGGCGAGTTTCGACGACTACCCCGAGGAGCGGGCGGCCGAGTTCCGCGCGCTCATCGACGCGCTGGTGGCCGAGCTGCCGGAGGGCAGCCCGCTCGGCCCCTTCGAGCAGGCCTGCGCCTGGGACTCCACGGGACACTCGGACCGCGCCGTGCCGCTGTACCGGGAGGCGCTGGCACGCGGGCTGAGCGGATACAAGGCGCGTCGGGCCAAGATCCAGATGTCGAGCTCGCTCAGGAACGTGGGGCGGGCGGAGGAGGGCGTCGCGCTGTTGACGCCGGAGCTGGACGCGCCGTCCGACGAGCTGGACGACGCCGTGCGCGCGACGCTGGCGCTGTGCCTGTCGAGCCTCGGCCGGGACCGGGAGGGGCTGGCGCTGGCGCTGGGCGCGCTCGCCCCGCATCTGCCGCGCTACCAGCGGTCGATGGCGAACTACGCGCGTGCGCTCACGGAGCCGCAGCCGCAGGAGGCGTGACCCGGGCCGTCCGGGCCCCGGCGGTGGGCGGGGCCCGCCCCGGCCGCGGTGACCAACCGCCGATTCGCTCGTTCTGCTGAACGTGCAGTCACAGGATGTCGCCTCCCGCCCCGCAGCCAGTTCGGTCGGCCCGGTCGTGGACGTCGAGCGGGCCGAGGCCGCGCTCGTCGAGCACTACCCGCGTCTGGTCCGCCTCGCCTACCTGGTGCTGCCACCGGGTCTCGGGCGCAACCGGCGCGTCCTGACCGCGCACTCCCTCACCCAGCGGGCGCTGCCCCGCGGCCGCTCGGCGCCGACGCCCGCGATCCCGGCCCAGTCGAGCGGCCGGGACGGCGACCCCGGTTACGCGTTCCTGCGCGCGCGGCTGCTGCGGGCAGCCCTGGAGGCGGGCCGTCCGCTGAAGCGGGCGGCCTGGCCCCGCCGCTCCCAGCTGCCGCCCCTGCTGCCCCAGGTCTGGGGCCTGCGTCTGTTCCCCCGGTCGGGCGGCGCCGACGAACTGGCCCTGGACCAGCAGCTTTCGGCGCTGTCCGCCCCGGCCCGCGCCGCCTATGTGCTGCGCGGCCTCGAGAAGCTGCCGGACGGCGCCGTACGAGCCGTCCTGGAGGCGGCCGGGGTCGAGGACCCGGACGACGCGCTCGACGAGGCCGACGGCGTGGAGGCGCGGTACGCGCTCCTGGAGTCCCCGGAGTTCGACCCCTGCTCGCTGCAGGCCCGGCCGACCGATCTGATGCGGCGCCGCCAGCATCTGCGGGCCGTGCTCGCCGCCGGGGCCGCCCTGCTGGTGTGCGGGGCGCTGCTCGGACTGCCGGGCGAGGGCTGGGCCCCGGACGGCCCGGCCGCTCCCCCGTACGCGCGCAACCCGTCGGCGGAGGCGGCCCTCGACCCCGCCCAGCTGACGAAGGTGCCGGCGGCGGCCTGGCAGTCGTCCGCCCGCACCGACTTCTCGGTGTGGCCCGCGCGCGGCGACCTCACCGGCGACTCGGCGCTGCTGCGCCGCGCCCTCGCGGTGTGGGCCCGCCCCGGTGAGACGGTCGCGGTGTCGGCGACCCCGGGCACCCCGGCGGGCGGCCCGCCCGGGGCGCCGCAGCTGCTGTACGCGGGCACCGTCGACTCGGTGCGCGTGGTGCTCCTGTACGACGGCCTGCGCGTGGCGCGCTACGCCGAGCCGACGGACGGCACGGTGGGCGCCGCCCTGGACTTCTCCCGTGTCGACGGCGCGACCCGGGCCGAGGCGAGCGCGGTGGTGCTGAGCCGTACCGACGGCAACGTCCGCTATCTGCTGGCCCCCTGGGTGCGCGACGCGGCCGAGCGGGACCTGGTCGAGCCGGGCTCCGGGGCGATGGACCTCACGGTGACCGGCGGGGTCACCTCGCCGATGTCGAGTCCGGCGGCCCGGCCGGGCGGCGGTTCCTGCACCTCGTGGAACGTGCTGCAGGTGACGGACGGCACGGGCACCCGGTTGCTGACCGACCTCGCCGAGCTGGTCCCGGCGCGGCTCACCGCCGGGCGTCCCGGGCAGGCGCGGGACGTCACCGGGGCGCGGGCGCTGCGTGCCTGGGCGCCGAACGCGTGCTGGCTGGGCGCCCTGGGCTCGGCGGGCGTGCGGTCGGTGAACGCCTGGCCGTACGCGCGCCAGCCGTTGCCGGACGGCAGCGGTGACGGGGACTGGGTGTGCACGCGTGCCGAAACCTGGCGGGGCGGCGGCGAGCGGGTGCTGGCGCAGTTCCGTACGCCGGGCACCGCGCAGGCGGCGGTGGTGGCGAAGGCGCAGAACGTGCCGGCGTGCGGGCCGCGGGATCCGCATGTGCTGGCCGGGGTGCTGTGGAAGGCCCAGTCGGGCGGCTGGTACCTGCTGGCGGCCGGCGCCCGGGACACGGAGGCCGTCCGGGCGTCGGGCGGCGTGCGCGGCTCCGTCACGGGGAGCCTGCTGGCGCTTCCGGCCCGGCAGGGGGCGCGGGCGGAGCTGAAGGGGACGCTGGAGGACGGGCGGACGATCGGCGGCCTCAAGTGAGGGCCGGCGGGGGCGGGTCGGCGTCCTGAGATGAACACCCGTGGTCGGTCCCGTCCGTTCAGGGCCGGAATCGATCGGTAAGGTGTTCGTATGACTACCGGGGTACGCCGAAGAATGGGAGTCGACGAGCGGCGGCAGCAGTTGATCGGCGTCGCCCTCGAACTGTTCAGCCAGCGCTCGCCCGACGAGGTCTCCATCGACGAGATAGCGTCGGCGGCCGGTATCTCCCGGCCGCTGGTCTACCACTACTTCCCCGGCAAACTCAGCCTGTACGAGGCCGCGTTGAAGCGCGCGGCCGAGGAGCTGGCGGGCCGGTTCGTGGAGCCGCGGGAGGGTCCGCTGGGCGTCCGGCTGCTGCGGGTGATGCACCGCTTCTTCGACTTCGTCGACGAGCACGGGCCCGGCTTCTCGGCGCTGATGCGGGGCGGCCCGGCCGTCGGCTCGACGGCGACGAACGCGCTCATCGACTCGGTGCGGCAGGCCGCGTATGTCCAGATCCTTTCGCACCTGGGCGTGACGGACCCGCCCGCGCGGCTGGAGCTGGTGGTCCGCTCGTGGATCTCACTGGCGGAGTCCACGGCCCTGATCTGGCTGGACGGCCGGCGTATCCCGCGCCGTGAACTGGAGGTCCAGCTGGTGCACGACTTCGCCGCGCTGGCCGCGGTGAGCGCCGCCCACGACGAGGAGATGGGAGCGCTCCTGCGCGGCGTGCTGGCGGACGAGCCGGCCGAGGGCCCCTTCAGCGACCTGGTCGGCCGGCTGGTCGCGCTGGCGTCGTAGCCGCGGTCAGCTCTCGTACTTGCGGTAGGACGGGTCGAGGTCGCGGACCTCGGCGGAGGCGTGCAGGGCGAGGCCCCCGGCGGGCCGCACATGGGTCCGCAGCAGGTCGAGCACGGCCTCGGTGAGCCGGGCCTTCGTCTCCTCGGTGCGGCCCGCGAGCAGGCCCAGGGTGACGTGCACGACGGCGTGCCCGGCGGTGTCGTCGCCGACCGCGGTGTCCTCGGTGCGGCGGAACTGCGTCTTGCAGGCGGGCGGCTTGGCGGCCGCGATGTCGACCACGGCGGCGTGCAGCGCCCGCGCGAACGCGGGGCGGTCGAAGTCGTCCGCCAGTTGCTGCGAGTAGTCGACGGTGATCTGCGGCATGGGCGCTCCTGTTCCGGGTCGGCGGCCCCCACCCTAACCTCGGCGTGCGAAGGGGCGGCCCGGTGACCGGACCGCCCCTTCGTTCAGCTCGGTGTCACCTGGTCCGGCTGAACACGGCGACCGTGCGGGCCGGGACGTCGAACGTGCCGGAGCCCGCCGTGTAGGACGCGGACCTGACGACCGGGTCGGCGCCCCCGGCCTGGGCCGGGTGCAGCCGGTAGCCGGTGCCCGCGAGCGGGGCGACCTTCTGCTTCTGCCGCTCGGGCGTGGCGTTGAAGACGACGACGAGGTCGCCGAGGCGCATGGTGATCACGCCGGGCGTCTCGTCCTTGCCGGACAGCGGGAAGGACAGCTCCGCCTGCACCTGGGCGGCGGTGCCGAGGGAGAAGGCGCTCTCCGTCGAACGGATCCGCAGCAGGTCGCGGTAGGCCGCCGAGGCGCCCTCGATCTGCGGGCAGCCGACCTTGACGCTGCCCAGCAGCGGCTTGGCGTACGGCCACTTCGAGGCGTTGTCGGCCGCGGGCGGCAGGCCCGTGCCGAAGCCGTTGCCGTCCGCGCAGTCCCAGTGGATGGCGTTGAACCAGTCGCCGCTGTCGTAGGAGTTGCGGTCCAGCGACTTGGAGCGCAGCAGGTCGGTGCCGGCCTGGGAGAGCGCCGGGCCCTGCGACAGGGTGGCCGTGGCCATGGCGAGCACCTGCATCCGGACGCGGTCGGCCGCGCTCGTCCCGGCGGGCAGCTTGTACGTCAGCGCGTCGAACAACGACTCGTTGTCGTGCGCGTCCGCGTAGGCGAGGGCGTCGCCGGGGGCGGCCGCGTAGCCGGCGGGGGCGCCGTTGTAGTCGACCTCGGAGCCCTTGACCTCCTTGCCGTCGGTGTCGGTGAAGCGGTAGCCGGCGAGGTTGCCGGACAGGCCGACCTTGATCAGGTCCTGGTAGTGCAGCAGGCGGGCCTTCTGCTCGGCCTCGGTGCCGTTGTTCTTCGACGTGTTGGGCTCGGTGTAGAGCCCGGACGCGAAGCCCTGGACGCCCGGGTCCTCGTCGAAGGGGCCGCCGCCGCGCACGGCGTCACGGGCGCGGTCGGAGAAGGTGGCGATGCCGGTGCCGGCCATGTTCTTCTGCGTGGCCTGGACGAACCGGGCGTCGTCGGCGACCTCGCCGAAGTTCCAGCCCTCGCCGTACAGGATGATCTTCTTGCCGTCGACACCGTCCTTGGCGAGGGTCAGGGCGTCGAGGGCCTTGCGGACCGCGAGGATGTTGGCCTTGGGGTGGTGCCCCATGAGGTCGAAGCGGAAGCCGTCGACCTTGTACTGCTTGGCCCAGGTGACGACGGAGTCCACGACGAGCTTGCCCATCATGGCGTTCTCGGTGGCCGTGTTGGCGCAGCAGGTGCTGTTGGCGACCGAGCCGTCGGCCAGGAGCCGCTGGTAGTAGCCGGGCACGATCCGGTCCAGGACGCTGGTGTCCGCCTGGCCGGCCGCCGCCGTGTGGTTGTAGACGACGTCCATGACGACGCGCAGGCCGTCCTCGTTGAGCGCCTTGACCATCTGGCGGAACTCGACGGTGCGGGTGGTGCCGTCGGGGTCGGAGGAGTAGGAGCCCTCCGGGACCGTGTAGTGGTACGGGTCGTAGCCCCAGTTGTAGGCGTCCTTGGCGGCGGTCTTCGCCACGCACTCCTGCTGCTGGTCGGAGTCGGCCGGCAGGGAGGCCAGGTCGCAGTCGGTGACGGCCTGTTCGGACTTCTTCTCGGGGATGGTGGCGATGTCGAAGACGGGCAGCAGGTGGACGTACGAGGTGCCCGCCTCGGCCAGCTTCCGCAGGTGCCGGGAGCCGTCGCTGAGCTTGTCCCCGAACGCGCGGTAGGTGCCGCGGTCCTTCGCGGGGACGGTCTTGTCGGCCACCGAGAAGTCCCGGACGTGCAGCTCCTGGATCTGGGCGTCCTTCAGCGGCACCGCCTTCGGCTTGGTGTAGGTGGTCCAGCCGCGCGGTGCCAGCGAGCGGTCGCCGAGGTCGACGAGGACGCTGCGCCGGGAGTCGGTGGTGAGGGCCACCGAGTAGGGGTCGGTGACCTGGTTGGTGACGACCTTGCGGACGCTGGGCGCCCAGACCTTCACGACGTACCGGTAGGGCTTGTTCTTCCAGGACGCGGGTCCGGTGACGGACCAGACGCCGGTGCTGCCGGCGCGGTGCATGGCGACCGTGGAGCCGCCGATCTCCAGCTTCACCGAGTGGGCGGTGGGCGCCCAGACGGACAGCGTCGGACGGCCCTTGGCGAAGACCGGGCCGAGGTCGGCCTTGGTCGCGGCGCCGTAGAGGTCGTCGAGGACACCGGCGAGCTGCACACCGGTCGCGGCGAGCACGGCACCGTTGGCGGCGCGCTGGGAGGCGACGACCTGGCCGCGCAGGGCCTCGCGGACGCGGTCGCGGTCGCGCGGGTCGACGGACCAGGCGGTGTGGTCCTTCAGGTGCGGGAACTTCGCCTTCTGGGCGTCGGTGAGGGAGGTCTTCGCCAGGCGCAGCCACCGGGCGTCGCCGGTCAGCGCGCCGTCCTTCGCCTCGATGCCCCCGTCGCGGCTGTAGAGCAGCTGGGTGGAGGCGGCGCCCTCGGAGCCGTTCCAGACGACGGTGTTCCGGTCGATCCAGACGGCCTTGGAGGTGGTCGGGTCGAGCGCGGCGGCCGAGCCCGCGGGCTGCGGGAGCAGGTACTTCTCCTGGCCGCTCACCAGCCACACCTCGTGGCCGTTCGCCGTGAGGTCGAGCGACTGGTCGGCGGGCAGGTCCTTCTCGTCGCCCTTGTGGAGGATGTAGCTGAGGCTGGTGGCACCGTCGGTGAGCGGTACCTCGAAGACCGCACCATACGTATCAGTCTTGACCGGCTTCAGGGGGTTCGACCACTCGGTGGGGTTCGCGGCACCGGTCCAGGTGTGCAGTCCCCAGCCGTCGTAGTTCCCGTCGGCGCGGTGGTAGTGCAGGACGGCCTTGCTCTTGTCCGGGGCCGGGTAGTCGGCCGCGGGCCGCTCGGTGCGGACGGTGTCCTTGCCCTGCTCGATCCAGATCTCGCCGGTCCTGGTGACGTCGATCGTGCGGTCGGCGGAGACGTCCTTGGTGCCGTCCTTGTCGACGACCAGGAAGCCGACGCTGGAGGCGCCCGGCTTCAGCTTGACGTAGGCGAAGGCGCCGTAGGCGTCCCGGCCGGTGAAGGGGTGGCCGGCCGGCCACTCGGTGGCCTCGCCGTCGGCGAGGTCGCCCCAGGCGTACAGGCCCCAGTCGGCGTAGTCGCCGTCGGTGCGCTTGTAGTGGACGATCGCGTAGTCGCGGGAGGCGGCGGTGGGGGTCTCCGGGGCCGGCGGGGTGCCGGTCGTGGAGGACGCGGTGGCCGAGGCCGTGCGGCCGGCGGCGTCGACGACGACGGCCTTGTAGCGCAGGGCGGTGCTGGGCGCCACGTCCGCGCCGACGACCTGGCGGACCTTGTAGGGGGCGTGGTCGGCGGAGCCGAGGACCCGCCACTTGCCGTTGCCGGTCTGCGCGGCGAAGACGACGCGGTTGAGCTGCCCGCCGTCGACGTCGGCGGAGATCTCCACGGTGCCGGTGGCGCCCGCGGCGGGGGCCTTCAGGGTGAGCGTCGGCTCGGCCGCGGGCCGCGCGGGCCGTCCGGCGGCCTTCAGGACGATCGCCGCGCCCGCCGGAACGGTGACGGTGAGCTTCTTGTCGGCGCCGGAGCGGGCGGCGTCCTTCGTGCCGTGGAGGGCGGTGTAGGTGGTGTTCGCCGAGCCGACGGCGAAGGTCGCCGTGCGGGCGTCGTCCGCGTTGTTGAAGGCGACGACGTACTCGGTGCCCTTGCGGGCGTCGGTGCGGGAGAAGGCGTAGACGCCGGCGCCGTCGGCGGCGTACCGCTCGGTCTGGACGCCGTCGGCGAGGGCCGGGTTCGCCTTGCGCAGCTCGGCGAGGGCGCTGATCTGCCGGTACAGCGGGGCCCTGGTGTCGTAGGCGTCGTCGGCGTGGGTGCGGTCGGTGCCGAGCTGATCGTCGTCGAGGTAGTCGGCCGTCTTCGAGGCGAACAGGGTCTGGCGGGCGTCCTTGTCGCCGCCGGCGCCGGTGAAGCCCTGCTCGTCGCCGTAGTAGACGACCGGGTTGCCCCGGCTGAGGAACATCAGCTCGTTGGCGAGCCGGTCCTTCTTCAGCAGCTCGGCGTCGGTGGCCTTCGGGTTGTCCTGCTTGAGGAAGGACCCGATGCGGCCCATGTCGTGGTTGCCGAGGAAGGTGACCTGTTCGTAGGCGTTGGCCTTGTCGGTCGTGTACTTGTAGTCGTCGCCGAAGACGGACGCGAGCTTGCGCGCGCTGCCGCCCTGGGAGGCGTACTGGCGTGCCGCCTCCTGGAAGGGGAAGTCGAGCGTGGCGTCGAGGCGGCCCTGGGTGACGTAGGGCGCGGTGATGTCCGTGTCGGAGGTGTACACCTCGCCGAACATGAAGAAGTCGTCGCGGCCGCGCTGGGCGGCGTAGGAGTCCAGGGCGGTGGCCCACTGGGTCCAGAACTCCATGTCGACGTGCTTGACCGTGTCGATGCGGAAGCCGTCGATGTCGAAGTCGCGCACCCAGCGCTGGTAGATCTTCTCCATGCCGCTGACGACCTCGGGACGCTCGGTCCACAGGTCGTCCAGGCCGGAGAAGTCACCGTGCCCGGAGCTCTCCCCGGCGAAGGTGGAGTCGCCGCGGTTGTGGTACATCGTCGGGTCGTCGAGCCACGACGGGACCTTCTTCGTCGGGCCGGTGACAGGGGTGCGCGGGAAGGAGTCGGCGTCCACGGCGGGGAAGCGCCGGGTGCCGTCCGCGTAGTCGGCGTCGTCGAAGGGCCGCCCGTCCTCGGTCAGGTAGGGGAAGGCTCCCTTGGAGAGGTAGTCGTAGGACTTCTCCTCGTAGTCCACGACGTCGGCCGTGTGGTTGGTGATGACGTCGAAGAAGACCTTCATGCCCTTGGCGTGGGCCTTGGAGATGAGGGTCTCGAGGTCCTTGTTGGTGCCGAAGTGCGGGTCGACCTGGGTGAAGTCGGTGATCCAGTAGCCGTGGTAGCCGGCGGAGGCGTTGTTCCCCGTCCCCTGCACGGGCCGGTTCTTGAAGATCGGCGCCATCCAGATGGCGGTGGTGCCCAGGCCCTTGATGTAGTCCAGGCGCTGGGTCAGGCCCTTGAGGTCGCCGCCCTGGTAGAAGCCCTTGTCGGTGGGGTCGTAGCCGGTGGACAGGCGGGAACCGGTCAGTCCGCCCTTGTCGTTGGCGGTGTCCCCGTTGGCGAACCGGTCCGGCAGGACGAAGTAGAACTGCTCGCGGGTCGCGTCGTGCCGGGCGGGCTCTGCGGCGAGCTTCGCGTCGGACGGCGGCGCCGGCGGGGTGGCCGCCCGCGCGGCGAGGGGCTGGACGAGCGCTGCGGCCAGCGCGGTCACGGTGACCGCAGCGACCCGTCCGGCATGGGTGGTTCGGCGCCTCGACGGCGACGGCCATCTCGGTATCACAGAGGGGCTCCTTGCGATTGCGGCTCTTCGGGTCCGACCCCGCGCGACCGTATCGCCGTCGCAATGCTTACAGCAAGAGGCTTGAAACCACCGGCAAAAACTTTCAGTTACCCGCTCAGCAGCTCGACTTGCCGGCGTATACGGCCAGGGCCGTGTTCGCGCCGAGGGTCGCGGTGAGCTGACCGGCGGAGTTCACCGTCACGGAGGTGTTGTTCTGCACGTTGCAGTACGTGCCGGCGGGCAGCGACGTCTGGTACGTGCGGCTCAGCGAGCCCGACTCGTGGTTGATGGCCACGAAGCCCTTGGAGCCCCGGCCGAACGCGATGGCGTCGCCGCCGTTGTCCCACCAATTGGTGACGGCCTGGCCGCGCGTGGCGTTGCGGAAGGCGACCATGGACTTGATCTCCGGCCAGTTGTGCTGGCACTTCCAGCCGTTCTGCCAGCAGGCGCTCACCGAGCCGCCGTTGGGCGGTCCGGCGTCGACGTCGGAGAACTCGTAACCGGAGTTGATGTCGGGCGCGCCGTAGGGCCAGGCCAGCATGAAGACGTTGGCCAGGGTGTAGTTGGCGTTGTCCTTGTAGCTGAGGGTGGAGCCGTTGCGCTCGGTGTCGTGGTTGTCGACGAAGACACCGGCGCTGGAACTGCTCAGATAGCCCCAGCCCTCGCCGTAGTTCTTGAGGTAGGCGAGGTTCTCGTTGTTGAAGACCCGCTTGAGGTCGTAGGCGTAGCGGAACTCCTGGACGTCGCCGTTGCGGGTGTACTCGGTGGGCTGGACGGCCTCGCCGGAGCCGTAGATGACCTCCTGCTTCCAGTAGGCGTCGGGGTTGGACAGGCGGGACTTGATGTTCGCCAGGTCGGCGGTGTCGATGTGCTTGGCCGCGTCGATGCGGAAGCCGTCGACGCCGAGCGTGAGCAGGTCGTTCAGGTAGCCGGCGATGGCGCCGCGGACGTAGTTCTCGCCGGTGTCGAGGTCGGCGAGTCCGACGAGTTCGCAGTGCTGGACGTTCCAGCGGTCCTGGTAGTTGCTCACCTGGGCGGTGCAGTCGTCGAAGTCGTACGACGAGTACAGGCCGGGGTAGGCGTACTTCGTGTACGACGAGCCGCCGGTGCCGGTGCCGCTGCCCGCCGCCATGTGGTTGACGACGGTGTCGACGACGACCTTCACACCGGCCGCGTGGCAGGTGTTCACCATGCTCTGGAAGGCGGCGCGGTCGCCGAGCCGTCCGGCGATCTTGTAGCTCACGGGCTGGTACGACGTCCACCACTGGGAGCCCTGTATGTGCTCGGCGGGCGGGGAGACCTGCACGTAGCCGTAGCCGGCCGGGCCGAGGGTGGTGGTGCACTCCTTGGCGACGGAGGCGAACTTCCACTCGAAGAGGACGGCGGTGACGTCCTTGGTGCCGGGGGGAGAGGCCGCCGCCTCGGTCGGGTGCATGACAAGCGTGGAGGCGGTGAGGGCCGCCGCGAGTGCGGCCGCCCAGGGAAGGGATCTGCGTTGCATGTGGGGTTCCTTCACCGTTGAAGGCTCTTGCTGAAAACTTTCAATTACCTTGCGGTGACGGAGATGTTAAAGGCCCGCCGCCTGAAAAGGCAGCGGGCCGTCCGAAGTTGGATGAAAATTCTGGCAGAAGGGCCGTCAGGAGGCCGTGGTCCACCACACCGTGGTGTCGCCCGGCAGCTTCGCCTCGCCGTCCGTCTCGGTGACCTCACCGCTGGCGAGCAGCAGCCGCCCGTACGCCGGGATCGTCACCGCCTCGGTGCCGGTGTTCGCCACGCAGACGAACTCCCCGCGCCGGAAGGCGAGAACGCCCTCGGGGGCCCGCAGCCACTCCACCGCGTCCCCGGCGCCGAGGTCGGGGTGGGCGCGCCGGGCGGCCAGCGCGGCGCGGTACAGCTCCAGGGTGGAGTCCGGGTCGCCGGTCTGGGCCTCGACGCTCAGCTCGCCCCAGCCATCCGGCTGCGGCAGCCAGCTGCCGCCCGCGCCGAAGCCGTACGACGATCCGGAGCGCGTCCACGGGATCGGCACCCGGCAGCCGTCGCGGAAGCCGTCCTGACCCTCGCCGCGGAAGTACGCCGGGTCCTGGCGCACCTCGTCCGGCAGGTCGACGACGTCCGGCAGGCCCAGCTCCTCGCCCTGGTAGACGTAGGCCGAGCCGGGCAGGGCCAGCATCAGCAGCGTGGCGGCGCGGGCGCGGCGCAGGCCGAGCGCGCGGTCGCCGGCGGTACGGATCTGGGTGCCGAGGCCGGGCGGGTTGGCGAAGCGGGTGGCGTGCCGGGTGACGTCGTGGTTGGACAGCACCCAGGTGGCCGGGGCGCCGACGGGGCGCATGGCCTCCAGGGTGCGGTCGACGACCTCGCGCAGCTCGGCGGCGTCCCAGTGGGTGGCCAGGTACTGGAAGTTGAACGCCTGGTGCAGCTCGTCCGGGCGGACGTAGTTCGCGGTGCGCTCGACGGTCGGGGTCCACGCCTCGGCGACGAAGATCCGCTCACCGGAGTACTCGTCGAGGATGCGCCGCCACTGCCGGTAGATGTCGTGCACGCCGTCCTGGTCGAAGAACGGGGTGACATCGTTGCCCAGCAGCCGCATCTCGTCGTGGGAGCCCAGGTCGGGCAGGCCCTCGGCCTTGACCATGCCGTGGGCGACGTCGATGCGGAAGCCGTCCACGCCCATGTCCAGCCAGAACCGCAGGATGGAGCGGAACTCGTCGCCGACCGCCGGGTGCTCCCAGTTGAAGTCGGGCTGCTCGGGCGCGAACAGGTGCAGGTACCACTCGCCGGGGGTGCCGTCGGGCTCGGTGACCCGGGTCCAGGCGGGGCCGCCGAAGATGGACTCCCAGTCGTTCGGCGGGAGTTCGCCGTTCGCGCCCTTGCCCGGGCGGAAGTGGTAGCGGTCGCGCAGCGGCGAGCCCGGGCCCTCGGCGAGGGCGCGCTTGAACCACTCGTGCTGGTCCGAGGAGTGGTTGGGGACCAGGTCGACGATGACGCGCAGGCCCAGTGCACGGGCGTCGCGGATCAGCGCGTCGGCGTCCAGCAGGTTGCCGAACATCGGGTCGACGGCCCGGTAGTCGGCGACGTCGTAGCCGGCGTCGGCCTGCGGGGAGGCGTAGAAGGGGCTCAGCCATACGGCGTCGACGCCGAGGGCGACCAGGTACGGCAGGCGGGAGCGGACGCCTTCCAGGTCGCCCATGCCGTCGCCGTTGCTGTCGGCGAAGCTGCGCGGGTAGACCTGGTAGATCACCGCGTCGCGCCACCAGTCACGGCGCTTGGCGACGGTGGCGACTGCAGCGGTCTCGGCCGGGGCGGTGGGGTACTGGCTCATGGCTTCCTTGTGCGGTGGGGGTCTCCCGCCCGGACGGTGTCACGGGCGGAGAAGGAGTCGTCGGGTCTGCGTCGTGCGCGTGCGGGCGGCGGACGACGAGGCGGCCGCAGTGACAGCGGGGTCGGATGGACACGGCGGCCGCCTCGGGTTCTCGGGGGCCGGCTCAGCCCTTCGTGCCGCCGGCGGTGAGGCCGGTGACCAGGTTCTTCTGCACGAGGTAGAAGAAGAGGGAGACCGGTATCGCGATCAGCACGGCCGTGGCCGCCATGAGGTTGCGCTGGGCGTCGTGCTCGCTGACGAAGCTCTGCAGGCCGACGGCCAGCGTGTACTTCTGGTCGTCGAGCAGGAAGGTGGTGGCGAAGGCGACCTCGCCGAACGCGGTGATGAAGCTGTAGAAGGCCGCCACCGCGAGACCCGGCTTGGCGAGCGGCAGGATCAGCCGCGCGAAGGTGCCGAACGGGGAGAGGCCGTCGACGCGCCCGGCCTCGTCGATCTCGAACGGGATGGTGTCGAAGTAGCCCTTGAGCAGCCAGGCGCAGTACGGCACCGCCGTCGAGCAGTAGACGAGGATCAGGCCGAGGTAGGTGTCGATGAGGCCCAGCTCCGAGAGGATCTGGTACATCGGCACGATCAGGACCGCGATCGGGAACATCTGGGTGACCAGCAGCACCCACATGAACTTCCGGTAGCCGGGGAAGCGCATGCGGGAGACCGCGTAGCCGGTGGTGGCGGCGATCATCACGCCGATCACCGTGGTGCCCAGCGACACGATCAGCGAACTCTTCAGCCAGTCGAAGAAGTTCGTGTCCGACAGGACGAAGGCGTAGTTGTCGAACGTCATCTTGGACCAGATGCGCCCGGGGTGCAGGTAGTCGTCCTTGTCCGGGCCCAGTGACAGGAAGACCAGCCACAGGACGGGGAACAGGGCGATCAGGCTCGCGACGGTGAGCATGCCGTGGGAGGCGAGGGAGCCGACGAGGCCCGTCTCACCGCGCCGGCGGGTGCGGCGGGGCTTCCTCTCCGTGCTCTCCGGTCCGGTCGCCGCGGCGGAGGTCTGGGCTGTGGTGGTACTCATGAAGAACTCCTGCCTCAGATCGCGAGCTGCTGCTCGTTGCGGTTCAGCCAGCGGCGGTAGAACGAGGTGAAGACGATCAGGATGCCCAGCAGCAGGATGCCGTAGGCGGCGGACTGGGCGAAGTCACGCGGTTGCTGCCCGAAACCGAGGTAGTAGGCCCAGGTGACGAGGATCTGCGCGTCGGGCGCCGTGTTGCCGAAGAGGAGGAAGATCACGGCGAACTGGTTGAACGTCCAGATGATGCCCAGCAGCACCACGGTGGAGCTGACCGTCCGCAGGCCCGGCAGGGTGACGTACCGGAAGCGCTGCCAGGCGCTGGCGCCGTCCATCTCCGCGGCCTCGTAGAGGGAGGCGTCGATGGACTGCAGGCCGCCGAGCAGGGAGACCATCATGAATGGCACACCGCACCAGGTGTTGACCATGATCGCCGCGAACCGCTGCCAGAAGGTGTCCTCCAGCCACAGCGGGGCGGGCAGGTGCAGGGCCTCCAGCGCGGAGTTGATGATGCCGCCGTCCGCGAGCATGAACCGCCAGCCGAACACGGTGACGAACGTGGGCACGGCCCACGGCAGGACCAGGACGAGGCGGTAGAGGGTGCGGCCGCGCAGCTTCTGGTTGAGCAGCAGGGCGAGGCCGAGGCCGATCGCGTAGTGCAGGACCACACACGCGGCCGTCCACACGATCGTCCAGATGAAGTGCGACCAGAAACGGTCGTAGGAGGTGTCGCCCCAGAGGATGTCGGCGTAGTTGTCGAAGCCGATGAACTTGTACGTCGCCTCGATCTCGTTGACGCCGATCGTGCGCGCGGTGTTGAGGCTGTTGGCGTCGGTCAGCGTGAGGTACAGACCGTAGGCCAGCGGGTACAGCACGAGGATGCCGAGCACGACGATCACCGGGGCGATCATCGCGTACGCGTACCAGTGCTTCTGGTAGCTGTTCTTCAGGCGCTGCCCGAGCCCTGGCCGGGGCGCACGGTCACCGCGGCGCTTGCCCGTCGCGCGGTCGATGGCGACTGTCATGGTTCGACACCTTCTGGGAGTTCAGGAAGTCCGGGGGAGGACCGGTGGGACGGCCGGGAGGCCGCCGGATCGCCCCGCCCCAACGGGGCGGTCCGGCGGCCACGCGGGGCTCACTTGCTGAAGTCGGGCACCAGCTTGGCGATGGCCGTCTCGGCGGTGCTCAGGCCCTTGTCCAGGGACTCCTTGCCACCCGCGATCTTGGGCAGCTCGGTGTCGAGCGGACCCCACAGGGAGCTGTACTCCGGCAGCGCCGGACGCGGCTGGGCCGCGGCGAGGACGCCCTGGTAGCCGGCGATGCCCGGGTCGGCCTTGACCTGGCCGGTGTAGGCGTCGTCACGGGTGGGCAGCGTGCTGTTCTTCAGCGCGATGGTCTCCTGCGACTTCGCCGACGTCATGAAGTTCACGAACTTCAGCGCGGCCTTCTGGTGGGCCTCGTCGGAGCCGGCGTAGACCGACAGGTTGTGGCCGCCCGTCGGGGCGCCCGCCTTGCCGGTGGAGCCGGCCGGGACGGTGGCGATGCCCAGGTTGGACTTGTCCTTGAACGCGGAGCCCTTGTAGAAGTTCGTGATCTCCCAGGGGCCCTGGACGATCGCGGCGACCTTGCCGTTGACGAACGCGTCCTGGATGTGGGCGTACGCGTCGGCGGTCGTGTCGGCCTTGTGCAGGCCCTTGCCGTCGAACAGGCCGAGCCAGGTGCCGTACGCCTTCTTCGCCGCCGCCGAGTTGACGGTGATCTTCTTGGCGTCGGCGTCGACGGTGTCGGTGCCCTCGCCGTAGAGGAAGGACTGGGCGTAGTAGGCCTGGGTGGAGCCCCAGTAGCCGTCGACGCCGGTCTTGCCCTTGATCGTGGCGGCGGCCTTCTTGAGGTCGTCCCAGGTCTTGGGGGCCTCGGTGATGCCGGCCTTCTCGAAGAGCTGCTTGTTGTAGACCAGCGCGAGCGTGTCCGTGACGAACGGGACGCCGTACGTCTTGCCCTCGTACTTGGCCTGCTCCAGCAGGTTGGCCTTGAACTTGTCCTGCTCGGCGAGGGCCTCGGTGCCGTCCAGCGGCAGGAAGAAGCTCTTCTTCGCGAAGGCCGGGGTCCAGCCGACCTCGGAGCGCAGGATGTCCGGGGCACCCTTGGAACCGGCGGCGGTGTCGAACTTGTTCTGCGCCTGGTCGAAGGGGACGTTGACGTACTTGACCTTGATGTCCTTGTTGGCGGCCTCGAACTCCTTGACCAAGGCCTTGTACGTCGGCGCCTCGTTGGTCGCGTTGGAGGTGTCCCACCAGGTGATGGTCACCGGACCGCTCGAGTCGCTGCCGCTGTCGTCTCCGCCGCAGGCCGTCGCCGCGAGGGCGAGGGACGCCACCAGCGCGGTGGCCGCTATGCCACGCCGCATGAGTTCTCCTTGAGGGTGAAAGCCCGTGTGATGCGGGGGCGGCCCCGTCTGCCTGCCCCTGCCGTCGTGCCGACTGCGCCTTTGCGGCCGCCGGGCGACGAGAACGTAACAGCGATGCAATCCTTGCGAAAGACCTTGCAGCAAAAAAGTGCAAGGGAACACGGACGTTATCCCGGCGTGACCGTCCAGCGACCGCCGTGAGACGCTTCCTTGCAGGGGTGGAGCGGCACGCGGTCCACTTGTGCAAGACTCTGCAAGCTCTTGCTATGACTTCCACGAGGGAGCGCGATGACGCAGCAGCCCCGCACGGGCCGGCCAACGGGTCGCCCTCGGCGTCCGATTGGTGTGCAAGGCGGCATACGACAGGTACAGTCCAGTGCCGTGACCACACGGCTTGCCGACATCGCTGCTCAGGCGGGGGTGAGCGAAGCGACCGTCAGCCGCGTCCTCAACGGGAAGCCGGGCGTCGCCGCCACCACCCGCCAGTCCGTGCTGGCCGCACTCGACGTGCTCGGCTACGAGCGTCCGGTGCGGCTCCGCCAGCGCAGCGAGGGCCTGGTCGGCCTCATCACCCCCGAGCTGGAGAACCCGATATTCCCGGCGCTCGCCCAGGTCATCGGCCAGGCGCTGACCCGGCAGGGCTACACGCCCGTGCTGGCCACCCAGACGCCCGGCGGGTCCACCGAGGACGAGCTCACCGAGATGCTCGTGGACCGGGGGGTCGCGGGCATCATCTACGTCTCCGGTCTGCACGCGGACACCACCGCGGACATGCAGCGCTACGAGCGGCTGCGCGCCCAGGGCGTCCCCTTCGTCCTGGTCGACGGCTTCTCCCCCAAGGTCCAGGCGCCCTTCATCTCCCCCGACGACCGGGCGGCGATGTCGCTGGCGGTGACCCACCTCGTCTCCCTCGGGCACACCCGGATCGGCCTGGCCCTCGGCCCGAAGCGGTTCGTGCCGGTGCAGCGCAAGATCGAGGGGTTCGTCCGGACCGTGCAGGACCAGCTGAACCTGGCGCCGGACGTCGTCGAGCGGGACCTGGTGCAGCACTCGCTGTACACCCTGGAGGGCGGGCAGGCCGCCGCCACCGCCCTCATCGCCCGTGACTGCACGGCCGTCGTCTGCGCCAGCGACATGATGGCGCTGGGCGCGATACGGGCGGCCCGCCAGCAGGGACTGGAGGTCCCCACCGACATCTCGGTGGTCGGCTTCGACGACTCCCCGCTGATCGCCTTCACCGACCCGCCCCTCACCACGGTGCGCAAGCCGGTCCCGGCCATGGGCCAGGCCGCCGTACGGACGCTCCTGGAGGAGATCGGCGGAACCCCGGCGCCGCACAGCGAGTTCGTGTTCATGCCGGAGCTGGTCGTGCGCGGCTCGACCGCCTCCGCCCCCGGCGATCGGGCCCGCCCCCGGTAGGGGGTGACCGGGACCTGCGGCCTACTCCCCCGGGAGGAGAAGAGCGGCGGAAAGTGCGTCACGGACCCGACCGGAGGATGATCGGTCGGAGAAGTCTTTTCTGGCAGACTCTGTGCCCATGGGTGACGCTACCGTGACGACACGCGAAGGCCCTGCAGAAGCCGTTCCGCACCCCGTCGCGGCGAAGACGGGGCGGGGACTCCTGCGCCGACTGCGCGCGCCCCGCCGACCGCGCCTGTGGTTCGAGATCCTGCTGATCGCGGTGAGTTACTGGACATACTCCCTGATCCGCAACGCCGTCCCGGAGCAGCGCGCCCAGGCCCTGAGCAACGCCGACTGGCTGTGGCGGCTCGAGTACAGTCTCGGCATCGCCGTCGAGCAGTCCGTCAACCACGCGGTGAACAGCGTGACTTGGCTCATCGTCGGGATGAACTACTACTACGCCACGCTGCACTTCGTGGTGACGCTCGCGGTCCTGGTCTGGCTGTACCGCCGGCACCCCGGCCGCTACGCGGCGACCCGCCTGGTCCTCTTCGCGACCACCGGTGTGGCCCTGGTCGGTTACTACCTGTATCCGCTCGCTCCCCCGCGGCTGATGACGAACACCGGCTTCATCGACACGGTCCTGGCCCACGACACCTGGGGCTCGATGGCCTCCGGGGACCTGAAGACCATGTCGAACCAGTACGCCGCCATGCCGTCCATGCACATCGGCTGGTCGGTGTGGAGCGGTCTGACGGTCCTCATCCTGGCGAGGACACCGTGGGTCCGCGTCCTCGGCCTGCTCTACCCGGCCGCGACCCTCGTCGTGATCGTCGCGACGGCCAACCACTTCTGGCTCGACGCGGTCGGCGGTCTGGTCTGCCTGGCGTTCGGCTACGGGGTGGCCCGCCTCTGGTACGGGGCGCACCCCTACGCGCTGCCCCGGGCGGTTCACGGCTGGGCCGCGGCCGCGAAGCCGCCGTCGCCGGCCGTCGGCGCGCGGCCCCCCGCCCCGGTGGCCGCCGAGGACGAGGAGAGCCCGCCGGTACCGGCCCGCGCGCCGTCGGGACCGTAGGCCGGGTCCGTCACGTCCCGCCTGCCGTCCGGGCGGACGACGCGATGTCACGGACACAACCCGGCCGCCGCTCATCCGTCGTAGAACAGCTCCTCCACCACGCCGCGTGCCCGCCGGGCCGTACGGCGGTAGTCGTCCAGCATGTCGCCCACGTGACCGGGCTCGTACCCCAGGTACCGGCCGACCGCCGCCAGCTCGCGCGGGTCCGACGGGAAGGTGTCGCCGGCGCGTCCGCGCACCAGCATCACGGCGTTGCGCACCCGGGTCGCCAGCACCCACGCCTCGTCCAGGATCTCGGCCTCCTCCTCGCCGATGAGCCCGGCCGCGCGGGCCGCGGCCAGCGCCTCGCGGGTCCGGGTGGTGCGCAGTCCCGGCTCCACGGCCCCGTGCCGCAGCTGGAGCAGCTGGACGGTCCACTCGACGTCCGAGAGCCCGCCGGGGCCGAGCTTGGTGTGCAGCTTCGGGTCGGCGCCGCGCGGCAGGCGCTCGGACTCCATGCGCGCCTTCAGCCGCCGGATCTCCCGTACGGCCTCCTCGTCGAGCCCCCGCGCGGGATAGCGCAGCGGGTCGATCAGCTCGACGAACCGTCCGGCCAGGTCCTCGTCGCCCGCGACCGGCTCCGCCCGCAGCAGCGCCTGCGACTCCCACCCCAGCGACCAGCGCCGGTAGTAGGCCGCGTACGAGTTCAGGGTGCGCACCAGTGGCCCGGACTTGCCCTCCGGGCGCAGATCGGCGTCGATCAGCAGCGGCGGGTCCGCGCTGGGGATCTGGAGCAGCCGCCGCATCTCCCCCACCACGCGGTTGGCCGCGGCGGCGGCCTCCTGGTCGTCGACGCCCTCGCGCGGCTCGTGCACGAACAGGACGTCCGCGTCGCTGCCGTAGCCGAGCTCGTGCCCGCCGAAACGGCCCATGCCGATGATCGCGAAGCGGGTGGGCAGGGTGTCGCCCCAGCCCTCGCGGACGACCGCGCGCAGGGTGCCGGCCAGCGTCGCCGCCGTGAGGTCGGAGACCGCGGCGCCGACCCGGTCCACGAGGGCGCCCTGGTCGGCCTCGGCCGGCTTGGTCTCGGTGCCGTAGGAGTCGACGATGTCGGCGGCGGCCGTGCGGAACAGCTCGCGGCGCCGGACGCCACGGGCCGCCGTGACGGCCTGGACGGCGTTGTCGGCGCGGCGCACCGCTGCCAGCACCTCCTGCTCCAGATGGGGCCGCGTGCGCGGCTCCAGGCCGCTCCCGCCGTCGCCGTCGCCGAGGAGCGCGACCGCCTCCGGGGCCCGCATCAGCAGGTCGGGGGCGAGCCGGCCCGCCGACAGGACCCGGGCGAGGTTCTCGGCGGCGGCGCCCTCGTCGCGCAGCAGCCGCAGGTACCAGGGGGTCTTGCCGAGCGCGTCGGAGACCTTGCGGAAGTTCAGCAGCCCGGAGTCCGGGTCGGCGGAGTCCGCGAACCAGCCCAGCAGGACGGGCAGCAGGGTGCGCTGGATCGCCGCCGCGCGGGTCACCCCCGACGCCAGCGCCTCCAGGTGCCGCAGCGCCGAGGCGGGGTCGGCGTACCCGAGGGCCACGAGCCGTTCCCGGGCCGCGCCCGCGCTGAGCCGGGCCTCGCCGGGGGCGAGCTGGGCGACGGCGTCCAGCAGCGGCCGGTAGAAGAGCTTCTCGTGCAGCCGCCGTACGACGCTGGTGTGCCGCTTCCACTCGCGGGTCAGCTCGGCGACCGGGTCGGCGCGCAGTCCCAGGGAGCGGCCGATGCGGCGCAGGTCGGCGTCGTCCTCGGGGACCAGGTGGGTGCGGCGCAGCCGGTGGAGCTGGATGCGGTGCTCCATGGAGCGCAGGAAGCGGTAGGCGGCGTCGAGCTGGGCGGCGTCCGCCCGGCCGACGTAGCCGCCGGCGGCGAGGGCCTGGAGGGCGTCCAGGGTGGTGCCGCTGCGCAGGGCGGCGTCGTCGCGCCCGTGCACCAGCTGGAGCAGCTGCACGGCGAACTCGACGTCCCGCAGCCCGCCGGGGCCGAGCTTGAGCTGGCGGTCGACCTCGGCCGCCGGGATGTTCTCGACGACGCGGCGGCGCATCTTCTGCACGTCCGCGACGAAGTTGTCGCGTTCGGCGGCCTTCCACACCAGGGGCCGCAGCGCGGCGACGTACTCCGCGCCCAGCTCCAGGTCGCCCGCGACCGGGCGGGCCTTCAGCAACGCCTGGAACTCCCAGGTCTTGGCCCAGCGCTGGTAGTAGGCGAGGTGGCTGCTGAGGGTGCGCACCAGGGGGCCGTTGCGGCCCTCGGGGCGCAGGTTGGCGTCGACGGGCCAGATGGAGCCCTCGACGGTGGTCTCGGAGCAGATCCGCATCATGTGCGAGGCGAGCCGGGTGGCGGCCTGCAGGGCCTTGCCCTCGTCGGCGCCGTCGGCGGACTCGGCGACGAAGATGACGTCGACGTCGGAGACGTAGTTGAGCTCGTGGCCGCCGCACTTGCCCATCGCGATCACCGCGAGCCGGCACTGCTCGGCGTCCTGCGGGGCGTCGGCCATGGCGAGGGCGAGGGCGGCGCGCAGGGTGGCGGTGGCGAGGTCGGCGAGCTCGGCGGCGGTCTGGGCGAGGTCGGTGGTGCCGCAGACGTCGCGGGCGGCGATGGACAGCAGGCAGCGCCGGTAGGCGACGCGCAGGGTGACGGGGTCGACGGCCTCGGCGAGGGCCCGTTCGAACTCCTCCACCTCGGGGTGCAGGTCGCGCGGCTCGTAGGTGACCAGGGTCCGCCAGTCGCCGGGGTGCCGGGCGAGGTGGTCGGCGAGGGCGGCGGAGGCGCCGAGCACGCCGAGCAGCCGGTCGCGCAGCGGCTTGGCCGCTATCAGCGTGTCGAGCAGTTCGCGCCGGTCGGCGGGGCCGGGCTGGGCCTCGGTGAGCCGGACGAGGCCGTTGAGCGCGAGGTCGGGGTCGGCGGTGGCGCCCAGGGCCTCCAGGAGGACCGGGTCGTTCCTGAGGGGGGTGAGGTCGGGGCTGTCCAGGAGGCGTTCGGCGGCCGACGGGTCGGTGAAACCGTGCCGCAGCAGCCGAGTGAACGTACTGCTCCTGCGTCCCGGCGCCGTCATGCTCGCCCTCCCGTTCCGATCAGGGGTGTACGCGTCCGATCAAGGCGGTACGTGATCGAGCCTAGCCGCAGTCCCGGCCGTGGGCGCCGACGCGTTCCCGCGCGGTCGCCGGCGGGCGGATGTGTCCACTCCGGGCGTTTCGGTGGCGCCTCGTACCGATTTCGGCTTCGGTAAGGGTGAGCCGTTCAGGCAGACCCGCCGTCGTCGACCCTGGAGGACCGCTGATGGACTTCACCCTCGAAGTGATCTCGCTGCCCGTGAGCGACATCGACCGGGCCCGTGACTTCTACCGCGACAAGGTCGGCTTCCACGTCGACATCGACCAGGAGGTCATGCCGGGCATGCGCATCGTCCAGCTGACCCCGCCGGGTTCCGGCTGTTCGATCGCCCTCGGCGACAGCATCTGGGACATGACCAAAGGCGAGACCGTGCCGCAGCCCGGCTCGTACCAGGGCCTCCAGCTCTGCGTGGCCGACATCAAGGCGGCGTACGCGGAGCTGCGCGAGCGGGGCCTGGAGGTGTCGGAGCCGGTGCAGTACGCGCCGGACGACGGCGCCACCTTCATGTACTTCAAGGACCCCGACGGCAACGGCTGGTCCGTCCAGGAGTACCGCCGCCGTGCGAACCAGCCGCTGCACGCGGTGCTGGCGGAGCAGGCGGCGGCCGCGGAGTAGGCCCCGGGACGCCGAAGGGGCCGGCGGTCCGTGACCGCCGGCCCCTGTCCCCCCGGAGGTGCCTACAGCACCGGCAGGTTCTTCCGCAGCTCGAAGGCCGTGACCTCGCTGCGGTACTCCTCCCACTCGCTCTTCTTGTTGCGCAGGAAGAAGTCGAAGACGTGCTCGCCGAGGGTCTCGGCGACCAGGTCGCTGTTCTCCATGAGGGTCAGGGCCTCGCCGAGGTTCTGCGGGAGGGGCTCGATGCCCATCGCGCGGCGCTCGGCGTTGGACAGGGCCCACACGTCGTCCTCGGCGCCGGGCGGGAGTTCGTAGCCCTCCTCGATGCCCTTGAGGCCGGCGGCGAGCAGGACCGCGTAGGCGAGGTACGGGTTGGCGCCCGCGTCCAGGGAGCGGACCTCGACGCGGGCCGAGCCGGTCTTGCCGGGCTTGTACATCGGGACGCGGACCAGGGCGGAGCGGTTGTTGTGGCCCCAGCAGATGTACGAGGGGGCCTCGCCGCCGGCGCCCGCGGTGCGCTCGGAGCCGCCCCAGATCCGCTTGTAGGAGTTCACCCACTGGTTGGTGACCGCGGAGATCTCCGCCGCGTGCCGCAGCAGGCCCGCGATGAAGGAGCGGCCGACCTTGGAGAGCTGGTACTCGGCGCCGGACTCGTAGAACGCGTTGCGGTCGCCCTCGAAGAGGGAGAGGTGCGTGTGCATGCCGCTGCCCGGGTGCTCGGAGAACGGCTTCGGCATGAACGTGGCCTGGACGCCCTGCTCCAGCGCCACCTGCTTCATGACCAGGCGGAACGTCATGATGTTGTCGGCCGTGGAGAGCGCGTCGGCGTAGCGCAGGTCGATCTCCTGCTGGCCGGGGGCGCCCTCGTGGTGGGAGAACTCCACCGAGATGCCCATGGACTCCAGCATGGTGATCGCCTGGCGGCGGAAGTCCATGCCGATGTTCTGCGGGGTGTGGTCGAAGTACCCGGAGTTGTCGGCCGGGGTGGGGCGGGTGCCGTCGACGGGCTTGTCCTTCAGCAGGAAGAACTCGATCTCCGGATGCGTGTAGAACGTGAAGCCCAGGTCGGAGGTGCGGGCGAGGGCGCGCTTGAGGACGTAGCGCGGGTCCGCGAAGGACGGGGAGCCGTCCGGCATGAGGATGTCGCAGAACATCCGGGCCGTGCCGGGGGCCTCGGCGCGCCACGGCAGGACCTGGAAGGTCGACGGGTCGGGCTTGGCGATCATGTCGGACTCGTAGACGCGGGCGAAGCCCTCGATCGCGGATCCGTCGAAACCGATCCCCTCGTCGAAGGCCTGCTCCAGCTCGGCGGGGGCCACGGCCACGGACTTGAGGAAGCCCAGCACGTCCGTGAACCACAGCCGTACGAACCGGATGTCGCGCTCCTCCAACGTCCGGAGCACGAACTCCTGCTGCTTGTCCATCTTCCGCTTCCCCATCCTTGCTGGTCAGGCCGCCTGTCCCCGGTGCTGCGGAAGGCGGTCGGGCACCTGAGCATCCCACCACACCACGGTTTCCGGCGCGTTGCGAGCCTTGATCGTGGGATCGACCCCGGCCTCACGCCCGGCGGTCGGCAGGGGTGCCGCCGCGGTGTCGGGTGAACCGCTCTGCCGCCCATATTGCCTGCTCGTCCCGACTTCCGTAATCGCCGCCCCCGCCGGACCGACCCCGCTTCGGTCTGCATACCGTATGCACGGCGTGATGAGGGTGGGGGTCACCCTGCGGCACGACGAATCGGGGCGGCCGTCCCCGCGATCCGGCCGTTGTCGTCACCTCCCTACGAGAGGCCACCCCTTCCCCATTACGATCAGCGAACCCGACCGCCCCTTTCGCCGAAGGACATGACCTCATGGGCTCCGCCAAGAACAGGAACAGCGCCGAGCGCAAGGCGCGGATAGAGGAGATGCGGCGGGCCGAGCGGGCCCGCGAGCGCCGCGGCCGCATCATCACGATCAGCGTCTCCGCGGTGATCGTCGCCGCTCTCGTCGTCGGCGGGGTCGTCCTCGTCCGCTCGCAGACCGGTGACGACGAGGCCGCGAAGCCCGACAAGACCTCCGGGAAGTTCGTCGCCGGCGACGACGGCGTGAACACCTGGAAGGGGAAGCTGGCCAGCACCCACGTCGAGACGAGCGTGACGTACCCGATGGAGCCCCCGGTCGGCGGCAACCACCACCGGGCCTGGATGAACTGCAACGGCGACGTCTACACCAAGGAGCTGCGGCGGGAGAACGCCGTGCACTCGCTGGAGCACGGCGCGGTGTGGGTGACGTACACCTCCGAGGCCTCCAAGTCCGACGTCGACGCGCTGGCGGCGAAGGTGAAGCAGACGCCGTACACGCTGATGAGCCCGGACGAGAAGCAGAAGGACCCGATCATGCTGAGCGCGTGGGGGCACCAGCGCACGGTGAAGAGCGCGGACGACCCGGCCGTCGGGAAGTTCTTCGAGACCTACGTCCAGGGCAAGCAGACGCCCGAGCCGGGCGCGGCCTGCACGGGTGGTCTGCCGGAGTGAGGCGGCACATCGGCTGGATGGCGGGGACCGCGGCGGCCGTCCTCGTCGCCGCCGGCGCGATCACCTACGCGGCCGCCGGGGACGGCTCGAACGACGCGGTCCCGGACGCCGGCTCGGCGGACGCGGGGTTCGCTCGGGACATGGCCGTGCACCACCAGCAGGCCGTGGAGATGGCGTACGTCGTGCGCGACCGCACGGACGACGAGGACGTGCGCCGGCTCGCGTACGACATCGCGCAGACCCAGGCCAACCAGCGCGGCATGCTGCTGGGCTGGCTGGACCTGTGGGAGCTGCCGAAGGTGTCGGCGGACGCGCCGATGACCTGGATGGGCATGGGTGACATGCCCTCCGCCGGGGAGGGCTCGCTGATGCCGGGCATGGCGACCGACGCGGAGATGAAGAGGCTCGGCACGCTGAACGGCAAGCAGGCGGAGGTCTTCTTCCTGCAGCTGATGACGGCCCATCACAAGGGCGGCATCCACATGGCCGAGGGCTGTCTGGACAAGTGCGCGGTCGGCGTGGAGAAGAGGCTCGCGCGGACGATGGTGAACGGGCAGCAGGCGGAGATCGACCTGATGGCCGACATGCTGCGTGAACGGGGCGCGAAGCCCCGGCCGTAGCCGCCGAAGCGGCGTGCCGGTCCAACGTGGGCGGGAGACCTTCCGGGGACGCGCGTTCCCGGGCGTGCACGGTTCACCGCGCACGGAAAGCGCCCCGCCGACGGGGGAAGATCGGCGGGGCGCTCGGTGCCGCAGTGGCTCAGGGGGCGGGCCGTCAGTGGACGGAGTGCTCCTCGCGCGGGAAGGTCCCGCCGACGACGTCCTCGGCGAAGGCCTTCGCCGCGTCGCCCATGACCCGGCGCAGATCGGCGTACTGCTGGACGAACTTCGGCACGCGGCCGCCGGTCAGGCCCATCATGTCGGTCCACACGAGGACCTGGGCGTCGGTCTCGGGGCCGGCGCCGATGCCGACGGTCGGGATGTGCAGGACGCGCGTGACCTCGGCGGCCAGCTCGGCCGGCACCAGCTCCAGGACGACCGCGAAGGCGCCGGCGTCCTGGACGGCCTTGGCGTCGCGCAGGAGCTGCGCGGCCGCCTCCTCGCCGCGGCCCTGGACGCGGTAGCCCATGGCGTTGACGGACTGCGGGGTCAGGCCGATGTGGGCCATCACCGGGATGCCGGACTCGACCAGCAGCTCGATCTGGCGGTGCGAGCGCTCGCCGCCCTCCAGCTTGACCGCGCCGACGCCGGCCTCCTTGACCAGCCGGGTCGCCGAGCGCAGCGCCTGCACCGGGCCCTCCTGGTAGGAGCCGAAGGGCAGGTCGCCGACGATCAGGGCGCGGGAGGTGCCCCGGACGACGGCCGCCGACAGCATGGTCATCTCGTCGAGGGTGACGGGCACGGTGGTCTCGTAGCCGAGGTGGCAGTTGCCCGCCGAGTCGCCGACGAGCATGACCGGGATGCCTGCCTCGTCGAACACGGACGCGGTCATCGCGTCGTACGCGGTGAGCATGGGCCACTTCTCGCCCCGCTCCTTGGCGAGGGCGATGTCGCGGACGGTGATGCGGCGGGTGCTCTTGCCTCCGTACAGCGCCTTCCCGGCGTCGGAGGGCTTCGCCTGAGGCGGCGTCTGGGCAGCCGAGAGCTGCGTCATGGCAACGGCTCCTTCATGTCATCTCGAGGCGCCCTGACGGCGTCCCCGGACCAGGTCCATGGTGGCACTTCGTGCCGGGCTGGGCCAGACCGCCGCATGTGAGTTCCGCCCCGCGCCCGTGACCGTTTCGTCACGTAAGGTTCGGGTAAGAATTTACGATACGAGACGGACCCGTATCGTTATGGCGGTACGGTCGGCACCATGACTTCTCCCGCCCCAGCCACCCGCATACCGGAGGCGGTGCATCGGCGCCGTTGGGCGATCCTCGGTGTGCTGATGCTCAGCCTCCTGATCGTCGTGCTGGACAACTCCATCCTCAACGTCGCCATCAAGACCATCTCGACGCCCGCGCCGACCGGCCTCGGCGCCACGCAGAGCGAGCTGGAGTGGGCCATCAACGCCTACACCCTCGTCTTCGCCGGGCTGCTGTTCAGCGCGGGCGTCCTCGGGGACCGGCTCGGCCGCAAGAAGGTGCTGCTCGGCGGTCTCACCGTGTTCGGCATCGGCTCGGCGCTCGCCGCGTTCTCCGGCTCACCGGGCGAGCTGATCGCCTTCCGTGCCGTCATGGGCCTCGGCGCCGCGTTCGTCATGCCGGCCACCCTCGCGGTGCTGATGCACGTCTTCGAGCGGGACGAGCAGCCCAAGGCCATCGGCATCTGGGCCGGCGGCGTCGGCCTCGCCATCGCCATCGGGCCGATCACCGGCGGTCTGCTGCTCGACCACTTCTGGTGGGGCTCGGTCTTCCTGATCAACGTGCCGATCGTGCTGCTCGCGCTCGCGCTGATGCTGTGGCTCGTCCCGGACTCGCGCGACCCGCGGCCCGGCCGGATCGACCCCGTCGGTGTGGTGCTCTCCGTGGTCGGCCTGGTCCTGCTCGTGTACGGCATCATCAAGGGCGGCCAGCTCGCCGACTTCACCGATCCGGCGGTCCTGCTGACGATCGCCGCCGGCCTCGTGGTCCTCGCCGCCTTCGTGATCTTCGAGAAGCGCAGCGACCACCCGTCGATCGACGTCGGGTACTTCCGCAACAAGGTCTTCTCGGCCGCGATCGGCGTCATCGCGCTGGTCTTCTTCGCCCTCATGGGCGTGACGTTCTTCTCCGTCTTCTACACCCAGAGCGTGCGCGGCTACTCGCCGCTGCAGACCGGCCTGCTGATGCTGCCGCTCGCCGCCGCGCAGATGATCTTCGCCCCGCGGGCCCGGCTCCTCGTCGACCGGTTCGGCAACCGGGCCACCACCACCGGCGCCATGGTCCTCATCGCCGCCACGCTGGCCGCCTTCGCCACCTTCGAGACGGACACCCCGATCTGGCTCCTGGAGGTCGTCTTCTTCCTGATGGGTGCCGCGATGGCGCACATCATGACGCCGATCAGCGTCGTCATCATGCAGGCCCTGCCGCGCGAGAAGGCCGGTTCCGCCTCCGCGCTCAGCAACACCTTCCGGCAGGTCGGCGGCGCCCTCGGCATCGCGGTGCTCGGTTCGGTGCTGTCCACCGCCTACCGGGGCGGCATCGAGGACCGGCTCACCGCGCTCCCGGAGGGCGTGCGGCACACCGCCGGCGAGTCCATCGAGGCCACTCTCGGGGTCGCCGAGAAGCTCGGCCCGCGCGGGGAGGCCCTCATCGGCCCGGCCCACGACGCGTTCCTGCACGCCATGCATGTCACGGCGCTGTGGGGGGCGGGCATCGCGGTGCTCGGCGCGGTCGTCGTGGCCCTGTTCCTGCCGGGGCGGCCCGCCGGCCCGCGCGAGGACGAGGGGGAGAAGGAGCTCGTGACGTCCGAATAGCGCGGACGCGCGGACGCCGTCGTTCCGGCGGCGTCCGCACCGGGGGAGAATCCGCACAGCCCCACGGAAAGGAGCGACCCCAGTGAGCCTCGCCGACAGTCGTGCCCCGCAGGACGGCCCCGCCCGGGGCCGTCCCCGCAGCGAGGCCGTGGAGCGGGCCATCACCGAGGGCGTGCTGAAGCTCCTGGAGGACGGCGTGCCGCTCGCGGAGCTGTCCATCGAGCGCATCGCGCGCACCGCGGGCGTCGGCAAGGCCGCCATCTACCGCCGCTGGAGCGGCAAGGAGGAGCTGTTCGTCGACATCGTGCGGGCCGCCGAGCCGCAGTCCCCCGAACTGCCCGGCACCTCGCTGCGCGACGACGTGGTGGCTCTGCTCGAACAGGTCAGGCGGCGCGGCCTGATGACCCGCTCGTCGGTGCTGCTGCACAACGTGATCGCCCAGATGAAGACCAGCCCGAAGCTCTGGGACGCCTACCGGACGAACGTGATCGAGCCGCGGCGCCGCGAGCAGCACGCGATCCTGCGGCGCGGCCAGGAGACCGGCGAGCTGCGCGCGGACATCGGGATCGACGTGATGAACGACATGGTGTTCGGCCCGATGCTGGTGCGCGCCGTGATGCGCCCGGACGCCGACCTCCCGGAGGGTCTCGCGGAGCAGATGGCCGACGCCGTACTCGATGGCCTACGGCCCGTCAGCCCGCCCGGGACGTAGGAGGTGGTGCGCTTTCCGTCACAGAACGCGCGTTCTTCCCGGAGTGGCGGAACTGCCCGGGCCCGCTTCCACGTCCTCGCCCCCGTACGGCCGTCTTCAGGACGGCGGGAACGGAGCCGATCATCCCCTAGGGTTTTCTCTGGGCGCGGGGGGACGACGGTGTTGCACGGCAGGTAGTGAGGCGACGGTATGGCGCAACAGGCGTACGTGACGGAGACGGACAACGGCGGCCCGGGGCACGAGCGCCGCAGGCCCGGGCTCCGGCGCCTGACGGACCGCCTGACCGCCGGCTGGTGGCGCGATCCGGGCGTCTGGCGCCGCGGACTGGTGCCGGCGGTCCTCGCCCTCGCGCTGGCCCTGGTGATGGTGCTGCACGCGCAGATCCCCAACGCGATCGGGAACCTCGGCAGTCTCACCGAGACGTTCCTGCCCTGGCTCGGCGTGGGCGTCCCGCTGCTGCTGGTGCTGGGCGTGGTGCGCCGGTCGGCGACCGCGCTGATCGCCGTGCTGGTCCCGGCGGTCGTCTGGCTGAACCTCTTCGGCGGCCAGCTCACCGACAAGACCGGCACCGGCGGCGATCTGACGGTCGCCACGCACAACGTCAACGCCCAGAACCCCGACCCGTCCGGCACGGCCAGGGACGTCGCCGCGTCCGGCGCGGACGTGGTGGCCCTGGAGGAGCTGACGGCCTCGGCGGTGCCGACGTACGAGAAGGCGCTCGCCTCGACGTACCGGTACCACTCGGTGCAGGGCACGGTCGGGCTGTGGAGCAGGTACCCGCTGACCGGGGTGCGGCCGGTCGACATCCGGCTGGGCTGGACCCGCGCCATGCGCGGGGTGGTGGACACGCCGTCCGGCGAGGTCGCGGTCTACGTCGCCCATCTGCCGTCGGTGCGCGTGAAGATGGAGGCCGGGTTCACCGCCCGTCAGCGCGACAAGAGCGCCGACGCGCTGGGCGAGGCCATCGCCGGCGAGCGGCTGGACAAGGTGGTCCTGCTCGGCGACCTGAACGGCACGATGAACGACCGCGCGCTCAACGCCGTCACCGCCCAGATGCGCTCGACGCAGGGCGCGTCCGGCACCGGGATGGGGTTCAGCTGGCCGGCGCGGTTCCCGATGGCCCGGATCGACCAGATCATGGTCAAGGGTGTGGAGCCGTCCAGCTCGTGGACGCTGCCCAGGACCGGGAGCGACCACCTGCCGGTCGCGGCGCGCGTCGAGGTCGGCCCGTCCGTCTCCTGAGCGGGGACGGGGCCGCCGACAGGGCGGCGGGCGGGGTGTAGGCGGGCTGTCGGCGGTTTGTCGGTGGCGTCTGCCACTGTCGGTGCCATGACGCGAATCGACAACACGCCGGGCGGCGCGAGCGGCGCCGTCTCCGTGCGGGGGATGGTCAAGCACTACGGCGAGACCAAGGCACTGGACGGTGTGGACCTGGAGGTCCGGGAGGGCACCGTCATGGGCGTGCTGGGACCGAACGGCGCCGGCAAGACGACCCTCGTACGCATCCTGTCCACCCTGCTGACCCCGGACGCCGGGCAGGCCGTCGTCGCCGGCTACGACGTCGTGCGCCAGCCCCGGCAGCTCCGCCGGGTGATCGGCCTGACCGGGCAGTACGCCTCCGTCGACGAGAAGCTCCCCGGCTGGGAGAACCTGTACCTCATCGGACGGCTGCTGGACCTCCCCCGCAAGGAGGCCCGCACCCGCGCCGACGAGCTCCTGGAGCGCTTCTCGCTGACCGAGGCCGCCAAGCGGCCCGCCTCCACCTACTCGGGCGGTATGCGCCGCCGGCTCGACCTGGCCGCCTCCATGATCGGCCGGCCGGCCGTGCTGTTCCTCGACGAGCCGACGACGGGCCTCGACCCGCGCACCCGCAACGAGGTGTGGGACGAGGTCAAGGCGATGGTCGGGGACGGGGTGACCGTCCTGCTCACCACCCAGTACATGGAGGAGGCCGAGCAGCTCGCCTCGGAGCTGACGGTCGTGGACCGCGGCAAGGTCATCGCGGGCGGCGGGATCGACGAGCTCAAGGCGAAGGTCGGCGGCCGCACCCTGCGGATCCGGCCGGCCGACGCCCTCGAACTGCGGCCGCTCGCCGGGTACCTGGACGACCTCGGCATCACCGGGCTCGCCAGCACCACCGTCGACGCCGACACGGGCACCCTGCTCGTCCCCGTCCTCAGCGACGAGCAGCTCACCGCGATCGTCGGCGCCGTCACCGCGCGCGGGGTCACCCTCGCCTCCATCACCACCGAACTGCCCAGCCTGGACGAGGTGTTCCTCTCGCTCACCGGCCACCGCGCCAGTGCGCCCCAGGACGCCGTGCCCGCCGACGACCGCGAGGAGGTCGCCGTATGAGCGCCGCCACCGTCACCACCGAGACCCGTCCCACCGACGACGCCCGGATCCCGCTGCGCGGGCACCTGCGGCACACCGGCGCGCTCGTCCGCCGCAACCTGCTGTGGATCCGGCAGGACCCCGAGTCGATGGCCGACGCGCTGCTCATGCCGGTCATCTTCACCCTGCTGTTCGTGTTCGTCTTCGGCGGCTCGATCGGCCAGGCCCTGGGCGGCGGGCAGGACCAGTACGTCCAGTACGTGATCCCCGGCATGATCGCGATGATGAGCATGACGCTGTCGCAGGGCGTCGGCACCGGGTTCAGCCAGGACTTCAACTCCGGTGTCATGGACCGCTTCCGGTCGCTGCCGATCGGGCGCGGCTCGGTGCTCTTCGCCAAGATCTCCGTGGAGCTGCTGCGGATGCTGTTCGCGACCGCGGTGCTGATGGTCGTCGCGGTCCTGGTCGGCTTCGAGATCACGCACTGGGCCGGGCTGTTCGCGGCGGTCGCCCTGTCCACCGCGTTCGCCTCGTCCATCATGTGGGTGTTCCTCACCCTGGGCGTGGTGATGAAGAGCGCGCAGTCCGTGCAGGCGATGGGCTTCCTGGTGCTGTTCCCGCTCCAGTTCGGCTCGTCGATCTTCGCGCCGACGACGTCGATGCCGGGCTGGCTGCAGGCGTTCACCGACTACAACCCGCTGTCCACGCTCGCCGACGCGGCGCGCGGGCTGATGGTGGGCGGGCCGGTCGCCCACGACCTGTGGGTGACGCTCGGCTGGTCGGTGCTCATCACGGCCGTGATGGCGCCGGTCGCGATCCACAAGTTCCGCACCAAGACCTGACGTCCGCGTCCGGAACCCGTCACACGAGGGCGGCGGCCTCCAGCGGGGAGAGGCCGCCGCCCTCCGCGTACGCCGCCTCGTAGGCGGCGTCGCCGAGCACGGCGCGCGCCCCCGCCACCGCCCTGCGGCGCACCTCCCGCTCCTGGCAGCTCGGGACGTGCCGGTCCGGCTGGAGCCGTTCGGCGGCGCCGAGGCAGACGGCGGCGTCCCGGGCCCGGCGGCCGCCGTCGGCCCGCACCAGGGCGAACGCGGCGGTGGTCAGGTAGGCGGCCCGCATCTGGGGCGCGATGGCCACGGCGAGCGGGTCCTCGGCGCGTTCCAGTGCCTTCCTGATCGTCACCAGGGCCTCATCGGCCCGCCCGTCGAGGGCGTCCAGCCAGGCCTCGGAACCGAGGATGAACGCGTCGAAGACGATGAAGTGGGCGATCTTGAACTCCTCGCGCAGCAGCCGCAGCTGCTCCCGCGCCTCGGGGATCCGGTCGGTCATGCCGAGCCGCCCGGCCAGGATGAGCCGGGCGAACGGCATGGCGTGCTCGCTCACCCCGCTCCCCCGCTCGATGACCCGGCGCAGCAGGCTCTCGCCCCGCTCCCCCTGCCCCGCCTCGATCAGGGCGCTGGCGAGCCGGGCCTCGAGCACGCCCACCTGGGCGTGGGCGCCGAGCCGCTCGGCGTGGTCGATGCCCGCCTCGTAGTCGGCGGCGGCCCGGAGGTAGGCGCCCCGGCGCTCGTGGGCCTCGGCCCGCGCCGAGTACGCCTCGGCGGTCCCCCACAGGTCGCCGAGGTCCTGGAAGATCTCCAGCGCCTCGTCGGCGTCCGCGATGGCGTCGCCCGCCCAGTCGGCGCGGTTGGCCAGCACGTTGGCCCGCATCTGCAGGCCGGCCGCGAGGTCCCACCGGTAGCCGGGCTGCTCACGGCAGGTGCGGATCGCGGCGTCGACGACGTACCGCAGCCGGTCCATGTCGCCGGTGAGCATGACGGCGAAGAACCACAGGGAGCCCGGGGAGCGGCAGACCTGCGGGTAGCCGGGCTCGTAGGTCTCGGCGATGATCCGCAGCCTGGACTGCGCCTCGGGGGTCTGCCAGGCGTCCGGCTCGGTGTCCATGCAGGCGAGGTGGATCAGGTGCAGCTCACGCCGGGCCTCGTCGCGGACCTGGTCGGTCCAGGGCGGCGGGGTGTCGATGCAGCGCTCCCACAGGGGCTCGGCGCGGCGGACCGGTTCGGTGAACGGGTCGGGCCCGAGGTCCTGCACCTCGCGCGACCAGGTGCGGGCGACGATCCGCAGGTCGCGCATCTGCCAGTACCAGGACATGGACAGCACCAGGCACAGCGCCTCCTCCTCGTCCCGCGCGGCGACCGCGTGGTGGAGGGCGGCCCGGATGTTCTCGCTCTCGCGCTCCAGCCGGCCGATGGCGGCGAGCTGGCCGTGGCCGCGCAGCGACGCCTCGGTGGTGCGGGCGAGTTCCCGGTAGTACGTCAGGTGCGCGCGTTCGGCCTCGGCCCGCCGGCCGGTCTCGTCGAGCCGTTCGGCGGCGTACTCGGCGACGGTCTCCAGGAGCCGGTACCGCATCCGGCCGTCGTCCGTGGCGGACGCCACCACGAGGGACTTGTCGACGAGCGAGCCCAGCGCCTCCAGCGCCACAGGGCCGCACACGGCCTCCGCGGCGGCGAGGTCGCAGCCGCCCGCGAAGACCGCCAGCCGGCCCAGCACCTCGCGTTCCTCGTGGTCCAGCAGCTCCCAGGACCAGTCGACGACGGCCCGCAGGGTCTGCTGGCGGGGCAGCAGGGTGCGGCTGCCGGAGGTGAGCAGCCGGAAGCGGTCGTCGAGCCGGTCGGCGATCTGGCGGGGGGTGAGCATCCGCAGCCGGGCGGCGGCGAGTTCGATCGCCAGGGGCAGGCCGTCCAGGCGCCGGCAGATCTCGGCGCAGGCCGCGGCGGTCTCCTCGTCGGCCTCGACGCGGAAGCCGGGCTGCGCGGAGGCTCCCCGGTCGGCGAGCAGGCGCAGCGCGAACGGCTCGGGCAGCGGCTCGACAGGGCGCAGCAACTCGCCGGGGACGCCCAGGGGTTCACGGCTGGTGGCGAGCACCGTCAGGCCGGGGCAGCGCTCCAGCAGCCGCTCGACGAGGCGGGCGGCGGCGTCGACGACGTGCTCGCAGTTGTCGAGGATCAGCAGCATGCGGCGTGGTGCGCAGTACTCGGAGAGCCGGTCGACGGGGTCGTCGTGCCGTTCGGTACCGGCCCGCATGGCCTCGGCGCCGGCGCCGTACAGGACGGTCTCGCGGGCGCCGAGCGCGGTGAGGACGGCCTCGGGGACGGCCCGGGGGTCGTCGACCGGGGCGAGCTCGGCCAGCCACACACCGTCCGGGGCGGCGTCGCGCACGCTCTCCGCGGCCTCCTGGGACAGCCGGGTCTTTCCGGCGCCGCCGGGGCCGAGCAGGGTGACGAGCCGGGCGGTGGCCAGGTCCCCGCGGATGGCCGCGATGTCGGGCTCGCGTCCGACGAAGGAGGTGAGCCGGGCCCGGAGGTTGCCGGCCGGCGGACGCGGGCCGTCGCCGGCGCGCGCCGCGGCGGGCCGGGCGTCCGGTTCGGGGCGCAGCAATTCGCCGTGCAGGGCCCGCAGTTCCGGTCCGGGGTCGGAGCCGAGGCGGGTGGACAGCAGCCGGCGTACGTCGTCGTAGGCGGCCAGGGCCTCGGCGGGGCGGCCCGTGTCGCGCAGGGCGCGCAGCCGCAGGGCCTGGAGGGGTTCGTCCAGGGGGTGGGCGTCGCACAGGGCGGTCAGCTCGGGCAGCGCCTGCTCGGCGCGGCCGAGCGCCAGGGCCGCCGTGTGCCGGGCGCGCAGCGCGTCGAGGTGCCGGGTCTGTACGCGGGCCGCCTCGGCGGTGCGGTCGGGCAGGTCGGCGAGGGCGGGGCCCCGCCACAGGGCGAGGGCGTCGTCGAGGACGCCGGCCGCCTTGGCGGGGTCGTCGTCGGCCAGCGCGCGCAGGCCCTCGCCGGTGAGCCGTTCGAACCGGTGCAGGTCGACGTCGTCGGGCGCGGCGGAGAGCCGGTACCCGCCGTCCTCGGACCCCACGGCGTCGGCGCCCAGGGCCCGCCGCAGCCGCCCCACGAGCGCCTGGAGCGCCCCGGTGGCGTCGGCGGGCGGTTCCGCGCCCCACACCTCGTCGACCAGCAGCCCCACGGGCACGGCCCGGCCGGCGCGCAGCGCGAGCACGGTGAGCAGGGCCCGCAGCCGGGCCCCGCCGAGCGGGACGGCCCGGCCGTCGGGGCGGAGTGCCTGGGTGGTGCCGAGGATGCGATAGCGCACGGGATCCATTGTCTCTGGTGGGCTCGGGGCGGGTCACGGGGCCGGCGCAGGAGGCGCGGCGGCCCCGGGGTGCGGGGGCCGGGGTCCAGCCTCCCCGGAACCCCGGCCCACCGCGAGACGTTTTCCGGGGGGCCGTGTCTGTCGGACCCAGCCCGGCTCCGACCGGCGGCGCCTTGCCGGTGCCGCGAGCCCCGCGGCCCCGGGCCGGTCCGACGGACACGGCCCGCGCCCGGTACGGTCGGGCAGGCCCGCCCGCCCCGAGACCCAGGGAGCCCCATGACCACCGCCCTCAGCCGCCCCAGCGAACGGCGGATCAGCCCCGTGTTCCTCGGGATCGTCGCGGTCACCGCGGTGACGGGGTGGGCCACCTGGACCGGGTTCGCGGAGCGGCCGGGCCTCGCGGTGTTCCTGTTCGTGACGGCCGCCTGGATCGTGTCGCTGTGCCTGCACGAGTACGCGCACGCGCGCACGGCGCTGCACAGCGGCGACATCTCGGTCGGCGCGAAGGGCTACCTCACGCTGAACCCGCTGAAGTACACGCACGCGCTGCTCAGCATCGTCCTGCCGGTCGTCTTCGTGATCATGGGTGGCATCGGTCTGCCCGGCGGTGCGGTGTTCATCGAGCGCGGGCGGATCAGGGGCCGCTGGCGGCACAGCCTGATCTCGGCGGCGGGGCCGCTGACCAACGTGCTGTTCGCCGTCGTGTGCACGGCCCCGTTCTGGCTGGGCGCGCTCGACGGCGTCCCGCGCGACTTCCGGTTCGCGCTGGCGTTCCTCGCCCTGCTCCAGGTCACGGCGGCCGTTCTGAACTTCCTGCCGGTGCCGGGGCTGGACGGGTACGGCGTGATCGAGCCCTGGCTGTCGCGGGACGTCCGGCGCCAGGTGGAGCCGTTCGCCCCGTTCGGGCTGCTGTTCGTCTTCGCGCTGCTGTGGGTGCCGGAGATCAACAGCGGGTTCTTCGACATGGTCGACGCCGTGCTGCGCGCCCTGGGCATCGGCGAGGTCGACACCTACTGCGGCTACGACCTGTTCCGCTTCTGGCGGGACGGGAACGAGCTGTGCTCGGTCACCCGGTGACGGAGTCCCGCCGGGCGTCCCGGGCGCGCTTCACGTAGTACCAGGTCATGTTCGACGACAGGCCCGCCAGCAGGATCCACACGATCCCGAGCCAGCTGCCCTGGGCGAAGGCGACGACGGCCGCGGCCACGGAGAGCAGGCAGACGACGAGGGTGTAGTAGGCGAGGCGGGGCATGGGGTCGGCTCCTGGTCGGGGGACACTGCTGTGCCCAGTGTCCCCCATCGCCTCATACGTCCGTGACGCGGAGTCCCGCGTGCGCCTTGTAGCGGCGGTTCACCGAGATCAGGTTCGCGACCAGCGCCTCCACCTGGTGGGCGTTGCGCAGCCGCCCCGCGAAGACGCCCCGCATCCCGGCGATGCGGCCCGCCAGCGCCTGGACGATCTCGACGTCGGCCCGCTCCTCGCCGAGGACCATCACGTCGGTGTCGATGCTGTCGATCTCCGGGTCCTGCAGGAGGACGGCCGACAGGTGGTGGAAGGCCGCGGTGACCCGGGAGTCCGGGAGCAGCGCGGCGGCCTGCTCGGCGGCGCTGCCCTCCTCGGGCTTGAGGGCGTAGGCGCCCTTCTTGTCGAAGCCGAGCGGGTTGACGCAGTCGACGACGAGCTTGCCGGCCAGCTCCTCGCGCAGGGACTCCAGCGTCTTGCCGTGTCCCTCCCACGGCACGGCGACGATCACGACGTCGCTGCGCCGGGCGCATTCGGCGTTGTCGGCGCCCTCGACGCCGTGGCCGAGCTCCTCGGCGGCGGCCTGCGCGCGTTCGGCGGCCCGGGACCCGATGATCACCTTCTGGCCGGCCAGGGCGAGCCGGTACGCGAGGCCCTTGCCCTGCGGTCCGGTGCCGCCGAGCACACCGACGACGAGCCCGGAGACGTCGGGGAGGTCCCAGGGGTCCTTGGCCGGTGCCTTGGCGGGGGTCCCGGCGGACTGCTGTGCGCTGTCGCTAGAGGTCATGGGCCGACTTTACGTCCGCGGGGCCGACGGCGGAGGACGAGGTGGCGGGGCGGGTCGGACAGGTGTGCGGGCGGATACCCCCGGGGTGGGCGAATCCGGGGTGAACGGCGGGTCACGCGGAGGCGGCTGCGGCAGGATGCGGCCCCATGGATGCCGTACGGGTCGCATTGCTGCGGGAAGTGCTCGCCGGGACCGAGTGGTTGGGGGCGACGCGGCGGTTCGCCGGGACGCTGCGGACGTCCGCGGTGGCGCACGGCGGCGGGCTGCTGCTGGTCGGCACGCGGGAGTACGAGCCGTGGCACCTGGCGGCGCACCTGGTGGACGAGGCCGCGTGGTCGGGGACGCCCGAGCTGGCCCCGACCCTGGTGCGGCACGACGCGCGCGCCTCGGACCCGGCCCATCTGGCGGTGGGGCTCGGCCGGCTGGCGGCGGCGCGGCGCGGGGAGACCCTGCTGGTGGTTGCGCCGTCGGCGGCGCCGTGTCCGGACGGGCCCGGGCCGCGTCCGGGTTCCGGGCCCGGGACGCCGCTTCTGGAACGGGTGTACGACGCCCGGCGGGCGGGTGCGACGGTGCTGGTGCTCGGCACCGGCGAGGGCGAGCTGACGGCGATGTCCCATGAGCGGCTGATCGTGCCGGAGGGCGCCGAGCTGGACCTGGACACCGTGCAGCACCTGGTGAGCGCGGCGGCCGGGGAGAATCCGCTGCCGTCCCGCCGGGGGCGCCGCCGGCTGCGGGACCGGCTGTCGCGCCTCGCGGACGCCCTGACGGCGCCGCCGCCCCCGCGCTGGTGAAAACCGTTTGCCCGCGTCACCGCCGCCGCCGACCATGACCTGTCGTGACCGACGACTCCCCCACCGGTGGCGCGCCCGCGTCGCGGCTGCGCGCTGTGCTCCCCGACCTCACGCCCTGGCGGGCCTCGGCCGACTTCCGCAAGGTGTGGCTGGCGGGGCTGATCTCCACCTTCGGCAGCTTCCTGACGTTCGTGGCGCTGCCCGTGCAGATCAAGGAGCTGACCGGGTCGGCAGCGGCGGTCGGCGCGATCGGCGCGGTGGAGCTGGTGCCGCTGGTCGTGTGCGGGCTGTACGGCGGCGCGCTCGCCGACGCGCTCGACAAGCGCGGGCTGATCGTGTGGACGGAGGCCGGTCAGGCCGTGCTGAGCGCGGTGCTGCTGCTGAACGCGCTGCTGCCGCGGCCCTCCGTGTGGCCGCTGTACGCCGTGGCCGCCCTGTCGTCGGCGCTGGTGTCGGTGCAACGCCCGGCGCTGGAAGCCCTGTTGCCCCGGATCGTGGCCCACGACCACCTGCCGGCCGCCGCCTCCCTGAACGCGCTGCGCTGGCAGGTGGGCGGGGTGGCGGGTCCCGCGCTGGCCGGGGTGGTCGTCGCGTACGCGGGGCTCGGCTGGGCGTACGCGGCGGACCTGGTGACCTTCGTGGTCTCCGTGCTGTGCGTGATCGGCCTGGCCCCCTCGCCGCCCTCGCACGAGGGGGCGGAGCCGTCCCTGCGGGCGATCGCCGAGGGCGCCCGGTACGCGTGGAGCCGCAAGGAGCTGCTGGGCACCTACGTCATCGACATCGCGGCGATGCTCTTCGCGCTGCCGCTGGCCGTCCTGCCGTTCCTCGCCGACGAGTTGGGCGCGCCCTGGGCGCTGGGCCTGATGTACGCCGCCGTCCCGGCCGGCGCGATGCTGGTGAGCCTGACGAGCGGCTGGACCGCGCGGGTGCACCGGCACGGGCGGGCGGTGGTGCTGGCGGCGGCGCTGTGGGGGGCGGCGATCACGGCGGCCGGCCTGTCCCACGAGGTGTGGCTGGTGCTGCTGTTCCTGACGCTGGGCGGCGCCGCGGACATGGTCAGCGGGCTGTTCCGCGGGGTGATGTGGAACCAGACGATCCCCGACGAGCTGCGGGGCCGGCTCGCCGGGATCGAGCTGCTGTCGTACTCGGTGGGCCCGCAGCTGGGCCAGACCTCCATGGGCGGGGTCGCGGCGTGGAAGGGCGTGCGGACCTCGGTGTGGTCGGGCGGGCTGCTGTGCGTGGGCGCGGTGGGGCTGCTGGCGCTGTGCCTGCCGAAGCTGATGACGTACGACGCGCGCACGAACGAGCACGCGGTACGGCTGCGCGAGCGGCGGGCGGCGGCAGCAGCCGCACCGGCACCGGTGGAAGGCTGATCAGTCGCCGTCCGCCGGGCCCGTCCGGGAGTCGTGCCAGCGGGGGTCGTTCTCCCACTCCAGGTTGCGCTCGCGGGCGAGGTCCATGGCGTGCTGGGCCTCCTCGCGGGTGGGGTACGGGCCGAAGCGGTCCTTGGCCGGGCAGTCCGGCCCCTCCTCGACCTTCTTGTGGACCAGGCAGTAGTACCACTCGCCGGGCTTGCCGTCCGTGCGCTTCTTGAACAAGGCCATGACCAGCTCCTCTCGCCACCGACATGTTCCCCCATGGCCGCTGGTTAGACTCGCTGGCATGTCTGGCCAGTCGCTGCTCGTTCCCGGGGAGCTGTCCCCCACCCGTTCCGTACCCGGCTCCATCCGCCGCCCCGAGTACGTCGGCAAGCCCGCGCCGACGCCGTACACGGGGCCGGAGGTGCAGACGCCGGAGACCATCGAGGCGATGCGTGTCGCCGGCCGCATCGCCGCCCGCGCGATGGCCGAGGCGGCGAAACTGATCGCGCCCGGTGTGACGACGGACGAGTTGGACAAGGTGGCGCACGAGTACATGTGCGACCACGGCGCCTACCCCTCCACGCTCGGCTACCGCGGTTTCCCCAAGTCGCTGTGCACCAGCGTCAACGAGGTCATCTGCCACGGCATCCCGGACTCGACGGTGCTGCGCGACGGCGACATCGTCAACCTGGACGTGACGGCGTACATCGGCGGGGTGCACGGTGACAACAACGCCACGTACCTGGTCGGTGACGTGGACGAGGAGAGCCGGCTGCTGGTCGAGCGCACCCGCGAGTCGCTGAACCGCGCCATCAAGGCGGTCAGGCCGGGCCGGCAGATCAATGTCATCGGCCGGGTGATCGAGTCGTACGCCAAGCGCTTCGGCTACGGCGTGGTGCGGGACTTCACCGGTCACGGCATCAACGCGTCGTTCCACTCGGGCCTGATCATCCCGCACTACGACAGCCCGCACGCGACGACGGTGATCCAGCCCGGGATGACGTTCACCATCGAGCCGATGCTGACGCTGGGGACCCACGAGTACGACATGTGGGACGACGGCTGGACCGTGGTGACGAAGGACCGCAAGCGCACCGCGCAGTTCGAGCACACGCTGGTGGTGACGGAGACGGGCACCGAGATCCTCACCCTGCCCTGACCTGGTCCGGCGCCCGCGCGTCCGTCCACGACCCGTCCTCTGCGGAGGGCGGGTTTTCTCGGTACGCTTTTACCGACACCACGTCGGCAAACCTATTGACTTAGGTAAGCCTCACCTCAGAAAATGCCACCATGGACTCCTTTTCGACCGTCATCCGCACCGCGTCCCAGGAGCAGCACACCGAGGCCGAGACCTCGACGTTCATGAGCGACCTGCTCGGCGGCCACCTCGGCGTGGACGCGTACGCGCGGTACACGGAGCAGCTGTGGTTCGTCTACGAGGCGCTGGAGACGGGCGCCGACGGACTCGCGGCGGACCCGGTGGCCGGCCCCTTCGTCCGGCCGGAGCTGTTCCGGCTCCAGGCGCTCGAACAGGACCTGGCCCATCTGCGGGGCCCTGAGTGGCGGGCCGGTCTGACGGCCCTGCCGGCGACGCGGGCCTACGCGGACCGGGTGCGCTCCTGCGTGCGGGAGTGGCCGGGCGGCTACCTCGCCCACCACTACACCCGCTACCTCGGCGACCTCTCCGGCGGCCAGATCATCCGCGACCGGGCGGAGCGGACCTGGGGCTTCGCGCGCAAGGGCGACGGGGTCCGGTTCTACGTCTTCGAGGGGATCACGAACCCCGCCGCGTTCAAGCGGGAGTACCGCGCGCTGCTGGACGACGTCCCGGCGGACGACCTGGAGAAGCAGCGGATCGTCGCCGAGTGCAAGAAGGCGTTCGCGCTCAACACCGCGATGTTCCAGGCGCTCGGCCAGGAGTTCCCGCTGAGCGCCTGAGCCGGGTCAGCGTTCCAGGACGACCCGGCCTCCCAGCTCGATCCAGCCCCCCGGCTGGGGTGCGGTCAGCAGCTGGGAGCCGGCGCCCTGGGTGATGTTGAGGGCGCGGCCCAGGCGATGGGTGAGCTGCATCGCCGCCGCGCCCGTCGCCTCGTCCTCCTCGACGCCGTCCCCCCGGCCGGGGAAGCCGCGGGCGCGGATCCGCCCGGCGGCCTCGTCCTCCCAGGCCCACGCGTAGATCCACTCCCCCGGCGGCGGCACCTCCAGGTCGTCGACCTCGGCGGCGGAGCCGTACTGCCGCAGCGTGCGCGGCGGGGCCCACTCGGGGCGGGCCTCGATCCAGCAGAACTCCCCGTCGATCCGGGTGCCGACGACCCCGGCGGGCGTGACCAGTTCGGGCACGTCCAGCAGCCAGGCGGCGCCGACGCAGGGATATCCGGCGAAGGGCAGCCGGGTGGACGGCGTGTAGATGTCGACGACCCCGCGCTCGGGGTCGTCCACGAACACGGTCTCGCTGAACCCGAGTTTCGCGGCCAGCGCCTGCCGGTCCCGGCCGTCCGGGAGCACCGAGCCGTCGCGCACGACACCGAGTTCGTTGCCGTATCCGCCCCTGGGTCCGCAGAACACGCGGAGGACGTCGTAGTCAGTCACCAGGGCATTGAAGCACCGCCGCGCCCACCGGACGCCGGGCGCCCGCCGGGGGTGGGGTGCGGGTGCCCGCCGGGGGCTCGCGGCGGCGTACGCGCACCGGGTGGTGATCCCGCACCGCGGCCGGGCCGCGGGCGACGGGACCCGCGGAGGTGTTCTCCGGGGAGCCGCTGCCGGAGGTCCACGACCGGCGGGTCGACGTGCTGTCGCACCCTCGAACGGGAGCCGCCCGGGCGAGGCCTCGCCGGAACCTTTGACTGTTCTTTGACCTCTCCATGGGGACGTTTTTAGCCACTTAGGTAATCCTTAGGGTCGTTAGGTGAGCCTCACCTTGCTGGGCTGTGAGGCACGTCATGCGTCCTTTCCGGCCACCCCTCCTTGGAGCTTTCATGCGACCCGCCCGACTCCCCGCCGTCGCCGCCACCGCCGTGGCGGCCCTGGCCGCCGTCACCGGGTGCACCGAGAAAGGCAGCACGGCCGGGTCCGACCAGGTCGTCCGGGTGACCGCGACGGACGACAAGTGCGAAGTGTCGAAGAAGGAGTTCCCGGCCGGGCACATCGAGCTCGCCGTGGAGAACAAGGGCTCCAAGGTCACCGAGGTCTACGTCCTCTTCCCCGACGACCGCATCGTCACCGAGCGCGAGAACATAGGCCCCGGCACCAAGCAGACCGTCACCGCCGAGGTGAAGGCCGGTGATTACACCATCGCCTGCAAGCCCGGCATGAAGGGCGACGGCATCCGTCAGTCCGTCAGGGCCACCGGCGGCGGTTCGGCCGCCAAGCGCGACCCCCGCCTGGACAAGGCCGTGGCCGCCTACCGCGAGTACGCCCAGCGGCAGGCCGACGAGACGCTGCCGCTCGCCGAGAAGTTCGCCGCGGCCGTCACGTCCGGGGACGTCGAGGCCGCGCAGAAGGCGTACGCCCCCTCCCGCCTCGGCTGGGAGCGCACCGAGCCGGTCGCGGAGTCCTTCGGCGACATCGACCCGAAGGTCGACGTCCGCGAGGACGGCCTGGAGGACGGCCAGGATCCGGCGACGGACTGGACCGGCTGGCACCGGCTGGAGAAGTCGCTGTGGAAGGACAAGAAGATCGGCGACCGGGAGAAGGAGCTCGCCGGCCTGCTGATCAAGGACCTGAAGGACTGGCAGAACCGGGTCGGCAAGGCCGAGATCACCCCGACCTCCATGGCCAACGGCGCCAAGGAACTCCTCGACGAGGTCGCCACCGGCAAGGTCACCGGCGAGGAGGAGCGCTACTCGCACACCGACCTGGTCGACTTCAAGGCCAACGTCGAGGGCGCGCAGAAGGCGTACGAGCTGCTGAAGCCCGTCGCCCAGGCCAACGAGCCGGCGCTCGTCACCGAGCTGGACAAGCAGTTCGCCGCCCTGAACGGCCTGCTGGACAAGTACCGCGCCGACAAGGAGTCGTACGAGTTCACCTCCTACGACAAGGTCGGCGACGCCGACCGCAAGCAGCTCTCGGACGGGGTCAACGCCCTGGCGGAGCCGCTGTCCAAGCTCGCCGCCGCCGTCGTCGTCAAGTAGGGGCGCCGTCATGACGGAACCGTCCGAGAAGACCACCTCCCGGCGCGCGCTGCTCGGCTGGGGCGGTGCCGGGCTCGCGCTCGGCGCCGTCGCGGCCGGCGGTGCCGTCGCGGCGACCCGGCCCGGCGACGACGCCGAGCCGGCCGCGAGCGACACCGGAGCCGCGATCCCCTTCCACGGGCAGCGGCAGGCCGGCATCGCCACCCCGGTCCAGGACCGGCTCCACTTCGCCGCGTTCGACGTGCGGACCGAGGACCGGGACGCGTTCGTCGGGATGCTGAAGGAGTGGACGCAGGCCGCGCGCCGGATGACCGCGGGGCACGCCGTCGGCGACGGCGCGTACGGCGGTCTCGCCGAGGCCCCGCCGGACGACACCGGGGAGGCGCTGGGCCTGAAGCCGTCCCGGCTCACGCTGACGATCGGGTTCGGGCCGTCGTTCTTCGAGAAGTTCGGGGAGCGGTTCGGCATCGCGGACGCGCGCCCCGAAGCCCTCGCCGAGCTGCCGCAGTTCGCGGGCGACAACCTGGACCGCGCCCGCAGCGGCGGCGACCTGTGCGTCCAGGCGTGCGCGGACGACCCGCAGGTCGCCGTGCACGCCATCCGCAACCTGGCCCGCATCGGGTTCGGCAAGGTCGTGGTGCGCTGGTCGCAGCTCGGTTTCGGCAAGACCTCGTCGACGACGCCCGACGCGCAGACCCCGCGCAACCTGTTCGGTTTCAAGGACGGCACCCGCAACATCGCGGGCACCGAGACCGACCGCCTGGAGAAGTTCGTATGGGTCGGCGAGAAGGACGGACCGCGGTGGATGGCCGGCGGCTCCTACCTCGTCGCCCGGCGCATCCGCATGCACATCGAGACCTGGGACCGCACCTCCCTGCAGGAGCAGGAGGACATCTTCGGCCGGGACAAGGGCGAGGGCGCACCGGTGGGCAAGGCGAAGGAACGCGACGAGCCGTTCCTGAAGGCGATGCTGCCCGACGCGCACGTACGGCTCGCGCACCCCGGCTCCAACGGCGGCGCGACGATCCTGCGCCGCGGCTACTCCTTCACGGACGGCACCGACGGCCTCGGCCGTCTGGACGCGGGCCTGTTCTTCCTCGCCTACCAGCGTGACCCGCGCACCGGGTTCATCCGGATCCAGCGCAACCTGGCCAAGGACGCGCTCAACGAGTACATCCAGCACGTGGGTTCGGCGCTGTTCGCCATCCCGCCGGGCGTCCGCGACAAGGACGACTGGTGGGGCAGCACGCTGTTCGGCAAGGAGGCGTGAGGCGTGTTCTCCAACTACCTGATCGGTCTGCGCGAGGGGCTGGAGGCCAGCCTCGTCGTCTGCATCCTCATCGCCTACCTGGTGAAGACCGGGCGCAGGGACGCCCTGCGGCCCGTCTGGGCCGGCATCGGCGTCGCGGTCGCCCTCGCGCTGGGCTTCGGCTGCGCGCTCGAATTCGGCTCGCAGGAGCTGACGTTCGAGGCACAGGAGGCGCTGGGCGGTTCCCTGTCGATCCTCGCGGTCGGCCTGGTGACGTGGATGGTCTTCTGGATGCGGCGCACCGCCCGGCATCTGCGCAGCGAGCTGCACGGCAAGCTGGACGCGGCCCTGCGGATGGGCACGGGCGCCCTGGTCGCCACCGCGTTCCTGGCCGTCGGCCGGGAGGGCCTGGAGACGGCCCTGTTCGTGTGGGCGTCGGTGCGGGCGGCCGGGGACGGCACCCCGCGCCCGCTGGCCGGTGTCGCGCTCGGCATCGCCACGGCCGTCCTGCTGGGCTGGCTGTTCTACCGCGGGGCCCTGCGCATCAACCTCGCCAAGTTCTTCACCTGGACCGGCGGCATGCTGGTGGTCGTCGCCGCGGGCGTGCTCGCGTACGGCGTGCACGACCTGCAGGAGGCGCGCTGGCTGCCGGGGCTGGGTGCCAAGGCGTTCGACATCAGCGACACCGTCGATCCGTCCAGCTGGTACGGCACCCTGCTGAAGGGTGTGTTCAACTTCCAGCCGGACCCGACCGTCCTCCAGGTCACGGTGTGGCTGCTGTACCTGATCCCGACGCTCGCGCTGTTCCTCGCCCCGGTAGGGTTCGCCTCCGGGAAGGGGAAGGTGAAGGAACCGGATGAGCAGGGATCGCGGCCCTCGAAGGCTCCGCAGGCTTGACCGGAGCGCGCTGATTGCGGCCTCCTTGACCGCTTTGTCGTTGACGGCGAGCGGGTGTGTGGTGGTCCACGGGGAGAAGGAGGTCCTTCCCTCGGCGACCAAGTCGGAGGCGGCGAAGGCACTGAAGGAGTTCACCTCCGCGTACAACGCGGCGGACAAGGCCTACGACAGCGCCCTGGACGCCGGCCGGGTCACGGGCGCCCTGGGCGCGATCGACGCGGCCCGGCTGAAGGCGGGCCGGGCGACGAACCCCGGCGGCAACCCGTCGCACAGCCCGCTGGAGCTGTCGGACACCAGGTTCGCCATTCCCAAGAAGGCGGGCTGGCCCCGTTGGTTCGTCGCCGACGCGGCCGCCAACAAGGGCGGCCGGGCGCGGTGGGTCTTCGTGTTCACCCGGCACGATCTGGACCAGCCGTGGAAGGCCGCGTATCTGACGCTGATGGCCCCCGGGGACGTGCCCGAGTTCAAGACGGACGCGGACGGCTTCGCGGAGGCCGTCCCGGCGGACTCGCGCCAACTGGCCGTGCCGCCCGGGGACCTGAGCGAGCGGTACGTGTCCTACCTGAAGGACGGCGGGGACGCCTTCGCGGCCGGCGGCCAGACCAGCAGATGGCGGGAGGTACGCCGGAAGCAGGCCGAACGCCCGGGCCTGGTCCGGCAGTTCATCGACGAACCGCTGACGAACGGCGACTTCGCCCCGCTCGCGCTGCGTACGGCCGACGGGGGCGCGCTGGCGTTCTTCGCCTCGCGTCACTTCGAGAAGCAGACGGCGGCGCCGGGCGCGTCCGTGCCGGTCCCGGGCAAGTCGGTGCAGGCCCTGACGGAGGGCGAGATCAAGCAGTCGCTGACGCTGGAGTTCGTCTCCAACGAGGTGGCGCTGGTCCCGAAGGGCTCGGGCAAGGTGGACGTCCTGGGCCGTATCCAGGGCATGACGTCCGCGAAGGGCGAGTAGCCCGGGCCGGGTCAGTGGCGCAGGGGCCAGGACGCGGAGAGGTGGTCGGGCTCCTCGCCGACATGGCGGGCGCAGGCGTCGGTGAGGACCTCGAGGATGCTGAGCGGGTCGGGCAGCGGGTGCTCGGGGCCGCGCACCCAGTGCACGGACTGGCCGTCGCCGGGCAGCCGGGAGGGCGGCATGAGGACGTAGGAGCCGCGGCAGTGCCAGCGCAGTCCCGGGTGCTCGTCCATGGTCTCGGGGTGGCAGTCCAGCTCACAGGGCCACCACTCGTCCTCGTCCTCGGGGGTGCCCCGGGTGAGGGTGAAGAACAGCAGCCGCCCGTCGTCGCTCTCGGCGACCGGCCCGACCTCGATACCGGCGGCGAGCAGCCGCTCCAGCGCCTCGCGCCCGGGTTCGAGGGGCACGTCCAGGACGTCGTGGACCATGCCGGTCGCGGTGATGAAGTTGGCCTGCGGGTGGTGGCGGGCCCAGCGCTCGATCTGGCCGCGGTCGGTGGTGGACTGCGTCTGCCAGGCGAACGACATCGGGTGCCGGGCGGGGGTGGGACAGCCGACGCGGTCGCAGGAGCAGCGATATCCGGCCGGGTGCGCGGCGGGCGCGAGGGGCAGTCCCGCCGCGGCGGCGGCGAGCAGCAGGGTCTCCCGGCCGCCCTCGTCGGCGGTGCCCTTGGGGCGGCGACCTCGCAGCCACTGGGAGAGTTTGCCCTGAAGGCCGGACCGGCCGCCCAACTCCGCGCTCATCTATCCCCTCGCCTCGCTGTCGTGCGGACCAGCATGCCCTATGGTCCCACCATCGTGCGCCCCGGGGGGCCGTAGCGGACAAGCGGGCCAGGTGGGGCGAGCCGCACACAACGCCGTGATCAGGGGTAATGGGGTCGTGGACGGGTTTTTCGTCACGGCGTCGGGCGCGGGGCGATGCCGTACAGCGCGTAGTCGACCAGGGTGTCCGTGTAGTCGTGGGAGATCGGGCCGGTGTACTGGAGCCAGCGCTGGGCCAGCGGGGAGACGAAGAGCTCCAGCGCGATGCGCGGGTCGACATCGGGGCGCACCTGGCCGGCCTCCTGGGCGGAGCGCAGCCGCTCGACGTAGAGCTGGAGGGAGGGCTCCAGCAGCTTGGCCACGTACTGGCGGCCCAGCTCCTCGTTGACCAGGCCCTCGGCGGCCAGGGCGCGGGAGGGCGCGTCGAAGCGGGGGTCCTGGAGCTCGTCGACGGTGGCGCGCAGGACCGCCTTCAGGTCGGCGGCGAGGTCGCCGGTGTCGGGGAAGGTGTACGGCTGTTCCCCGGCCTCCCGCGCGGAGCGCTCGGCGAGGTCGAGGAACGCCTCCATCAGCACCTCCGCCTTGGAAGGCCACCAGCGGTAGATCGTCTGCTTGCCGACGCCGGCCCGGGCGGCGATGCCCTCGATGGTGGTGCGGGGGTAGCCGACCTCCGCGACCAGGGCGAGGGCGGAGTCGTAGATGGCCCGCCGGGACCGCTCGCTGCGGCGGCCGGCGTTGGGGGCGGGCGGGGCGGGTTCACGTGCTGGCATGGCCCGAACTTATCAGTTGACAAGACGCCGCGTCTCGCCAGATCCTGGAGCGGTCAGAGAACGAGACGATACGTCTCGTTCAGGTCAATGGCCAGGACGAAGGGAGCCTCACCATGACGCGAGGCGGAGCCGGAGACATGCTGGGTGTCGGCGGGATGCGCCGTCACCTCGGCCGTACGGCGCTGCGCGGCGGCGCCCGGAGCGGCCGCGTCGGCGGCGGGACCGACCCGGCGGCGCAGAAGCGGGAGCTGCTGCGCAGGCTGCAGGGGAGGCGGGCCGAGGAGGCCCGGACGGAGGAATCCTCCTAGGAGGCCCGGATGTCGAGGGGGCCTCCTAGGAGGTCTACTCGGCGGGGGCCGGCGGCCAGGCGTCGCCCCAGTCCGTGTCGCGGGCCGCCCGGTAGAGGTCGCCGTGGCGCTTGGTGACCGTGACCCGGCGCAGCGCCGGCTCGGTCTCGCACAGGTCGAGCAGGACCTGCCCCTTGCGGATCTGGGGCCTGCGCACGACCCGGGCGGGGGCCGGGCCGGCCGGCAGCCGGGTGGCGGCGACATAGCTGAACTTCTCGTCCTCGTAGGCGAGGGAGCCGCCCTTGATCTGGCGGTGCAGCGAGGAGCGGGGGACGCGCGCCGAGAAGTGGCACCAGTCGGTGCCGGGCACGATGGGGCAGGCGGCGCTGTGCGGGCAGGGCGCGGCGACGCGGAACCCGGCGGCGATCAGCCGGTCACGGGCCTCGATGACGCGGGCGTAGCCGTCCGGGGTGCCGGGTTCGACGATCACGACGGTCCGCGCGGCGTCCGCGACGGTGTCGACGAGGGTGCCCCGGTCGGCGGCGGTGAGCTCGTTGAGGACGTAGGAGACGGTCACGAGGTCGGCGGCGTCGAGGGTGAGTCCAGCGCCGATCCGGGCGCGCTGCCAGCGGGCCCCGCGCAGCACCGGGTCGGTCTCGGCGATCTCCCGGCCGACGGCCAGGGCGGGCTCCGCCCAGTCCAGCACGGTGACCTCGCGCCGGCCGGGCCAGGTCGCGGCGACCGCCCAGGTCGCCGCCCCCGTCCCGCCGCCGACGTCGATGTGCCGCTCCGGCGCCCAGCCGGGCACGGTCCGCGCGAACGCCTCCAGGGCGGAGCGGACGGCCGCGTAGGTGGCGGGCATCCGGTACGCGGCGTAGGCGGCCACGTCGGCGCGGTCCCGCAGGATGGGGCTGTCGGTCGGGGTGGCGCCCCGGTACGCGGAGATCAGCCGCTCGACGGCCTGCGCGGCCCGGCGCGGCGGAAGCCCGTCGAGCAGGGCGGCGAGAGCCGCGCGCAAGGTCTCGGCGGACGGGGGGACGGGGGCGTTCACCCGGAGATTCTACGAGGCCCCGGACGGCCTTCCGTCCCCGGGGAGGCCCCCTACCGGCCCCGCAGGGCCCGGGCCACCCGGGTGCCCGCCGCAGCCCTCGGACCGCTGTCGGGGCGCCCGCGGCGCGGGTGGACGGTGTTCGCCAGCAGGATCAGGAAGGTGTCCCTGGCCGGGTCGAGCACCAGCGACGTGCCCGTGAAGCCGGTGTGGCCGGCCGCGCCCCGCCCGGCCAGCTCCCCCATGAACCACGGCTGGTCGACCGCGAAGCCCAGGCCGGGCGGCGTCAGCAGCAGCTCCACGAAGTCGGGGCCGAGGACGCGGGCGGGTCCGTAGGCGCCGCCGGACAGCAGGGCACGGCAGAAGACGGCGAGGTCGCGGCCCGTCGAGAACAGGCCGGCGTGCCCGGCCACCCCGCCCAGCGCCCAGGCGTTCTCGTCGTGGACGACGCCCCGCAGCATGCCCCGGTCGGTCTTCGCCCAGGGCCGCCGCTGGTCCTCGGTCGCGGCGGCGCCCGGGCAGGGGCCGAACCGGGTCGCGGTCATCCCCAGCGGGCGGGTGATGCCGTCGTGGACCAGGACGTCGAGCGGGCGGCCCGTGACGCGTTCCAGGACGTGCTGGAGCAGCAGCATGTTCAGGTCGGAGTAGCAGTACGTGCCGGGCACCCCGATGGGCGCCTCGGCGCGCAGCCGGTCCAGGCGCTCCGCGTCGTCCGCGCAGTCGTACAGCGGCAGTTCGGGGCGCAGCCCGGAGGTGTGGGTGAGCAGCTGCCGCACGGTGACGTCGTGCCGCGCCGCGGCCCGGAAGTCCGGCAGGTACGCCCCGACGCGCGCGTCGATGCCGAGCGTGCCGCGCTCGATCTGCTGGACGGCGGCCACCGAGGTGAACAGCTTGGTGAGGGAGGCCAGGTCGAACGGGGTGGCGGTGGTCACCGGCACCCGGGCCCCGGCGGGCAGTTCGACGCCGGAGTCGGTGTCCTCGTCGTAGGACGCGTAGCGCACCGCCCAGCCGGCCGCCTCCTCGACGGCCAGGTAGGGGCCCCGCCCGACGACCAGTACCGTCCCGGCGGCCCAGGGGCGCGGGCCGGTGGTGAGGTCGCGGACCTCGCCGACGAGCTGTCGGATCTCCTCGGGGTCGAGTCCGGCCCTCTCCGGTGCGTCCCCGCGCAGTCTCGGCGCGCTCAGCTGTCCTCCCCCGTGCTCGCGGCCGCGCCGGGAGCGGGGGGAGCCCCGTCCCGTGCGCCCGGACCTGGTGGTGTCCTCCAGGGACGGCACATTCCCATGAAGCAGGCGAGCGCCACCAGGCCCGCGGCCAGTTGGACGACCGCCATCGGGACGGCGGTGTCCTCCCCGGCGACGCCCACCAGGGGCGAGGCGACCGCGCCGATGAGGAAGGAGGAGGTGCCGAGGAGCGCGGAGGCGGAGCCCGCGGCGCGCTTGGTGCGCTGCAGCGCGAGCGCCTGCGTGTTGGGCAGCGTGACGCCCATCGCGGACATCAGCACGAACAGCGCCGCGGCCACGGGGGCGAGTCCGGTCTCGCCGAGGACGCCCAGGGACATCAGCAGCAGCGCGGTGGCCGCGAGGACGACGACCCCGAGGCCGATCCCGAGCACCCGGTCCAGGCTGACCCGGCCCACCAGCACCTTGCCGTTGATCTGGCCGACGGCCACGAGCCCGACCGAGTTGAGCCCGAACAGCAGGCTGAACGTCTGCGGCGAGGCGCCGTGGATCTCCTGAATCACGAAGGGCGAGGCGGAGATGTAGGCGAACAGCGCGGCGAAGGCGAAGCCGCCGGTGAGCGCGTACCCGGCGAAGGCGCGGTCGGCGAGCAGCCCGCGCATCGCGTGCAGGGTCTCGCCGACGCCTCCGGCGTGCCGCTCCTGTCGCGGCAGGGTCTCGGGGAGCCGGAACCAGACGAGGGCGGCCAGCAGCACCCCGACCACGGTGAGGACGACGAACACGCCCCGCCAGTCCGTCACCCTCAGGATCTGCCCGCCGATGAGCGGGGCCACGATCGGGGCGACGCCGGAGATCAGCATGAGGGTGGAGAAGAAGCGGGCCATGGCCACGCCGTCGTGGAGGTCGCGGACGACCGCCCGCGCGATGACGATGCCGGCCGCCCCGGCGAGGCCCTGGGCGAGCCTGCAGGCGACCAGCGCCTCCACGGTGGGCGCGAACGCGCACAGGGCGGTGGCGACGACGTACACGGCGAGACCCGCGAGCAGCGGGCGTCTGCGGCCCCAGCGGTCGCTCATCGGGCCGACCAGCAGCTGCCCGAGCGCCATGCCGGCCAGGCACGCGGTGAGCGTGAGCTGGACGGTGGCGGCGGGCGCGTGCAGCGAGCGGGTGACCTCCGGGAGCGCCGGGAGGTACATGTCCATCGCCAGCGGGGGCGTCGCCGTCAGCCCGCCCAGGACGAGGGTGACGAGCAGGCCGGTGCGGCGCTGTGCCGCGGCGGCTGATCGCCACGCGGGCGGCGCCGGCCGCGCCGTGTCCTCCCGCGCCGGTCCCCCACGGTCGCTCATGAGCCCCTCCCCCTCCGCGTGATCCGCCCTCTATGCTCTCAGCTCGAACGGAGTGCCGATGGTCACATGAGCGAGGGGCGGGGCCGCAGTGGCGGAACAGAGCGTGCGCTGGGGGATCCTGGCGACCGGCGGCATCGCGGCCGCCTTCACGGCGGACCTGGTGGACCTGCCGGACGCCGAGGTGGTCGCGGTCGCCTCGCGGACCCGGGCCTCGGCCGACGCCTTCGCCGAGCGCTTCGGCATCCCGCGCGCCTACGGCGACTGGGCGTCCCTCGCGCGGGACGAGGACATCGATGTCGTGTACGTCGCCACCCCGCACGCGGCGCACCGCGAGGCGGCCGGGCTGTGCCTGGAGGCGGGCCGCAACGTCCTCTGCGAGAAGGCGTTCACGCTGAACGCCCGCGAGGCCGGGGAACTGGTGGCGCTGGCCAAGGAGCGCGGGAGCTTCCTCATGGAGGCGATGTGGATGTACTGCAACCCGCTGGTGCGGCGCCTGAAGGCCCTGGTCTACGACGGCGCCATCGGCGAGGTCCGGCACGTCCAGGCCGACTTCGGCCTGGCGGGCCCGTTCCCGCCCGCGCACCGGCTGCGCGACCCGGCGCAGGGCGGCGGCGCCCTGCTGGACCTCGGCGTGTACCCGGTGTCCTTCGCCCAGTTGCTGCTCGGGGAGCCGTCGGACGTGACGGCCCGCGCGACGCTGTCCCCGGAGGGCGTCGACCTGCAGACCGGCGCCCTGCTGTCGTGGGACGGCGGCGCGCTCGCCTCCCTGCACTGCTCGATCGCGGGCGGTACGCCGACCGTGGCGTCCGTGACCGGTTCCGCGGGCCGCATCGACCTGCCGGAGGGCTTCTTCCACCCGGAGCGTTTCGTGCTGTACCGCGACGGCCGCGCCCCCGAGGAGTTCACGGCCGACCCGGCGGACGGGCCCCGCACCACCCTGCGGCACGAGGCGCTCGAGGTGATGCGGGCCCTGCGCGCCGGGGAGACCGAGTCCCCGCTGGTCCCGCTGGAGGGCACCCTCGCCGTGATGCGGACGCTCGACGCGATCCGGGACCGCGTGGGCGTCCGCTACCCCGGCGAGACCCCCGAGGACCGGGCGCCCGCCCTCACGCCGGCGTGAGCCCCTGGTTCCCGACCTGGGTGACGAAGGACGCGGCCGTCGTGACCGGCGCCCCCGGCGTGGTCACGTACGGCACGGTCCGGAAGTCGGTCCGCGCCAGCCGCTCCCCCAGCGCGACCCGCACATAGCCGCGCCGGCCGTTGTAGAACCGCAGGTGCGGGTTGGCCTTCATGTACGTGTCCCAGTTGGCGGGCCTGTCGGTGCCGTCCCGGCCGCTGGCGACGGACGTCGCCACGATCTCCGTGCCCAGGGTGGCGGACGCGGCGTCGTCGAAGTCGTCCTTGATGTCGAAGGCGTAGCCGACGTGGACGTCCCCGGTGAGCACCATGAGGTTCTCGACGCCCGCGGCCTTCGCGCCGTCCAGCACCCGGCGCCGCGAGGCGCGGTAGCCGTCCCAGGCGTCCATGGACACCCTTGACGGCTCGGTCAGGTCGAACTTGCGCTGGGAGAACGTCACCTGCTGCGGCACGACGTTCCACAGGGCCGTGGAGGCGCGCCAGCCGTCGAGCAGCCACCGCTCCTGCTGGGCGCCGGTCATCGTGCGCGCCGGGTCGTCGATCTCCGGTCCGGGGACCTGGGAGCCGTCGCCGTACGCCTGGTTGGAGCGGTACTGCCGGGTGTCGAGGACGTCGAGCTGGGCGAGCCGGCCCCAGTGCAGCCGCCGGTAGAGCTGCATGTCGGGGCCGGTGGGCCGCTGCGGCAGGCGCAGGGGCTGGTTCTCCCAGTAGGCGCGGTACGCGGAGGCCCGGCGCAGCAGGAACTCGGCGGGCGGGACGCTGTTCTCCGGGGTGTCGTTCGCGTAGTTGTTCTCGGTCTCGTGGTCGTCCCAGGTGACGACGAAGGGATGCGCGGCGTGCGCGGCCCTGAGGTCCGGGTCGGACTTGAACAGGGCGTAGCGCAGCCGGTAGTCCTCCAGGGTCACGGTCTCCCGGTTGAACACGGCGGGCAGTGTGCGGTCGGTGTAGTTGCGGTAGCCGCCCGCGGAGTTGACGGCGTACTCGTACAGGTAGTCGCCGAGGTGGAGGACGACGTCCACGTCGTCCTGCGCGAGATGCCGGTAGGCCGTGTAGTAGCCGTCGGCGTACGCCTGGCAGGAGACGGCGGCGAAGGTCAGCGGGGTCGTCGCCGAGGCCGCGGGAGCGGTGCGGGTGCGCCCGGTCTCACTGATCCAGCCGCCGGTGCGGAAGCGGTAGTGGTAGACGCGGCCGGCCTCGAGGCCGGGGACGTCGACGTGCACGCAGTGGTGGTACTCGGGGTGGGCGACGCTCTCGCCGCTCGCGGCGACCTGCGTGAACGCCTCGTCGTGCGCCACCTCCCACCGCACGGCGACCGGCTCCGCGGGCATCCCGCCGTCCGCCTGGAACGGCACGGGCGCCAGACGGGTCCACAGGACCACCGAGTCGGGCAGCGGGTCGCCGGAGGCGACACCGAGGGTGAAGGGGTCGTCGGCGATCCGGCGGGCGCCGCGCGCGGCCGCGCTCGCGGTGACCGGGGCGGGCAGCTGCACGGAGAAGGCCAGCGCGGCGGCCGCGCCGGTGAGGGTCAGAAAGCGGCGGCGGCCGAGGTGCCGGGCCGCCGCGCGCAGTTCGGGGCTGTGCTGGGACAGGTGTGTCGTGGTGGTCATCCGGTCCTCCCCTGCCCGATGGAGGCACGGGGCGTGGTGGCGGACCGGGACGACACGAGCTTGGCGCGTACACAACACCCGGATGGCGGACAGCCGGGTTCCGAATGGCGGACCGTCCCCTACGCTGCCGCTCCATGGACGACAAGCAGACGGGGACGAGGATCGCCGTGGTGACCGGCGCCGGCTCGGGCATCGGCCGCGCGGTCGCCGTGGAACTGCTGGGCGCGGGCTGGTCGGTGGCGCTGGCCGGGCGGCGCGTGGAGACGCTTGAGGAGACGGCGGGGCTGGCGCCGGAGGGCGCCTCGCTCGCCGTACGGACGGACGTGGCGCGGCAGGAGGACGTCACCGCGCTGTTCGCCGCCGCGGTGGAGCGGTTCGGGCGGGTGGACCTGCTGTTCAACAACGCGGGCACGTTCGGCCCCGGCGGGGTGCCGGTCGAGGAACTGCCGTACGACGCCTGGCGGCACGTGGTGGACACCAACCTCAACGGGGCGTTCCTGGGCGCGCAGGCGGCGTACCGGCAGATGAAGGAGCAGGACCCGCGGGGCGGGCGGATCATCAACAACGGCTCCGTCTCGGCCCACACGCCCCGCCCGCACTCGGTGGCCTACACGGCGACCAAGCACGCGCTGACCGGGCTGACGAAGTCGCTGTCGCTGGACGGGCGGCCGTACGGGATCGCGGTGGGGCAGATCGACATCGGCAACGCGGCGACCGACATGACGGCCCGCATGCGGCAGGGTGCTCTCCAGGCGGACGGCTCCGTGGTGCCGGAGCCGGTCATGGACGTGGCCGACGTGGCTCGCACGGTGCGGCACATGGCGGAGCTCCCGCTGGCGGCGAACGTCCAGTTCGCGACGGTGCTCGCGACGGCGATGCCGTACGTGGGACGCGGCTGAGGCGCCACCCCTTCACAATGCACACAACTGGAATCTGTAATTCCGCCACATCGCCCCCGGTGGGCGGCTTATGCTGAGATCCTCCTGCACGAGAGCTTCACATTCGGAGCAGCAGGGTTCGCATGCCATACCGAGGGGGACGCGGCAGCCGTTCCACCGCACCGGGGTGGGGGTGGACCTCGCGTGGGACGCGAGGGACGCACCGGTGGGTGGAACGGCTGCCGTGCATGTGCGGGGGTGCCGCGGACCGGTCCAGGGCCGCTCAGGCCTGCCCGGTCTCGAAGCGGGAGATCCGGCCGTCGTCCTCGACCTCGAAGTGCCAGCGGGTACGCATCTCGCCATAGGTGTCGTTGCGGTACGAGGCGACGAGATCGCGGCCCTGGTTCGACTCGTTGTCGACCTTCAGGTGCCCGTGGGAGGAGAAGATCTCCCGGTCCACCCAGTCGGTCAGATCTCGGTCGGTGCCGTCGTCGGCCATGGTCGCGCCGGGCGCGAGGACACTCATGAAGCCCTCGCGGTCGTGGGCGTTGACCGCCGCGACGAAGGCACGGACCGTGGGGTCGCTGAGCTTGGACGTCTGAATGGTCATATCCGCAGCCTCACACCGGCCCCACCGGCCCGCCACCCTAACGGCGCCGAGACGGGGCGGGCGGGTGTCCCGGGTGTCATGGTGAGTACGCGGGAGGGGATCCGTCCTTGCCGACCTGTTCCAGGAGTCGCTGTGAGTGCTTTCGACCGACACGATCTGGGCCTGCTGCTGCTCCGGCTGGGAGCCGGCGGCGTCCTGATGGCGCACGGCACGCAGAAGTTGTTCGGCTGGTTCGGCGGCCACGGCATCGAGGGCACCGGCCAGTTCATGGAGTCGGTCGGCTACAGGCCGGGCAAGGCGAGCGCGACCGCGGCCGGCCTCGCGGAGACCGGCGGCGGCGCCCTGCTGGTCCTGGGCCTCGCCACCCCCGCCGCGGGCGCGGCGGCGGCCGGCGCCATGGCGGGGGCGGCCGCGGTGCACGCCCCGAACGGCTTCTTCAACCAGGAGGGCGGCTACGAGCACGCCGCCATCCTCGGCCTCACCGCGGCCAGCCTCGCGATCACCGGCCCCGGCCGGCTCTCCCTCGACCACGCGCTCGGCCACGTCCTGGACCGCGGCTGGATGGTCCCCACGGCCCTCGGTGTGACGGCGGCGGCGACCGCGCTCGTGGTGGGCGCCCGCAACCGGCGGCTGGACCGCCCGGACAAGGACGGCGAACTCGCGGACCAGGACACACTGTTCGAGGAGTGAGCGCGACCCCGGGGCGCACCCGCCCTGTGCCAAGCTGCCCCGCATGACGACTGACGAGGCCGCCGCCGACCCGTGGAAAACCGTCGACGCCCTGTGGGCGTGGCTGGAGTCGGACCGGCCGACCGGCGGTACGGAGGGCCTGCTGCTGCGGATGCTGAAGCTCTCGGAGGAGGTCGGCGAGGTCGCGCAGGCCGTCATCGGGGCGACCGGCCAGAACCCGCGCAAGGGCGTCACCCACACCTGGGACGACGTGCAGTCGGAGCTCTGCGACGTGGTCATCACGGCCTTGGTCGCCCTGCGCACGCTGACGCCGGACGCGCGCGAGGTCTTCGAGCGGCACCTGGCGCGGGTGGCGCAGCGGTCGCTGGGGCCGGGGGCGTAGGGGCACAGGGCCTGTTCGGTTCAGGTCCAGGAATGGCTCACAGAGCCCACGACGGAGGCCCGGGCTCTGCTCGGGTCCAGGGCGTGGCGACGAGCCGGATGCGGGCGCCGTCGCCGACCAGCGGAACGGCGCCCCCGGGCAGCGGAATGTGCCATCGCGTCGCCGGAACTCCACGGTCCGACGAGGACCCCGCACCAGGCCGCTGGGTCGCGCTGCCGGAGGACCGGTCGTAGAAGCGATGCACCCACACCGAGTCGGCGGGCACCTGGGCGTGCTCGGCGAGGTAGGTCTCCTGGCACCCCTCGACCAGCAGCTCGTACCCCTCCCCGCGGATCAGCCGCAGCAGGGGGCTCTCGAACTCATGGAACAACGGCTGGTCGTGCGCCCCGACCCGGACATGGGTGGACCCCTCGTTGAACCCGTAGAAGGGATCAGCGACGGCCTTGTCGATCCCGGACGTCCCCCCGGCGAAGCCGCGGACGTAGATGAGGGGAAGACGGCGGGGGTCGTCCACGGCAGCCTCCAGGGGACGGGTCACGTCTCCTGAGTAGACGAAGCCGAGGGCCGCCGCCCGCTGGAACACCCGTCGGAGTGACGCCGCCCTACGCTGTCCGATACCGCCCCCCGAGGAGACACCGCATGCCGCAGCCGCCACGCCTGACGCCCGAGGTGACCGAGATCGTCGCCCACAACAGATCGGCCCGAAGCCGGTACGTGATCCTTCGGGCCGCCCTGGGCACGGCCCTGATCGCACTGCCCTTCGCCCTGATCGGGGCAGGCGTACCGAACACCCTCCTGACGGTCCTCCCGATCGTGCCCGGCCTCTTCGTCCTGCTCCTCCTTCTCCTCCAGGTCCGCCACGGCCGACGCCTCGACGTGTGCGAACGGGTACTGCGGACGTACCCCCTGGAGTACCGGGACCGGGTGGACCGCCGCGGCTCCGCCTGGCTGCTGCTGGGCACGGTCCACACGGTGAAGCTGCCGATCCGGGGACAGCACGGAGCCCGCACGATGCGCGCCCTGAACGTGTCGATGACCCGCCGCTGGCCCCGGGGCACGGAAACCGGCGCCTGGTTCGCGGGAGACCCGGCCTTCGGCGGCGTCCTGATCGTCCCCGGCACGGGCGACATGCTGTTCCTCCAGCCCGCGGACTGGGAACGGCACGAGCCCGAACGTACGGAGGCCGACCCGCAACGCCGGGAGAGGGCGGCAGACGCGGGAATCGCCGGGCTGCTGGAGAAGGAGCCGAGGACGATCGGGGCGCTGGGCGGCTGAGCCGGGGACGGAAGCTCGGACGAGTCGCGCGCTGTCACGCCGCGTTCCCTGCGGGAGCGGCAGACGAGTCGGGCTGTACGCCGGGTTCTGTTCCCCGGTTCCCTCGCGGGAGCCGGGGCGACGGCCATCCATCTAGGGCCGGTGTTGCCACCGGCCTCGTGCGGTCTACCCGCGGACTCGGGCGGGCAGCCCTCGATCGTCCGCGCAGAGCGCCTGTTACAGCGCTCCTCTTGACCTTGCTCCGGGTGGGGTTTACCTAGCTGCCTGAGTCACCCCAGGCACTGGTGGTCTCTTACACCACCGTTTCACCCTTACCCGGCACCTGAGTGCCGGGCGGTCTGCTTTCTGTGGCACTGTCCCGCGGGTCACCCCGGGTGGCCGTTAGCCACCACCCTGCCCTGTGGAGCCCGGACGTTCCTCGGGAAGCCCCTGAGGGACTTCACGCGGCCGCCCGCCCGGCTCGTCTGCCGTATCGGCCATGGTACCGGCCGGAAGGGGGCGTCCGTCGCCGGGCGGGGTCAGAGGAGGTCGGCCGTCTCCAGTTCGAATCCAAAGGGGGAGGGTGAGCGGTTTGCCGAAGAGCGAAGTCGGCCCCGGCCCGCCGTCGCTTGACCTTGCCGCGACGTCAACGTCTGTACTGGTCCCATGCGGATCGGAGAACTCGCCGCCGCGGTCGGGGTCACCACGCGGACCGTGCGGCACTACCACCATCAGGGGCTGTTGCCCGAGCCGGAGCGGCGCGCCAACGGGTACCGGGAGTACACCCTGCGGCACGCCGTCGTGCTGGCGCGGATCCGGCGGCTGACGGAGCTGGGGCTGGGGCTCGCGGAGGTGCGGGACGTGCTGGCCGAGGACGCGGGGAAGGACCTCGTCGAGGTGCTGGGCGAGCTCGACGCGGACCTCGCCCGGCAGGAGGCGGCCGTCCGGGAGCGGCGTGCGCGGTTGAGGGCGCTGCTGGACATGGAGGGCGGGCTGCCCGCCGAGGGGCCCGTGTCGCCCCGGCTGGCGGCATTGTTCCGGGGCATGGCACGGGTCACGGACTCACCCATGGCGGCCAAGGACCGCGAGATGCTCGCCCTCATCGAGACGGCGGCCGGTCCCGAGGCCGGTGAGCGGGTCATGGCCGCGCTGGGCGAGGCGTTCGCCGTGCCGGGTGGGCAGGAGCGGGCCGTCGCCGCGTACGCCCTGCTCGACGGCCTCGCCGACGCCGATCCGGCCGATCCCCGGGTGGACGAGGCGGCGCGTGCCCTCGTGGACTGCCTGCCCCGTGAGGTGCTGCCCGAGGCGTTCGAGGTCGATTCCGGCGACAGCTTTCTGCGGGCCTTCTACGCCGACTTCCCGCCGGCTCAGGCCGAGGCCGTCCGCCGGGCGCTGGCGATGATCGGGGAGCGGGAGTGAGGGCCGTGCTCGCCCTGGTCCGGCATGAGCTGCGGTTGCTGGCCTGCATCGGGCTGTGGGTGGCGCGTCGGCGGCAGGGGGTCCGCGGCGGGGTGGCGTTCCCGTACGCGCGGGGGCAGGGGGCGATGATGCTCGGCTTCGGGTTCGTGGTCGTGATCGAGTCGGTCATGATGTCCCTGCTGCTGCGGGGCCATCCGGTCGTGCGGGGGGTGTGGTTCGCGATGGACGTGTACACCCTGCTGCTCGTCCTTGGGATGCACGCCGCGTCCGTCGTGCGCCCTCACGTGCTCATGCCGGACGCGCTGCGGGTCCGGCGGGCCGCGCACGTCGATCTGCGGATACCGGTCGCGGCTGTCGCGCGGGTACGGCGTGAGCTGCGGACCACCCATGCGGGGGCCGAGGGCGAGCTGGATCTGGCCGTCGGCGCGCAGACCACCGTGACGGTGGAACTCGCGGAGCCCGTCGTGCACGCCGGTCTCCTCGGGCGGCGGCGGGAGGTGCGGGTGGTCCGGCTCCACGCCGACGACGCCGCAGGCCTCGTCACCGCCCTCACGCGCGCACGAAGCGCACCTCCGCCGTCGTCGCCGGTTCGCGGAGCGGGAGCGGGGCCCGGCCGCTGACCGCCGGGGTCCGCAGGTGGCCCCCCGCCCTCACACCGGCTCGAGCCGCACCTTCGCCGTCGCCGGTTCGCGGAGCGGGAGCGGGGCCCGGCCGCTGACCGCCGGGGTCCGCAGGTGGCCCCCCGCCCTCACACCGGCTCCCTCACACCGGCTCGAACCGCACCTTCGCCGTCGCCGGATCGGCCTGGGTGAGGCGGACGCGGAGGGGGTCGCCGAGCGGGAGCGGGGCCGGGCCGTCGACGCGGCCGATGACCGCCGGTGTGTGGAGCTGGACGACGCCGGTCGTGGGGCGGTGGTCGTCCACGTCGATCACGTGGCCGTCGAACTCCTCCCCCACCCGGTCCTTCAGCAGCGCCGCCTCCACGAGGTCGACGCACTCCCGCTCGACCGTACCCGCGCGCCGCGCGCCCTCGGCCATCCGGGCGGGCAGGGCGTCGAGGGCGGCCAGGACCCAGTCGGGAACGGGCTGTCCGGCGGTGGCCGCGAGGCAGATCTCGGCGGCGTACCGGTCCACGAGGCGGCGCAGCGGGGCCGTGCAGTGGGCGTAGGGGGCGGCCACCGCGGCGTGCGTGGTGAGGGCGGGCAGCTCGCCGTCGCGGAACGGGGTGTAGCCGGCGCCCCGCAGCAGGGTCGTGCACTCCTGGAGGAAGGCCGCGTGGTGCGGCGGGTGCGGGTCGAGGGAGCGGACGAGCGCGGCGTACGACACGTGGTGCGGCCAGTCGATGCCCAGGGCGCGGGCGGTGCGGCGCAGCCGGCCGACCGCACCGTCGGGGGCGGCGGGCAGGGTGCGCAGGATCCCGGTGCCGTGGGTCAGCATCAGGCCGGCGGCGGCCATGCCGGTGAGCAGGGAGAGCTGGGCGTTCCAGCCCTCGGCGGGGTGGGGCGCGCGGTAGGAGAGCTCGTAGGAGTGGTCGTGCTCGACGATCTCCTGCTCGGGGACGTTCAGGGAGATCCCGCCGCGTTCCGCCTCCAGGCGCTCCCGCAGTTCCCCGATCTCCTTCAGCAGGGCGAGCGGTTCCTCGGCGGTGCCCGCGTCGATCTGCCGCTGCGCGCCCGCGTAGTCCAGCCGGGTCCGGCTGCGCACCAGGGCGCGGTGGACGTCGACGGCGACCGTACGGCCGTCCGCGTCGAGGTCGGTGGTCCACAGCACGGCGGGGCGGTCCCGGCCGGGCAGCAGGCTGGCGGCGTCCTCGCCGAGCTGCCCGGGGTGCAGCGGGACGCGGGTATCCGGGAAGTAGAGGGTCGCCACGCGCCGGTGCGCCTCCTGGTCGAGCGCGCCCGACGGTGCGACGAAGGCGGCGACGTCGGCGATGGCGTACCGGACGCGGTAGCCGGTGCCCCGCCGGGACAGGTGCAGGGCCTGGTCGAGGTCGGTGGAGCCGGGCGGGTCGATGGTGAGGAAGGGGATGCCGGTGGCGTCCCGCGCGGGGAGGACGGGGGCCTTCGCGGCGCGGTCGGCCTCGGCCAGGACCTCGGGCGGGAAGCTCGCGGGGACGTCGAGCCGGGCGCGCAGCGCGGTGAGGGCGGCGCGCAGGGGGGCCACGGGGGCGCCGGTCACGCGGATGTGGCGGCGGGGCATGGGTCGAGCGTAGGGCGAGGGGGGCGGCCGGGCACGCCGTACCCTGAGCGGGGTTCGATCGAAGGAGTGTCTGTGCTTGTCCTGCTGCCGCCGTCCGAAGGCAAGGCCGCGTCCGGCCGGGGTGCGCCGCTGAAGCCGGAGTCGCTGTCCCTGCCGGGGCTGGGCGCGGCACGGGAGGCCGTGCTGACCGAGCTGGTCGACCTGTGCACGGGCGACGAGGACAAGGCGCGGGACGTGCTCGGGCTCAGCGAGGGGCTGCGCGGCGAGGTCGCGAAGAACGCCGGGCTGCGGACGGCGGGTGCCCGGCCCGCCGGGGAGATCTACACCGGGGTGCTCTACGACGCGCTCGGCCTCGCGTCCCTGGACGCGGCGGCGAAGCGGCGGGCGGCCCGGTCGCTGCTGGTGTTCTCGGGACTGTGGGGTGCCGTCCGGGTGACCGACCGCATCCCCTCCTACCGGTGCTCGATGGGCGTGAAGCTGCCGGGGCTGGGCGCGCTCGCGGGGCACTGGCGGACGCCGATGGCCGAGGTGCTGCCCGAGGCGGCCGGGGACGGGCTGGTGCTGGATCTGCGGTCGGCGGCGTACGCGGCGGCGTGGAAGCCGAAGGGTGAGGTGGCCGGGCGGACGGCGACGGTCCGGGTGCTGCACGCGCCGACCCGGAAGGTCGTCAGCCACTTCAACAAGGCGACGAAGGGCCGGATCGTGCGGAGCCTGCTGGCGGACGGGGCCGCGCCGAAGGGCCCGGCCGAGCTGGTCGAGGCGCTGCGGGACCTCGGGTACGAGGTGGAGGCCGGGGCGCCGGCCGGGGCCGGGAGGCCGTGGGCGCTGGACGTGCTCGTGGACGAGGTCCACTAGCCCCTACCGACAGCCCACCGGCCCGCAGCGACAGCCCGTCATTGCGCAGAGCGCAACGGGCTTTGCGCAGACTGCTTCCCGTCGGCAGGATGTGCGCCATGACATCGGTCCTGGATCTCGCGCCCGTCGTCCCCGTGGTCGTCGTGGACGACCCCTCCGACGCCGTACCGCTGGCCCGGGCGCTGGTCGCGGGCGGGCTGCGGGCGATCGAGGTGACCCTGCGGACCCCGGCCGCGCTCGACGCGATCCGGGCGGTCGCGGACGCCGTGCCGGACGCCGTGGTCGGGGCCGGCACGGTGCTCACGCCCGCGCAGGTGACGCGGTCGGTGGAGGCGGGGGCGCGGTTCCTGGTCAGCCCCGGCTGGACGGACGCCCTGCTCGACGCCATGCGGGCGTCCGGGGTGCCGTATCTGCCGGGGGTGTCGACCGCGTCGGAGGTCGTGGCGCTGCTGGAGCGCGGGGTGCGGGAGCTGAAGTTCTTCCCGGCCGAGGCGGCGGGCGGCACGGCCTACCTCAGGTCGCTGTACGGGCCGCTGCCCCAGGTGCGGTTCTGCCCGACGGGCGGTATCGGCCCCGGTTCGGCTCCGGAGTATCTCGCCCTGCCCAACGTGGCCTGCGTGGGCGGAAGCTGGATGCTCCCGGCGGACGCGGTGGCGGCCCGGGACTGGGGGCGGGTCGAGACGCTGGCCCGCGAGGCGGCCGGGCTCGGCCGGTCACCCGCGCAGGTGTGAGGTGTCGTTGAAGAGCCGCAGGCTCGCGTTGCCGTCCGCGTAGTACGCGATCGCGGACAGCGAGGCCGCGGACAGCTCCATGCGGAACAGGGACTCCGGCGGTGCGCCCAGGGCCAGGCGTACGAGTGTCTTGATCGGGGTGACGTGGGTGACGAGCAGGACCGTGCGGCCCGCGTACGCCGCGATCAGCCGGTCGCGGGTGGCGGCGACCCGGTCCGCGGTCGCCGCGAAGCTCTCGCCGCCGCCGGTGGGGCGGGCCTCCGGGTCGGCCAGCCAGGCGGTCAGGTCGTCGGGGTACCGCTCGCGGACCTCGCCGAAGGTGAGCCCTTCCCAGGCGCCGAAGTCGGTCTCGCGCAGGCCCTCGTCGACGGCGACCTCCAGACCGAGGCGGCCCGCGACGATCTCGGCGGTCTCCCGGGTGCGGGCGAGCGGCGAGGCCACGACGGCCTGGACGGTGCCGCGCCGGGCGAGGGCGGCGCCCACCCGCTCGGCCTGCTCCCGGCCGGCGGCGGACAGGGCCGGGTCGGTGCCGCCGCTGCCCGAGAACCGCTTCTGCGGGGTGAGCGGGGTCTCGCCGTGCCGGAGCAGCACGAAGGTGGTGGGCGCGCCCATGTCGGCGGGGGCCCAGCCGGCCGAGGGCGCGGCGGCCTGGGTGGTCCCGGCCGTCGTAGGGGCGTGCCCGGGAGCCGTGGCGGACCCGGCACCGGCGCCCGTCCCGCCGTCGCCCGGCCCGGCGGCGGCCTTCGCGTCGGCCGCCTCCAGCTCCGCCGTGGAGTCCAGCGCGCTCCACTGCTCCCCGCGCCTGCCCGCGTCCATCGCCTCGTTGGCGAGCCGGTCGGCGTGCTTGTTCTGCTCGCGCGGGATCCACTCGTACGTCACCTGGCCGGGCGGGAAGATCCGCGCCGCCTCGAAGGCCAGCGGCTTCAGGTCGGGATGCTTGATCTTCCAGCGGCCCGACATCTGCTCGATGACGAGCTTGGAGTCCATGCGGACGTGGACCTTGGCGGCCGGGTCCAGCTCGTGCGCGGCGCGCAGCCCGGCCAGCAGGCCCCGGTACTCGGCGACGTTGTTGGTGGCGACGCCGATGTACTCGGCGCGCTCGGCCAGGGTCTGGCCCGTGGCCGCGTCGATCACGACCGCGCCGTAGCCCGCGGGCCCCGGGTTGCCCCGTGACCCGCCGTCGGCCTCGACGATGAGCTCCCGCACCGCTCCGGCTCCTAGAGGCCGGACTCGGCCGTGCGGACCAGGATGCGGCGGCAGTTCTCGCAGCGCACCACGGTGTCGGGGGCGGCCCCGCGGATCTCGTTGAGCTCGGTGATGGCGAGCTCCTGGCGGCAGCCCTGGCAGGTGCGCTGGTACAGCTTGGCCGCGCCGACGCCGCCCTGCTGCTCGCGCAGCTTCTCGTAGAGCTTCAGCAGGTCGGCCGGGACGGCGGCGGCGACGACCTCGCGCTCCTTCGTCACCGTGGCCACCTCGGCGTCGATCTCCTCGAACGCGGCGTCCCGGCGGGCGATGGCGTCGTCGACCTTGCCCTGCACGGAGCCGACGCGCTCGGTCAGCTCGGCGACCCGCTCCTGCGCGGACTCGCGGCGCTCCATGACCTCCAGGACGACGTCCTCGAGGTCGCCCTGGCGCTTGGCGAGGGAGACGATCTCCCGCTGGAGGTTCTCCAGGTCCTTCGGGGAGGTGACGGCACCGGAGTCCAGGCGCTGCTGGTCGCGGGCGGCGCGCTGGCGCACCTGGTCCACGTCCTGCTCGGCCTTGGTCTGCTCGCGGGCGCAGTCGCTCTCCTCGGTCTGCGCGGCCACGAGCAGGTCGCGCAGCTGGGTGTGGTCCTTGGTGAGGGACTCGATCTCGGCGTGCTCGGGCAGCGACTTCCGCCGGTGTGCGAGCTGCTGGAGGCGGACGTCGAGGTCCTGGACGTCCAGGAGGCGGATCTGGTCGGCGGGCGCGGCGTTCAGTTGGGGGCTCCCGTGGGATCGGTGGTGGTGGACGCCGCGTGGGCGGTCCAGGGGTCGGTGACGGTCGCGGAGACGTGGACACGCAGGCCCCATCCGTGACGGTCGGAGATCTCGTCGAGCTGGGCTGCGGCCAGCTCGCACCAGGGCCACTCGGTGGCCCAGTGCGCCGCGTCGAGCAGCGCGAGAGGACTGTGGGCGACCGCTTCGGACACCGGGTGGTGGCGCAGGTCGGCCGTGAGGAAGGCGTCGACGCCGGCGGCCCGTACCTGGTCGAAGAGGCTGTCGCCGGAACCGCCGCTGACGGCGATCGTGCGGACGACGGCCTCCGGGTCGCCGGCGACGCGGATGCCCTGCGCGGTGGCGGGCAGCCGCTCGGCGGCGCGGGCGGCCAGGGCGCGCACGGTGAGCGGCTGGTCCAGCTCGCACACGCGGCCGAGGCCCCGGCGGCCCTGCGGGTCGGTCGGGTCGGGCACCAGGGGGCGTACGACGCGCAGGTCCAGGGCTCCGGCGAGGGCGTCGCTCACGCCAGGGTCGGCGGTGTCGGCGTTGGTGTGCGCGACGTGCAGCGCGATGTCGTTCTTGATCAGGGTGTGCACGACGCGGCCCTTGAAGTGGGAGGCCGCGACGGTCGTCGTCCCGCGCAGATAGAGCGGGTGGTGGGTGACCAGCAGGTCGGCGCCGAGCTCGACCGCCTCGTCCACGATCTCCTGGACCGGGTCGACGGCGAACAGGACCCGGGAGACCTCCTGGCCGGGGTCGCCCACGACGGTGCCGACCGCGTCCCAGGACTCGGCCCGCTCGGCGGGCCACAGGGTCTCCAGCGCGGCGATGACTTCAGACAGACGGGGCACGAAGGACAGGCTACCTGGCCGTTGTCGGGGGCCGTACCTGCTGCGGGGCGGCCGGTACGGCGTCCGCGCCCGCCGTTCCCGCCGGTCGCGCGGGTCCTCCCCCACCGCGGGGGGCGCCGTCCAGCACACCGGTCGCCGTTTCCTCAGGCGAATCGTTCCTGTGCCACCCCTTTGTGTGAAGCGGAACCCGGCCCGCGCCTCGTCTGTGCGGGCGAAAACTAGCGTCGTGACCGGAGGTGACCGGACCATGACGGCCTGTGCGATCGAGTCCGCGGAGTCCGACAACGGCGACACGCCTCGGGCGGCGTGCGTCATCACCGCGGACGGCTCCTACGCCGCCCGCCTCGCGCTGGACGGCGACTGCTGGTTCCCGGAGCGCTGGACCCTGGACGGCCCCGAGCCCTACGCCGTGCCCCTGCCCGGCCATCAGCCGGAGGAGCCGGGCACGGAGGTGCAGCCGATGGGCGACGGGCGGGTCCTCGTCCGCCGCCCGACCGACGGACGCCATGTCTTCTCCCTGCTGTACCCCACCGGCCCCGGCACCGGAGAGCTGCTGCTGGGCGCGGTCGAGTGCCCGGACGACGGGACCCGGCTGCGGATGCTGCCGCCGGCCCCGGGCGGTGAGCGGGCGTACGCGCTGGCGGTGGGGCGGCGCTCCAGCGCGGTGTGGCGGGTGGCGGGCGGCGCCTTCGGGCCGGAGCGGCTCGCGCAGATCCCGGGGCGCTGTTCGGGCGGGGTGTGGCTGGACCGGGAGGGGCGGATGCTCGCCCTCGACCGGGAGTCCGGCGGGCGGACGAAGGCCGTCGTGGTGGATCTGGAGCGCGACGGCGAGGTGTCGCCGCTGCTGCAGATCACGGCGGACAGCGACGACCGGCTCCTGCTCGCCGACCCGGACAGCGGGCTGCTGCTGATCCGCTCGGACGCCCCCTCTCCGGGGCGGCCGCGGCTCGGCTGGGGCGTCCTCGGCAGCACCCTGCCGGTGCGCTTCCCGGAATCGCTGCGGATGCCGGACCGCGAGCTCACGCCGTTCGCGGTGCAGCCGGGCCAGGTGCTGACGCCGGAGAGCTGCGGGGTGGCGCTGTGCGTCGACGGGCCGGTGGGCAACTGGGTCGGGGTGTGGCGGCCCGCCGAGCGGACCGTCCGTCACTTCGCGGCCCCCGTGGGCTGGTTGACGGGTACCGGGGTGTGGACCCGGGAGGGCGAGCTGCGGTTGCCGTACGCCACCGCGGACGTCCCGTGCGGAGTGGCCCGGGTGGAGGCCCCGGCCGCCCCGGTGGAGGCGGACGGGGACCCTCGCCCGGAGCCGAAGCCGGAATCGGCGCCGGCGCCGTCACCGGCCGCGGAGACGGACGCTCCAGGCCCTGCCGTGACGCGTCCCGTGCCCCTGCAGCAAGCGCCCCTGGGCGGTCTTGTAACGAAGTAGTGCCGGTCGGCGCGACGCGTGGATCCGGCCCTCACAGGGTTGGTTAGACTCACCCGGCTGTTGGAAAGATCATGTTTACGGGGTGAACCTTAGCGATGAGCAACGCCACCACGACCCAGCCGTCGTCCGAGGTCCAGGAGGCCGCCGGTCACGGCCGGCACCGGGGCCCGGTCTCGGCCAGTGACGTCTCGGCGATCGACCACCAGACGGCCCCCCGCGGCCGTCACCGCAAGCCGGTCGAGGAGAACGGGACGGCGGCCTGACGCCGCACCGGGCACAGCGTACGGCCCCGTCCTCCCGGAGGACGGGGCCGTACCCCTGTCCGGACGTCCCCTGACATCTGCTAGCCGCGCCGCAGGCCCAGCACCTCGGCCGCCGCGAACGTCTCGCCGGCCGGCCGGCCCGCGAAGTACCCGGTGAGCAGGGCGTCCAGCTCGTCGTGGGTGAACGCCTCCTGCTTGCTGTCGAACCTGGCCGCCACCCTGGGCCGTTCCACGACCGCCACCATGCCGCCGTGCACGACGAGGAGCTGCCCGGTGACGTGGGCGGCGGCCGGGGACGCCAGGTACCCGACGAGCGGGGCCACGTGCTCGGGCGCGAGCGGGTCGAGCCCCTCCTCGGGCGGGGCGAGCCCGGCGAACACGTCCTCGGTCATCCGGGTGCGGGCGCGCGGGCAGATGGCGTTGACGGTGACGCCGTACTTGCCGAGCGCGAGCGCGGTGGACGTGGTGAGCCCGACGATCCCGCCCTTGGCCGCCGCGTAGTTGGGCTGCCCGGCGGACCCGGCGAGGAACGCCTCCGAGGAGGTGTTCACGATCCGCCCGTACACCGCTGTGCCGGTCGCCTTGGCCCGCTCCCGCCAGTGGGCGGCGGCGTGCCGGACCGTGTTGAAGTGGCCCTTGAGGTGGACCCGGACCACCGCGTCCCAATCCTCCTCCGCCATGGAGAAGACCATGCGGTCGCGCAGGATGCCCGCGTTGTTGACCAGGACGTCCAGCGACCCGAACTCGGCGATCGCCGTCGTGACCAGCCCGCCCGCCTGCTCGAAGTCGGCGACGTCCCCGGTGTGGGCGACGGCCCGGCCGCCCGCCGCGCGGATCTCGGCGGCCACCTCCTCGGCGGGCCCGGCCGACTCGGCGCCGGTGCCGTCCCGGCCGGGCTGCCCGTGGTCGTTGACGACGACGGCCGCGCCCAGCCGGGCCAGCTCCCGTGCCTCGGCGCGGCCCAGGCCGCGGCCCGCGCCCGTGACGATCGCCGTGCGCCCCTCCAGTGGCAGTGACATCGGTGCCCCTTCCACGGCCGGTGGGTTCAGATCTCGATGCAGGTGCGCAGCGCGCTGCCGGTGCGCATGTGGTCCAGCGCCTCGTTGATCTCGGACAGCGGCACCCGGTGGGTGATCAGGCCCGCGAGGTCGATGCGGTCCGCCCGCCACAGCGCGATGGCCCGTTCGTACGAACGCAGGACGTCACCGCCGCCGTACAGGGACGGCAGGATGCGCTTCTCGTCGAAGAACAACTCGAACATGGTGAGCTGGAGGACGTCGTCCATGGCCCCGGCGCCGACGATCACCAGCGTGCCGCCGCGGCGTGTCGACTCGTACGCCGTGCGGGCGGTGGCCGACCTGCCGACGACCTCGAAGACGTAGTCGAATCCCTCGCCCGCCGTGATCTGCTGCTTGGCGTCCGCCAGTCGGTCGGGGGCCACGGCCCGGGTGGCCCCGAACCGCAGCGCGGCCTCACGGCGGGCGGCGACCGGGTCCACGGCGACGATCTCGGCGGCGCCCTTCAGCCGCGCGCCCTGGATCGCGGAGACGCCGACGCCTCCGCAGCCGATCACGGCGACCGACGAACCGGCCTGCAGATCCGCCGTGTTGAGGGCCGCACCGAGCCCGGTGGTGACGCCGCAGCCGATCAGCGCGGCGATGTCGAAGGGCACGTCGTCGGGGATGGGCACCGCGCAGCCGGCGTCGACGACGACCTCCTCGGCGAAGGTGCCGGTGCCGGCGAAGCCGAAGACGTCGCCGCCGGGCCGCCGGAAGTTGGGGGTGCCCGCGTTCATGAACCCGGCCAGGCACAGCTCGGTCTGGCCGCGCCGGCACGCCGGGCAGGCGCCGCAGGCGGGCAGCCAGCACAGGACGACCCGGTCGCCGGGCCGCAGGCCGCGGACGCCCTCCCCGACGTCGAGGATCTCCCCCGCGCCCTCGTGCCCGGGGACGAAGGGCGCCGGCTGGGGCAGTACCCCGGACATCGCGGACAGGTCCGAGTGGCACAGCCCGGTGGCCTGGACCCGGACCCTCACCTTGCCGGGGCCGAAGCCCACCGCCTCGACGTCGTCGAGGACCTCGAGCTTGTCCTGGCCGGTCTCGTGCAGGACGGCTGCGCGCATCGTGCGGCTCCCCTCGGGCGGGCTGGCGTGGCTGGGACGGGTCAGGTGTGGTCCACGGTCGTGTCGGTGAGGACGGGTGCGTCGTTCCGGTCGGCCGCGCTCACGGCGACGCGCACGGAGCCCTCCCCGGACCAGGCGCGGATGCGCAGGGTCTCGCCCGGGTAGGCGACCCCGGCGAAACGGGTGCGGTAGGAGCGCACGCGGGTCACGTCGCCGTCGAGCAGGGTGTCGACGACCGCCTTGAGCGTGATGCCGTAGGTGCACAGCCCGTGCAGGATGGGCCGGTCGAACCCGGCGCGCTTGGCGAAGTCCGGGTCGGCGTGCAGCGGGTTCCAGTCGCCGGAGAGGCGGTAGAGCAGCGCCTGGTCCTCGCGCAGCGGCCGTTCCAGGATGCGGTCCGGCTCCCCGGTGGGCGGCTCGGGGCGGGCCGAGGGGCCGCGGTCGCCGCCGAAGCCGCCCTCCCCTCGGATGAAGATCTCGGCGTCGTTGGTCCACAGCGGCCCGTCGGCGTCCGCCACGTCGGTGCGCAGCACCAGGACGGCCGCCTTCCCCTTGTCGTAGAGACCGGCGATCCGGTGGACGGCGGTGGCCGTGCCCTCGGCCGGGAGGGGGCGGTGGACGGTGAGGTGCTGGCCGCCGTGCAGGACGCGGGCGAGGTCGACCTCGATGCCGGGCATGGACAGTCCGCCGATGACGCCGGGCGCCCCGGACCCGGCGACGGTGGCGAAGCTGGGCAGCACGTGCAGCCTCGACTCCAGGGTGTAGCGCAGTTCGCCGGGGTCGGTGGCGGGGACACCGGCGCCGATGCCGAGGTGGTAGAGCTGGACGTCCTTGGAGTTCCAGGCGATCCGGCCGGTCCGGGGTCCGGCGGCGAGGGCCTTGGCTGCGTCGATGGGCATACGGCTCCTGACAGTGACGGCCGGCGGGGGGCGGCGGACCGCGCGCGGGGTCGTGCGGGGCGGGTCGAGACCCCGGTACGGCCGTCCGCACCGTCGGCCGCACCGAGGTCGTCACGGGGCCGCGGAACCCGCCGGTTCTAGAACGCGTTCCAGTGCGGCGCCCTCTGTATAGCCGAGGCCCCGCCACTTGTGAAGACTCCTGACGTCGCGTCAGACAGGTGCGTCGTCGCCGCGGACCGGCACCCGGGACATTTGTCCTGCCGGACGCCGGACACCCGCCCCTGCCGGACGGCCGCCCGAGTCCGTACCGTCGAGGACATCGGACGTCGGCGGCAGGGGACACGGACATGGCCTGGTTGTTCAAGCACCATGGGACCTCGTGCGCGCCCGCCCGGGAGGAGACGCGCGCGCCGAACGGCTACAGCCTGCTGCCGTGGCTGCTCATGGGCCTGGGCTCCCTCTCCAACCTCTTCCACGGCGAGACCGCGGACCCCTTGATCGGCGGGCTGGGGCTGCTGACGTTCAACTCGCTGTACGTCTACGTCGCGTTCCGCTCCTTCGTGAAGGAGACCCGGGAGGCGCTCTCGACCAGGGTGGCCCTGGTGCTCATGACCGGGGTGACCTGCGCCCTGGCGCTGGCCTACGGCGGCACCTGGCTGCTGTTCTTCCCCCTGCTCGGGCTGGCCACCGGCGCGGCCGTGCGCTTCCCGCACCTGCGCCTGACCGGGGCGGCCCTGGGCGTGCTGGCCGGTGCGGTGGCCGTCTCCCGCGACGGCTGGGGCGGACTCGGCATCGCCTACGCCACCTGGATCTCGACCATGGTGACGGCGGCGATCCTGTCGCTCTCGGACGCCGTACGGCAGCTGCGGGCCGCCCGCGAGGAGCTGGCGCACCGGGCTGTCGAACAGGAGCGGCTGCGCTTCTCCCGCGATCTGCACGACCTCCTCGGGCACACGCTGTCGGTGATCGTGGTGAAGGCCGAGGCGGCCCGGCGGCTGACCACCCAGGACGTGGACGCGGCACAGGCGCAGCTCGCCGACATCGAGTCGGTCGGCCGGCAGGCGCTCAGGGAGATCCGCGAGGCCGTGACCGGCTACCGGCAGGGCAGCCTGAGCCGGGAGATCGACGGCGCGGTCTCGGCACTGCGGGTGGCCGGCGTCGATCCGGTCGTACGCCGCTCGGGGCCGCCGCTCGCCCCGCAGACGGAGACCCTGCTGGGCTGGGTGGTGCGGGAGGCGGCCACGAACGTCGTCCGGCACAGCGCCGCGAACCGGTGCGAGATCGCCGTGAGCGGTGACGGTGAGCGCGCGCGGCTGACGGTGACGGACGACGGCCGCGGCGCCGACCGTCCCCGGACCGCCGGAGGAACGGGCCTGCGAGGGCTCGCGGAGCGCCTGGCGGCCGCCGGGGGCACGCTGACGGCCGGGGCGGAGCGCGACGGGTTCGTGGTGACGGCGGAACTTCCCGCGGACCCGGACGAGCCGGGGCACGCGGTCCGGCCGACGGACGCCACGGACACAGGCGGCACTCCCGTCGCCGCCGGGCCGCTCAACCGGTGACGAAGACCGGACGCGGGAGCGTCGTCGGGACCGCCAGACTTCCCGGAGACCCGCCGGACGAGCCGGGGCACGCGGTCCGGCCAGGCGGGTTCCACGGACACGGGCGGCACCCCCGTCGCCGCCGGGCCGCTCAACCGGTGACGAAGACCGGACGCAGGGGCGTCGCGGGAACCGCCAGACTTCCCGGAGACCCGCCGGACGAGCCGGGGCGGAGCGCGACGGGTTCGTGGTGACGGCGGAACTTCCCGCGGACCCGGACGAGCCGGGGCACGCGGTCCGGCCGACGGACGCCACGGACACAGGCGGCACTCCCGTCGCCGCCGGGCCGCTCAACCGGTGACGGAGACCGGGCGCAGGGGCATCGTGGGAACCGCCGGACTTCCCGGAGACCCGCCGGACGAGCCGGGGCACGCGGTCCGGCCGGGCGGGTTCCACGGACACGGGCGGCACTCCGGTCGCCGCCGGGCCCCCTGCTCCGCTGAACCGGTGCCGGGGAGTGACCGGGACGGGAGCGGGGGCGGTGCGGGCCCCGTTCCTCACGCTGCCGCCCCGGCCCGCTCTCCCCCGTCACGGCCGGTGCCTTCGGCCGCCCGCCCTCCTACGCTTGGTCCGTGAACGAGATGCCGCCGGATCGCCGGCCCGGGAAACACATCCGGGTGCTGCTCGCCGAGGACCAGGGCATGATGCGCGGGGCGCTCGCCCTGCTCCTCGGGATGGAGCCGGACATCGAGGTGGTGGCGCAGGTGTCGGCCGGTGACGCGATCGTGGACGCCGCCCTCACGCACCGGCCCGACGTGGCCCTCCTCGACATCGAACTGCCGGGCCTGAGCGGCCTGGACGCCGCCGCCGAGCTGCGCGACCAGGTACCCGGCTGCCGGGTGCTGATCCTGACGACGTTCGGCCGTCCCGGCTATCTGCGGCGGGCCATGGAGGCCGGTGCCGCCGGCTTCCTGGTCAAGGACGGGCCCGTGGAGGATCTGGCGGTCGCCGTCCGCCGGGTGCTGACCGGCGAGAGGGTGATCGATCCGGCCCTCGCCGCGGCCGCCCTCAGCGCGGGCCCCAACCCGCTCACCGCACGGGAGCGCGACGTGCTGAACGCCTCGTCGGACGGCGCGACGGTCGCCGACGTCTCCGCCCGGCTCCATCTGTCGGAGTCGACGGTCCGCAACTACCTCTCCTCGGCCATCGGCAAGACGGGCACGCGCAACCGGACGGAGGCGCTGCGGGAGGCACGGCAGCAGGGGTGGCTCTGACCCGGGCCGCCATGCCCCCGCCACCCCCGCCGCTACCCGGTGACCGCCACGGACTCGAACGCCGTGCCCTGGGGGGCCACACACGCGAACCATGCCTCCGGCGAGCCGTCCACCACCCGGATCAGCGGGTCGGCGCCGCCCATGTCGACTGACTTCGTCGGGGTGGGCCCGCCGGCCGCCTCGAGGAGCGACGGCACCTCGGTCGTCGTACCGTCCTTCCAGGTGCAGGTGACCTTCCGGGCGTCCAGGGCGACCTTGCCGACGACGAGCCGGCCGGCGCCCTCGGCGCCCTTCGCGCCGGGCTCCAGCGGCAGCGCGACGGCCTCGACGTCGTCGCCGGACGAGCGGTCCCCGTCGGTGAACGCGCCCTCGCTGACGACGCGTGCCGTGCCCGGCCCGCCGTACTCGCGCAGCACGAAGTAGGAGCTCCTGCCGACGAGGTCGGCGGCGTCGTCCACGTCCGCCGGCCGCTGCCCGAAGGAGCGCATCGCGGCGAGCTCGGCGGCGGCCTGGCGCTCGGTGCGCGGGGCGTCCCAGAGGTCGACGAGGACCCGCCACTTCGTGCCGCGGTCGGTCCCGCTCGCGAGCAGGGTCCGCGAGGGCGTGCGCACGTCCGGGCCGGGGGGCGTGGGCGGGGTGGCCGGGCCGGCGGCCACCGAGGAGTCCCCGGAGCCGTCCCCCGCGGGCAGCCCGGTCACCGCCAGGGTGCCGGCCGAGGCGGCCAGGGCCAGGGCGGTCGCCGTCGCCGCCGCCCAGCGGCGGGCCTTGCGGCGGCGTCCGCCCCGCAGGACCGCCGCGTACGGGGCCGCACCGACGTCGACGCCGTCCGCGGCTCCGGCGAGCAGCAGCGCGATGTCGGAGGAAGGGCGGCCGGAGTCCGCCGGGTTGTGGACGGTCAGGCCGTGGATCGTCATGTGGTGGTTCGTCTCCCGCTTCGCGCTCATCGGCTCCGCCCTCCCTGCGTGACCGTCTCCGCCAGTCCCGGCAGGGCGCGGAGTTTCGCGATGCCCTTGGCCGCGTTGCTCTTCACGGCGCCGACGGAGCAGCCCATCGCCTCGGCCGTCTGTGTCTCGGTCAGGTCCTCCCAGTAGCGCAGCACCACGGCCTCCCGCTGCCGGGGCGGCAGTTGGGCCAGCGCCGCCAGCAGGGCGCCGCGGTCGTCGGCCTGGGCGATGCGGTCACCGGTGTCCGGCACCTCGCGGGCCAGGCCCGAGTCGTCCTTCGGCGCCAGGAACTCCCTGAGCCGCCGCCGGTGTCTGCGTGCGTGCGCGTTGATCATCACGCGCCGTACATAGGCTTCCGGGTCGTCGGCCGTCCCCACCCTGCGCCAGGCCACGTAGGCCTGTTCCAGCGTCGTCTGTGTCAGGTCCTCCGCGGCGTGCTGCTCGCCGGTGAGGAGAAAGGCCGTCCGCAGCAGGCGTGGCCAGCGGCTGGTGACGAATCTCTGGAACTCCGCGTCCCGGACCGCCTTGCGATCCCCCATGGGCACCTCCTTGATGTCCGAAGGAGTCCATGAGCCCCTGGAACCGTTGCCTCCCGGCCCGCACGGATTTTCGCAGCCGCTTCTCCCAAGAGAAGGTCAAGATTTCGTTAGTGTGCCAAAGCATCGGAATAGTTGCCCGGGCAGACGGAGTTCGACGTACACATGACACGAACGAGCATCGAACGGCCCGCCGGCAGAGCGACCTCCGGAGCCGTGGTCCCCGTCCTGGCCTTCGCGGGCATCGTGGTCGCGGTGATGCAGACGCTGCTCGTCCCGGTCATCAAGGACCTGCCGCAGCTACTGGACACCACGCCCGGCAACGCCACCTGGGTACTGACCTCGACCCTGCTCTCCGGCGCCGTCGCCACCCCGATCATGGGCCGTCTCGGCGACCTCTTCGGCAAGCGGCGCATGCTGATAGCCAGCCTCTCCGTGATGGTGGCCGGCGCCCTGCTCAGCGCCGTGACCAGCACCCTGCTCCCCATGATCGCCGGCCGTAGCCTCCAGGGCTTCGCGATGGGCGCCATCCCGCTCGGCATCGGCCTGATGCGGGACATGCTGCCCCGCGAGCGGCTCGGCTCGGCGATGGCCCTGATGAGCTCCTCGATCGGCGTCGGCGGCGGTCTGGCCCTGCCGGCCGCGGCCCTGGTCGCCCAGCACGCCAGCTGGCACGCCCTCTTCTACGGCGCCGCCGCCCTCGGCGTCCTCTCCATCGGCCTGACCCTCCTCGTCGTCCCCGAGTCCGAGGCCCGCGCGGAGGGCACCTTCGACCTCCCGGGGGCGCTCGGCCTCTCCGCGGGTCTCGTGCTGTTCCTGCTGCCCATCACCAAGGGCAGCGACTGGGGCTGGACGTCCGGCATGACACTCGGGCTGTTCGGCGCCGCGGCGGCCGTCCTGCTCCTGTGGGGCGTGTACGAGCTGCGCACCAAGGCGCCGCTGGTCGACCTGCGCACCACCGCCCGCCCGGCCGTCCTGTTCACCAACCTCGCCTCGATCATGGTCGGCGTCAGCTTCTACGTCGTCTCGCTGGTCCTCCCCCAGCTGCTCCAGCTGCCGACGGCGACCGGCTACGGCCTCGGCCAGTCGATGGTCGTGGCGGGCCTGCTCGTCGCCCCGCTCGGCCTGACCATGATGGTCACCGCCCCGGTCTACGCCCGTCTGTCCGCGCGGTACGGCCCCAAGACCACCCTCATCCTCGGCATGCTGATCATCGCGATCGGCTACGGCGCCGGTCTCGGCCTGATGGGCGCGGCGTGGCAGAGCCTGGTGATCTCGGTGGTGCTCGGCGCGGGCATCGGCCTCGCGTACTCCTCGCTGCCCGCGCTGATCGTCGGCGCGGTGCCGGCCTCGGAGACGGGCGCGGCGAACGGCCTGAACACCCTGATGCGGTCCATCGGCACGTCCGTGTCCAGCGCCGTGATCGGCATGGTGCTGGCGAACACCGCGAACGACGTCGGCGGGGTGGCGGTGCCCTCCCTGCACGGCTTCCGGCTGTCCTTCCTCATCGCGACCGGCGCCGTCGTCCTCGGCCTCGGGTTCGCCCTGCTCCTGCCCCGGCAGCGCCCCTCCGGCCACCCGCAGCTGCGCGCCAGCAGCGAGGAGGACGCCAACCTGGAGCGCGCCGAGGAGGCCCTGCGCGGCTTCCGCGGGCGCGTCCTGGACGCCGCCGGAACCCCGGTGGCCCGCGCCAAGGTCACCCTGATCGACCGCCGCGGCCGGCAGGCGGGCGCCACGCTCTCCGCCGAGGACGGCAGCTACGCCCTCACCGTCCCCACCCGGGGCGCCTACGTCCTTGCCGCCCGCGCCGAGGGGCACGTGCCGCACGCCTCGGCGGCCACGCATCCCGGCGAGGACGGCGCGGTGGACGTCGACCTGGCGCTGCCGGGCGAGGCCGTGACCGCCTGACACCCGCCTCCCCGGGCCGCCCGCACCCCCCGTCGCCCAGGTGACGGGGGGTGTGGTGCACCATGGGCGCCCATACGGTCGTACGACGGAGAGGACCCCCATGGCCCCCGCCCCCAAGCCCGACATCCTGGCCGCCTTCGAGGCCGCGAAGGGCTTCATGCCCACGGGTGAGGGCCTGGCCCTGTACGCGGCGGCCGTCGAGTCCGGACGGCTGGGGCTCCCCCTGCTGGAGGTCGGCACGTACTGCGGGCGCTCCACGATCCTGCTCGCCGACGCGGCCCGCGCAGCCGGGGTGACGGCCCTCACGGTCGACCACCACCGGGGCAGCGAGGAGCAGCAGCCCGGCTGGGAATACCACGACCCGGAGACCGTCGACCCCGAGCTCGGCCTGATGGACACCCTGCCGACGTTCCGCCGCACCCTGCGCCGGGCGGGCCTGGAGGACCACGTGGTCGCTCTGGTGGGCCGCTCCCCGCAGGTCGCGAAGGTCTGGGGCACGCCCCTCGGCCTGGTCTTCATCGACGGCGGTCACACCGACGAGCACGCGAACGCCGACTACCAGGGCTGGGCCCCGCATGTGGCCGAGGGCGGCCTGCTCGTCATCCACGACGTGTTCCCGGACCCGGCCGACGAGTTCACCGGCCAGGCGCCGTACCGCGTCTACCTGCGGGCCCTCGCCTCCGGCGCCTTCACCGAGGTGTCGGCGACCGACTCGCTGCGGGTGCTGCGACGGACGGGTGACGGCCTCTGATGTGCCGCGACGGCACGGCCCGTACCCGGCCCGTAAGGTGGCAGGCGTGTCGTACCTAGGTCCGGACTTCGATCCTCCGCAGCCCCGCCGCGGCCGTCGCCGCGCCCTGACCGTGGCCGCCGCCGCCCTCGTGCCGGGGGCCCTGCTCGGGTGGCTGGTGTACGCGACGGTGGGCGACGGCGGAGGCGGTTCCGGCGAGGCGGCGGTACGTCCGTCGCCCGGGAACACCCGGCCGGCGGCCCCCTCCACGCACGACGACGAGAAGCCCGGCCCGACCCCTTCCGCCCCGGGCACCGGCCCGCTCACGGGCAAGGTCGTCGTCGTCGACCCGGGCCACAACCCCGGCAACTTCCGCCACACGGCCGAGATCAACCGCCAGGTGGACATCGGCACGAACCGCAAGGAGTGCGACACGACGGGGACGGCCACCGACGCCGGTTATCCGGAGGCCGAGTTCACCCTCGACGTCGCCCGCCGGATGCGCACGCTGCTGGAGAAGCAGGGCGCCACGGTGAAGTTCACCCAGGACGGCGACCGGCCGTGGGGCCCCTGCGTGGACGAGCGGGCCCGGATCGGCAACAAGGCGCACGCGGACGCCGTCGTCTCGATCCACGCGGACGGCGCGGGCGCCGGGCAGCGCGGCTTCCACGTCATCCTGCCCGGCAAGGTGTCCAAGGGCGACGCGAACACCGGCCCGATCGTCGCCCCGTCCCGCGCCCTCGGCGAGCGCGTCGCGGGCGCGTTCGTCCGCGTGACCGGAAGCGCGCCCTCCGATTACGTCGGCGGCGGCACCGGTCTCGTCACGCGTCAGGACCTCGGCGGTCTCAATCTGTCAACGGTTCCGAAGGTCTTCATCGAGTGCGGCAACATGCGCGATAGCAAGGACGCGGCACTGCTCACCAGCGGAGCCTGGCGCCAGAAGGCAGCGCAGGGAATCTCTGAGGGAATCGTGAGTTTCCTGCGAGGGTAGGGGTCTTGGGGTTGATCCCGGCGGACAGCCTCGTCGGGCGGACGATAAGGTCGTCCTTACGATGAGGGGCCACCCCCGCGCTTCACACCGGGGCCAGACGGCGACATGGTGACAGCGGCGCCTCCAGCGATGCCGATGTTGAGACGACTGACGAAGGACCTGAAGTGAATATCCGCTCCCTCACTCGAGGCGACGGCGTGGTGATCGGAGCAGCGGTATTGCTGTTCATCGCGTCGTTCCTCGACCTCTACTCCGTCACCGGGTTCGACCTGGACCAGAACGCGTGGGACTCCTCCCTCGGCCTCGGACTCGGCGTGTACATGGGCGGAGTCATCGGCGCCGCTCTGATCGTCGTGAACCGCCTTCTGCCCCAGCCGCGCAAGGTCGCCGGTCTCGACCTCGGCGTCATCGGCACGGGCTTCGCCATCCTCACGGCCTGGGCCCTGTTCTGGTTCCTGGTGGACGTCCCCGAGCGCGCCAGCGCGGCCGCCGGTCTCATCCTCGGCTTCCTCGCCGCCCTGATCCTCGCCGCCGCCGCCGTCGCGACGCCGCTCGTGCCGGCGCTGCAGGCCGCGCTCGTGCCGGCGCCGCGTCCGGCCGCGCCGCAGCCCTACGGCGGGCAGCCGCAGGCCGGTTACGGCTACCCGGGTGCGCCGGGGCAGCAGCAGCCGCCGTTCGGGGGCGGTCAGCCGCAGGCGCCCGCGCCGGCCGGTGACTTCTCCCCGTTCTGGTTCGCCGTACCGGTGGCGCGCCCCCTCTTCCCGGAGGACGGCTCGCCCAACCCGATCGCCGAACTGGCGCCGGGCACCTGGTACCTGGCCGTCGAGCAGCGCGGCGCGGCCCTGGTCGCGCAGACGCAGGACGGCCGCCGCGGTGTCCTCCAGGACACGAGCGGCATCCAGCGCGGCTGAGTCCCGACGCCGTACGACGGCCCCTCGCCCTTCCGGATGGGGGGCCGTTGCCGTACCCTCGCCTCTCGGCTGACGGACCGTCAGGAGGCTGGTATGCGGCTCGGGCTCGCTCTCGGATACTGGGGCCGCGGCCCCTCCGCCGGCCACGTGCCGCTCGCCGTGGAGGCCGAGCGCCTCGGCTACGCGACGGTGTGGACGGCGGAGTCCTGGGGGTCCGACGCCTTCACGCCGCTGACCTGGATCGCCGCGCACACGTCGAGGATCGGGCTGGGGACGGCCGTCGCGCAGATGGCTGCCCGCTCCCCCACGGCCACCGCGATGCACGCCCTGACCCTGGATCACCTCTCGGGCGGGCGGGTGCTGCTGGGGCTCGGGCTGTCGGGGCCGCAGGTGGTGGAGGGGTGGTACGGGCGGCCGTTCCCCGCCTCGCCGCTGACCGCGACCCGCGAGTACGTCGACGTCGTACGGCAGGTGCTGCGGCGCGAGGCTCCCGTGGAACTCGACGGGCGGTTCCACGCGCACCCGTACCGGGGTCCGGACGCCACCGGCCTCGGCAGGGCCCTGAAGCCGATCACCCACCCGCTCCGCGCCGACCTGCCCGTCCTGCTCGGCGCCGAGGGGCCGAAGAACGTGGCGCAGACGGTGCGGATCGCGGACGGGTGGCTGCCGCTGTACTGGTCGCCGAGCAGGCCGGAGGTGTACGGCGACGCGGTGCGCGACCTCCCGCCCGGGTTCCGGATCGCCCCGCCGGCCCAGGTGCGCGTCTGCGACGACGTGGCCGAGGGCCTGCTCCCGGTGAAGGCCATGCTCGGGTTCTACGTCGGCGGCATGGGCCACGCGGCCCGCAACTTCCACGCCGACCTCATGGCGCGCATGGGCTACGAGGAGGAGTCCCGGCGCGTCCAGCGCCTGTTCCTGGAGGGGCGCAGGGAGGAGGCCGTGCGGGCGGTGCCCGACGCCTTCGCCGACGAGATCTCCCTGGTCGGTCCGCGGGAACGGATCAGGGAGCGCCTGGAGTTGTGGCGTGCGGGCCCGGTGACGGATCTGCTGGCGCTGGCCCCGGACCCGCACACCCTGCGGGTGCTGGCCGACCTCAACTCATAGGCGCGGGCCGGGTTTCAAGCCGGGTTCAGGGGTCAAGCGAGGAGCATGTCCCCTAGATATCGCAACGGTGCGAACCAGGCCGGCACGGTCATTGCGATCGTCGCCGATGTCATGGCCCTCATCCTGGGCCTGTGGATCCTCATGTACCTGCTGGGGGCCAACCCCGGCAACGACTTCGTGCAGTTCGTCCATGACGCCGCCCGCTGGCTGGCGGGCTGGTCGCACGACCTGTTCACCTTCGACGAGGAGTGGGCCCGCGTGGTCGCCGGGTACGGCCTGGCCGCCGTGGTCTACCTGTTCGTCGGCCACGCCATCGCCGGCCGGGTGCACCGGCACTGACACCCGGCTCCGGCGGTCAGGCGCAGCAGTCCGGGTCCAGGCCGGCCGGCAGGCGGTCCCCGCCGAACACCGCGCAGGTGGCCTCGTGTCCGCCGAGCGCGGCGACGGCCAGCAGGACGGATCCCGCTGTCCACGTGGTGAGTTCACGCGGCCAGATGGCGTCGTCCTCGAAGACGTACCCCGTCCAGTACAGGCCGCTCTCGGCGTCCCGCAGATGCTGGATGGACTGGAGGATCTCCAGCGCGCGGTCGGACTCGCCCATCGCCCACAGCGCGAGGGCGAGTTCGGCGGACTCGCCGCCGGTGACCCACGGGTTGGGCACGACGCACCGCACCCCGAGGCCGGGCACGACGAACCGGCCCCAGCCCTCGCGCATCCGGGCCTCGGCCTCGGCGCCGGTGAGCGCCCCGCCGAGCACCGGGTAGTACCAGTCCATCGAGTAGCGGTTCTTGTCCAGGAACCGCTCGGGGTGCCGGCGGATGGCGTGGCGCAGCGCGCCCGCCGCGAGCTCCCAGTCCGGCTGGGGCTCCTCCCGCTGCTCGGCGATGGCCAGCGCGCACCGCAGCGCGTGGTGGATCGAGGAGGAGCCGGTGAGCAGGGCGTCCTCGGTGGGGGTGCCGTCGTCGTCACGCCGCCAGCCGATCTCCCCGCCGGGCTGCTGGAGCCGCAGCACGAACTCGATCGCCGCGTACACGCTGGGCCACATGCGGTCCAGGAACGTGTCGTCGCCCGTGGACAGGTAGTGGTGCCAGACGCCCACCGCCACGTAGGCGACGAAGTTGGTCTCGCGCCCGGAGTCGGTGACGTCGTCGTGGGCGCCGTCGCGGTAGGCGGCGTACCAGGAGCCGTCGTCGTTCTGGTGGGTGGCCAGCCAGGTGTACGCCCGCTCGGCGGCGGTGTGCTCCCCGGCGGCGTCCAGTGCCATGGCGGCCTCGACGTGGTCCCACGGGTCCAGATGGTGTCCGCGGAACCACGGGATCGCCCCGTCCTCCCGCTGTACCGCGAGGATGCCGGCCACGGTCGCGGCGGCCTGCTCGGCGGTGAGGACCCCGGTCAGGACGAGGTGTTCTGTCCGGGGAGTGGTCACCGCGCGTCCACCCGGGGCAGGTGCGGCTTGGTCGCGTACGCCACGAAGCTCTTGCCTATCAGCGGGTTCAGCGCCCGCTCGGCGACCCGGGTGGCCAGCGGCTTCTTCATGATGTCCCAGACCAGGAGCTTGTGGTACGCCTTCACCGGCAGCGCCTTGTCGTTGTCCACCCCGAACGCGCACTTCAGCCACCAGTACGGGGAGTGCAGCGCGTGGGCGTGGTGGGTGCCGTACGGCTTCAGGCCTGCCTCGCGGATCTTCGCGAGCAGTTCGTCCGCCTTGTAGATGCGGATGTGGCCGCCCTCGACCTCGTGGTAGGCGTCGGACAGCGCCCAGCAGACCTTCTCGGGGCCGTAGCGCGGGACGGTGACGGCTATGCGCCCGCCCGGCTTGAGGACCCGGACCATCTCGGCGAGGACGCCCTTGTCGTCGGGGATGTGCTCCATGACCTCGGAGATGATCACGACGTCGAAGGACTCGTCCGGGAAGGGCAGCGCGAGGGCGTCGCCCTCCATGGCGGTGGCGGTGGCGCCCTCGGGGGCCTCACCGGCCTCCTTCATCGCCGCGAACCACTTCGCGACCTCGCGGATCTCCTCGCCGTTCTGGTCCAGCGCGACGACCTGGGCGCCGCGCCGGTAGCACTCGAACGCGTGCCGTCCGGCACCGCAGCCGAGGTCCAGAACACGGTCGCCCGGGGCGAGCGGGAACCGGGAGAAGTCGACGGTCAGCACGTGGCCCTGCTTTCGGTGTCGGCGCCCTCGACGAGGGGGGAGGCCGGGGCGGTGACGGGTGGGGTCGTGGAGCGGACAGGGGCGGCCGGGGCGGTGTCCGCGGCCGTGGCGCGGGGGCGCCGGCCGGCGGCGATCGCCTCGCGGTACCGGGCCACCGTGCCCTCGGCGGCCTTGGCCCAGGTGAAGTGCTCGAGCACCCGCTCGCGTCCGGCCGCTCCGAGCCGGTCGCGCAGGCCCGCGTCGCCCAGCAGCCGGGTCAGGCCGGCGGCCAGCGCGCCGGAGTCGCCGGGCGGCACCGCGAGGCAGGTCTCGCCGTCGCGTCCGGCGACCTCGGGGATCGCCCCGCCGGTCGTGGCGACCAGGGGGGTGCCGGTGGCCATGGCCTCGGCGGCGGGCAGCGAGAAGCCCTCGTACAGCGACGGCACGCAGGCCACCTCCGCCGAGCGGACCAGGTCGACGAGTTCGGCGTCGGAGATGCCCTTGACGAAGTCGACGGCGCCTTCGAGGCCGTAGCGCTCGACGGCCCGGGCGACCGGGCCCTCCTCGGGGCGCTTGCCGACGACGACGAGATGGGCGTCGGGGTGTTCGGTGCGGACCTTGGCGAGCGCCTCGACGAGGAACACCAGGCCCTTCAGCGGGACGTCGGCGCTGGACGTCGTCACGATCCGGCCGGGCACCCGGCGCACCGACGGGTCCGGTGAGAACAGGCCGGTGTCGGCGCCGATGTGGACGACGTGCACGCGGTCCTGCCGTACGCCGAGGTCATCGACGATCTCCTGGCGGGAGGTGCCGGAGACGGTGAGGACGGACGGCAGGCGGCGCGCGACCCGCTTCTGCATCCGGGTGAAGGCGTACCACCGGCGTACCGACATCCGTCGCTGCCAGGTCGTGGCGGCCTCCAGCTCCAGCCGGCGGTCCACGGTGATGGGGTGGTGGATGGTGGTGACGAGGGGGGCGCCGACGTCGCCGAGGAGTCCGTAGCCGAGGGTCTGGTTGTCGTGCACGACGTCGAAGTCGCCGCGGCGGGCGCGCAGCAGGCGGCGGGCGCGCAGCGAGAACGTCAGCGGCTCGGGGAAGCCGCCGGTCCACATGGTCGCCACCTCCAGCGCGTCGACCCAGTCGCGGTACTCGCCGCGCTTCGGCGTGCGGAAGGGGTCCGGCTGGCGGTACAGGTCGAGGCTGGGCAGCTCGGTGAGGGTGAGGCGGCCCGCGTGGTCCTCGTGCTCGTCGAGCACGGGGTAGGGCTGGGAGCCGATGACCTCGACGCGGTGGCCCAGGCGGGCGAGTTCGCGGGAGAGGTGCCGGACGTAGACGCCCTGGCCGCCGCAGAACGGGTTCCCCTTGTAGGTGAGAAGCGCGATGTCGAGCGGTCGCCCGCCGTCGGCGGCAAGATCCTTCGGAGATCCGGCCTCCCTGGCCTCAGCCGTCACTCCGGGCCCCCTTCTCCCTGCTCTGTCCCGCGAGGTTACGCCGGGACGCTAATCTAGAACAAGTTTCAGACTTGATCGTTCAGGAGGCTCTGAATCTACCGGCAGGTAGGGCCGCTGTGAGCGATGGATCAGGTGATTCACGCCACGGCGGACCCCTGGCATGCTCTGTCCGGTCACCCACCCTCACCGACTGTCACGGAACGGGATCCATGCCTGCGGAAGTCAGTAGCGCGAACCCCTCCTCACCGCCTCTCACCGAGCGGCAGGAGGCCCGCCGCCGACGCATCCTGCACGCCAGCGCGCAACTCGCGAGCCGGGGCGGCTTCGACGCCGTGCAGATGCGCGAGGTCGCGGAGTCCTCCCAGGTGGCGCTCGGCACGCTGTACCGCTACTTCCCGTCCAAGGTGCATCTGCTGGTCGCCACGATGCAGGCCCAGTTGGAGCACATGCACGGCACACTGCGCAAGAAGCCGCCGCAGGGCGCGACGGCGGCCGAGCGGGTCGCGGAGACCCTGATGCGGGCGTTCCGCGCCCTCCAGCGCGAGCCGCATCTGGCGGACGCCATGGTGCGGGCGCTGACGTTCGCGGACCGCAGCGTGTCCCCCGAGGTCGACCAGGTCTCCCGCCAGACCACGATGATCATCCTGGACGCGATGGGTCTGGAGGAGCCGACGCCGCAGCAGTTGTCCGCCGTCCGCGTCATCGAGCACACCTGGCACTCGGCCCTGATCACCTGGCTGTCGGGGCGTGCCTCGATCGCCCAGGTGAAGATCGACATCGAGACGGTGTGCCGGCTGATCGACCTGACGGCCCCCGAGGAGCCGCGGCGCAGCTGAGCTACTCCTCGGGCGGGAAGACGGGCTCCCCGGTGCCCAGCAGGGTGATCGCGATGGCCTCCGCGGGGCAGCTCTCGGCCGCCGCGAGGACCGACTCGTCGGCGTCGGTCTCGGGGTCGGCCGGATGGGACTGGCGGGCGCCGTCGAGACGGAAGGCGCCGGGGGCGTGGTGAAGGCACTGGGCGGAGCCGACGCACAGCGACCGGTCGACCTCGACGTGCCAGCGGTCTCCCATCCTCAGGCCTCCCCGCCGGCGGGCAGGTGGATCATCTTGTGCTCCAGGTACGCGCCGAACCCCTCGGGCCCGAACTCCCGCCCCAGCCCGGAGTTCTTGTAGCCGCCGAAGGGGCCCAGCATGTCCAGGCTGAAGGTGTTCACGGAGTAGGTCCCGGTGCGCACCTGCCGGGCGACCTCGATGCCGCGCTCGACGTCGCCGGTCCACACGCTGCCGGACAGCCCGTAGTCCGAGTCGTTGGCGATCGTGACGGCCTCGTCCTGGTCGCCGTAGGGCAGCAGGCAGATGACCGGGCCGAAGATCTCCTCGCGGGCGACGCGCATGGAGTTGTCGACGTCGCCGAAGAGGGTCGGCTCGACGTACCAGCCCTTCTCCAGGCCCGCGGGGCGCCCGCCGCCGGTGAGGATCTTCGCGCCCTCCTCCTGCCCGACGCGTATGTAGTCGAGGCTGCGCCGCTGCTGGCGCCGCGCCACCAGCGGCCCGACCTGGGTCGCGGGGTCCAGCGGGTCGCCGACCACGAGGGCGCCGGCCGCGGCGGCGAACGCCTCGGCGAACTCGTCGTAGCGGGAGCGCGGGAGCAGGATGCGCGTCTGGGCCACGCACGCCTGGCCGTTGTTCATCCAGGCGGCCGGGACCACTCCCGCCACCGTCGCCTCGACGTCCGCGTCGGGCAGGACCACGGCCGCGGACTTGCCGCCGAGTTCCAGGGTGACGCGGGTGAGGTTGCGGGCGGCGACCTCCATGACGCGCTTGCCGGCGGCGACGGAGCCGGTGAAGGAGACCTTGTCGACGCCGGGGTGCCCGACCAGGTGCTCACCGACCTCGCGGCCGGCGGGCAGGATGGACAGCACGCCCTCGGGCAGCCCGGCCTCGGCCGCGATCTCGGCCAGCAGGTAGGCGTCGAGCGGGGACTCGGGGGACGGCTTGAGGACGACCGCGCAGCCGGCGAGCAGGGCCGGCGCGAGCTTGGCGGCGGCGACGAACTGCGGGACGTTCCAGGGGACGACGGCCGCCACCACCCCGACCGGCTCGCGGCGCACGAGGATCCGGCCGAGGACGCCGTCGCGCGGCTCCTCGTAGGGGAAGCCGCGTGCGACGGTGATCGCCGCGTCCCACACCATCATCGCGCCGAGGGCCTGGGCGAGGACGCTCCAGGAGTAAGGGGAGCCGTTCTGGGCGGAGATGACGCGGGCGATCTCGTCGTGCCGGGCGGCGATCCCGTCCCTGACGCGGCTGACGACCTCGATGCGCTCCTCCAGGTTCGTCCGGGGCCAGGGCCCGTCGTCGAAGGCCCGGCGCGCCGCGCCGACGGCCCGGTCCACGTCGGCCCGGGAGGCGTGCGGCACCCGGCCGATGACCTCCTCCGTGTGCGGCGAGACCACCTCGATGACGTCCCCACCCAGGGGGTCGGCCCACTGCCCGCCGACGAACAGCCGTCCGTGTTCCACGAGTTCGGTCATGACCGACTGCCTCCCCGGAGCCGCACCTGGACGCGCCTGACGCACTGACGGCCCGGCCCACCGGCTCTGACGGCCCATCAGATACAGGGAACTGATACCAGTTCCACCCCGAGGAGTCCACGGAGCGTGCACGACCGGCCGCCCCCGGCGCACGCGCCTTCCCCGTCACCTGCGGACCCGGTGGATGACTCGGGCTCCCATCGGAACTCGTTCTAGTTATCATGACCGGGCGGCCGGTCCGTGCCGCGCGACGGTCGCGGCGATGGGGGAGCCCATGACGCAGGTGTACGACCACGGCGGCGGGGTGCGGTCCATCCGGGTGCCGATCCCGGACAACCCCCTCGGCCACACCCTCGTGCACGTCGTCGACACCGACCGCGGTCCCGTGCTCGTCGACACCGGCTGGGACGACCCGGGCTCCTGGGACACCCTCACCGACGGCCTCGCGGTCTGCGGCACCGCGCCCGGCGAGATCCACGGGGTGGTGATCACCCATCACCACCCCGACCACCACGGCCTGTCCGGCCGGGTGCGCGAGGCGTCCGGCGCCTGGATCGCGATGCACGCGGCGGACGCGGCCATCGTCCGGCGCACCCGGTCGACGCGCCCCGAGACGTGGCGCGCGTACATGGCCGACAAGCTCGCGGCGGCCGGCGCCCCCGAGGAGCACGTGGCCCCTCTGCGCGGCGCCCGCCGCGCCGGCTCGCTGCCGGGCTTCTCCCCCGCCGACCCCGACCGGGAGATCGTCCCCGGCGACCTGCTGGACCTGCCGGGACGACGGCTGCGCGCGGTCTGGACGCCGGGCCACACCCCGGGCCATGTCTGCCTGCACCTGGAGGAGGACCACCCGGCCGGGCTGCCCGGCCACGGCCGGCTGTTCTCCGGCGACCACCTGCTGCCCGGGATCACCCCGCACATCGGCCTGTACGAGGACCCCGACGACACCACGGCCACCGATCCCCTCGGCGACTACCTGGCCTCCCTGGAGCGCGTCGCCGCCCTCCGCCCCGCCGAGGTGCTGCCCGCGCACCAGCACGCGTTCACCGACGCGCCCGCGCGCGTACGGGACCTGCTCGCCCACCACGAGGCGCGGCTGACCGGCCTGCTGGCGCTGCTCACCACCCCGCTGACGCCCTGGCAGCTCGCCGAGCGCATGGAGTGGAACCGCCCCTGGGACCGGATCCCGCCGGGCTCGCGCACCATCGCGGTCGCGGAGGCGGAGGCGCATCTGCGCCGCCTGGTGAAGCTGGGCCGGGCGGAGGCGGTGGCGGGGAGCGAACCGGTGGCGTACGTGGCGGTCTGAGACCTACGCGGACACCACCGCGCGGATCAGCTTCTCGGCGGCGCCGAGGAGCCCGGTCTCCCGCTCGGTCATGGTCGGGTTGGCCGCCCGGTCGCGCAGAGCCTGACCGAGGCCGGCCTCGGTGAGGTCCGAGGGGTCGGCCAGCAGGGCGGCCAGGAGCGCGTGGGCGGCCTCGGCGAGGCTTTCGTCACCGACCGCGACCTGCGCGAGGATCACCGCGGAGGAGCCCCAGTCGACGCCGGGGTCGCCGTCGCGGGCGTTGCTCCAGTCGATGACGAACGGTCCGTCGGGGGTGAGGATCACGTTGTCGGGGTGCAGGTCCAGGTGGAGGACACGGGTCCCCGGCCGGCGCCCGGGCAGGCCGTGCAGCCGGCGCAGCAGACGGGCGAGCTCCGCGCCCGCCTCGTCCGGGGTGAGCGTGCCCTCGATGAGCGCGCCCAGCATCGTCGGTCCCGTCAGGCGCTCCATCACCAGCCCGGTCCGCGAGGATCCGTCGAGGCGGACCCGGGGCGCCGGGTAGCCGTGACCGCGGACGTGCGCCATCACCTCGCCCTCGGCGAGCGCGTCGCCGTACCCCTCCCGGTCCCGGCGCAGCACCCAGTGCCGGTCGATCTCGTACACGTCGGCGGTCCGCCCCGAACCGATCAGTCGCCCCACCGTCCTGCCCCCTCGTGTCGGCAGGACGGTACCCGGGGCGAGGTGCCCCGAAGAGCCCGGGTTACGGGCGGGTAGAGTGGCCCGGTCGTCATCACACACCCGTTCGAGGGAAAGCCGGTGCAACTCCGGCGCTGACCCGCAACCGTGAACCGGTCCCGCGTCCCCGCCCCCTGGGGCGGACGGTCCGAGGCCGGTGAGCCGGACCGCCCCGAACGGATCGTGACCGGCTCACGTGCCCCGGCAGCCTGCCGGAGCACGGCACCGTCGAGGTATACGGAGCCGAGCCGCCCGGGGGTCCTCCCGTGCTGTCCGGCTCCCCACAGGGAGAGGGCACCCCCGATCATGAACGTCCGCCGCAGCGCCGCGGCCCTGGCCGCCACTGTCGTGCTCGGCGCGACCGCGCCCGCCATGGCCGCCGACTCACCGTCCCCGTCGCCGTCGGCGGCCCTTCCCAAGGGGCTGTACGGCACCACCGACCCGACGTACGACGGGGTCTGGCGCCAGTCCCTCGCCCTGCTCGCCCAGCACACCGCGAAGGTGCGGCCCGCCGCGTCGGCCGTGGACTGGCTGACCGGGCAGCAGTGCCCGAACGGGGCGTTCGCCGCGTACCGCGCCGACACCGCCAAGGCGTGTGACGCCAAGGTGATGGTCGACAGCAACAGCACCGCCGCCGCCGTGCAGGCCCTGACGGCGCTCGGCGGCCACGACGCCGTCACCGGCAAGGCCGTGACCTGGCTGAAGTCCGTCCAGAACAAGGACGGCGGCTGGGGCTACACCCCGGGCGGGGCCAGCGACACCAACTCGACGTCGGTCGTCGTCGGCGCGCTGGCCGCCGCGGGCGAGAAGCCGGCCGAGGTCACCAAGGACGGCAGGTCGCCCTACGACGCCCTGCTCTCCCTCGCATTGCCGTGCGACGGCGACGACGCGGGCGCCTTCGCCTACCAGCCGGACAAGAAGGGCAAGCTGGCCGCCAACGCCGACGCGACCGCGGCCGGGGTGATCGGCGCGCTCGGCAAGGGCCTGGCCGCGGGACCCGGCGCGAAGGCGGACGCCACCTGCGCGAAGGCCGGCTCCCCGGCGCAGGCCGCCGCCAACGGCGCCGCCTATCTGACGCGGGTGCTCGCCGAGGACGGGCACCTGGTCTCCGCGCTGCCCGGCGCCGACGACCAGCCGGACTACGGCAACACGGCCGACGCGGTCGTCGCGCTCGCCGCGCAGGGCGGGGCCGGCGCGGCCGCGAAGCCCCTGCGCTGGCTGGAGGGCAACGCCGGCCAGTGGGCGGAGCAGAACGGCCCCGCCGCCTACGCCCAGTTGGTCTTCGCCGCGCACGCCACCGGCACCGACCCGCGGGACTTCGGCGGCACCGACCTGGTCGCGAAGCTGAACGCGACGGGCCCGGCGCCGCAGAAGGCGGCCCAGCCGAGCGCGGACGCCCAGGAGGAGAAGGACGACGACAGCCCGTTCGGCGTCTGGTGGTACGTCGGCGTCTTCCTCGTGGTGGGCGTCGGCATCGGCTTCCTGCTGAGCCGGCGCACCAAGGGCGGGCGGGCGTGATCCGGCGCGCCCTCGCGGTCCTGGTGGCCGCGCTGGTCCTGACGGCCGGCGCGGCCCAGGCCGCCCAGGCCGCCGGGTACCGCTACTGGTCGTTCTGGGAGCGCGACGGGGGCTCCTGGTCCTACGCCTCCCTCGGCCCCTCGCTGTCCCGTCCCGACGACGGCGCCGTGCAGGGCTTCCGCTTCGCCGTCAGCGAGGACTCCCAGGACGCCACGCGGCCCCGGGGCGCGGCCGAGTTCTCCGTGATCTGCGCCCGTACGCCCGCGCAGGACGGCAGGAAGCGGGTCGCGCTGGTCCTGGACTTCGGTACGGCCGCCGACGCCCCGTCGGGCGAGACGCCGCCGGTGCGGCGCACGGTCTGCGCGCGCGTGGACCCGGACGCGACGACCGCGGACGCCCTGGCGGCCGTCGCCGGTCCGCTGCGGTACGACTCCAGCGCCCTGCTGTGCGCCATCGACGGCTACCCGCGCAAGGGCTGCGGCGAGCAGGTCGCGCAGGGCGAGAAGCCGGCGGCCACCGGGGATGCCGCCGCCGCGGACGACGCGGAGGGTGGTGCCTCGGTCGGTCTGGTCGCCGGTGTGGCGGCCGTCGTGGTCCTGGCGAGCGCGGCCGTCTGGCAGGCCCGACGGCGGCGCGGCTGATGGCAGGGGGGCGCAGCGGCACGCGGAGCGGGGGCGGCCCGGAGGGGGCGATCGCACCCGGCCCGGCCGGGCCGGGCACGGCGCGGGCCGTTCGCGACCCTCTCCACCCCGGCGCCTGGTGGGTCTGGGCGCTGGCGCTGGGCACCGCGGCGACCCGCACCACCAACCCGCTGCTGCTCGCCCTGCTGACCGCGACGTCCGCCTATGTGGTGGCGACCTGCCGCCCCGACGCCCCCTGGGCCCGCTCCTACGGCGCCTTCGTCAAGCTGGCCCTGGCCGTCCTCGTGATCCGGCTGTTCTTCGCGGTGGCCCTCGGCTCCCCCATCCCCGGCACCCATGTGCTCGTCACCCTGCCCCAGGTGGCCCTGCCCGAGTGGGCGCAGGGCATCCGCCTGGGCGGCCCGGTCACCGCGGAGACCCTCGTCAGGGCCCTGTACGAGGGTCTGAAGCTGGCCACCCTGCTCATCTGCGTGGGCGCGGCGAACTCCCTCGCCAACCCGGCCCGCCTGCTGAAGTCCCTGCCCGGCGCCCTGTACGAGATGGGCGTCGCGGTGGTGGTGGCCCTGACCTACGCCCCCCATCTGATCGCCGACGTGCAGCGTCTGCGGGCCGCCCGCCGGCTGCGCGGACGGCCCGACCGGGGCCTGCGCGGCCTGGTCCAGGTCGGACTGCCCGTACTGGAGGGCGCGCTGGAGCGCTCGGTCGCGCTGGCCGCCGCGATGGACGCGCGCGGCTACGGCCGGACCGCCGACGTCCCGGACCGGGTGCGGCGCACGACCGCCGCGCTCACCCTGGGCGGACTGCTGGGCGTGTGCGCGGGCACGTACGGGCTGCTGACGGCCGCGGGCGGCACCTACGGACTGCCGGTGCTGCTCGCCGGCCTTGTGGCGGCGCTGGCGGGGCTGCGCCTGGGCGGGCGCCGCTCCCCGCGCACCCGGTACCGGCCCGACCACTGGGGTCCGCGCGCCTGGCTGGTCACCGGTTCGGGCGCGGCGGTCGCCGCCCTGCTGACCCTGGCCGCGAGCGTTGAGCCGGCGGCCCTGAACCCGGGTGTGGTGCCGCTGGTCGCGCCCGCCCTTCCGCTGTGGCCGGCGGCCGCCGTCCTGCTCGGGCTGCTCCCGGCCTTCGTCAGTCCCGCACCGAGGAAGCCGGCGCCGCGCGGTGCCGCCCGCAAGGAGCCGTCGTGATCCGCTTCGAGAACGTCTCCGTGACCTACGACGGTGCCGCCGGACCCACCGTGAACGGGGTGGACTTCGAGGTGCCCGAGGGTGAGCTGGTGCTGCTCGTCGGGCCGTCGGGGGTCGGCAAGTCGACCGTGCTGAACGCGGTCAGCGGGCTCGTGCCGCACTTCACCGGCGGCACCCTGCGCGGCCGGGTCACGGTGGCCGGGCGGGACACCCGCACCCACAAGCCGCGTGAACTCGCCGACGTGGTGGGCACGGTGGGCCAGGACCCGCTCTCCCACTTCGTGACCGACACCGTCGAGGAGGAGCTGGCCTACGGCATGGAGTCGCTGGGCCTGGCCCCGGACGTCATGCGCCGCCGGGTCGAGGAGACGCTGGACCTGCTGGGCCTGGCCGATCTGCGCGACCGGTCCATCGCCACCCTGTCCGGCGGGCAGCGGCAGCGCGTCGCGATCGGCTCGGTCCTCACCCCGCACCCGAGGGTGCTGGTGCTGGACGAGCCGACGTCGGCGCTGGACCCGGCCGCCGCCGAGGAGGTCCTGGCCGTCCTGCAGCGTCTGGTCCACGACCTGGGCACGACGGTCCTGATGGCCGAGCACCGGCTGGAACGCGTCGTGCAGTACGCGGACCGTGTCGTCCTGCTCCCCGCGCCGGGCGAACCGCCGGTCCTCGGCGACCCGGCGGAGATCATGGCGACGTCCCCGGTGTACCCGCCGGTGGTGGCCCTGGGCCGGCTGGCGGGCTGGACCCCGCTCCCGCTGACGGTCCGGGACGCCCGGCGCCGGGCGGCGGACCTGCGGCAGCGCCTCGGCGACCACGACGTCCTGCCCGGACCCGCGCGCTCCGGGGTCCAGGCCCCGCCGCCGGCCCGTACCCCGGCCCGGCGCTGGTTCGGCCGCTCCCGCGCCGCGGCGGAGGCGGCCCCCGCCTCCCCGTACGCGGCCGAGGTGAGGGCGCTCGCCGTGACCCGGGACCGGGTCCGGGCGCTGCGGCGGGTGGACCTCACGGTCTCCCCCGGTGAGGCGGTCGCCCTCATGGGCCGCAACGGCGCCGGGAAGTCCACCCTGCTCAACGCCCTCGTGGGCCTGGTGACTCCGTCGTCCGGGACCGTGCTGACCGGCGGGTCCGTGCCGCACCGCACACCGCCGCGCGACCTGGTCCGCCGCGTCGGCCTCGTTCCGCAGGAACCCCGCGACCTGCTGTACGCGGACACGGTCGCCGGCGAGTGCGCGGCCGCCGACGCCGACGCGGGGGCCGAGGCGGGCACCTGCCGGGCGCTGCTGTTCACGCTGCTGCCGGGCGTCCCCGACGACATCCACCCCCGGGACCTCTCCGAGGGCCAGCGGCTGACGCTCGCGCTGGCCGTCGTCCTCACGGCCCGTCCGCCGCTGCTCCTGCTGGACGAGCCGACCCGGGGGCTGGACTACGCGGCGAAGGCGCACCTCGTCGCCCTGCTGCGGGAGCTCGCCGGGCAGGGGCACGCCATCGTGCTGGCCACGCACGACGTGGAGCTGGCGGCGGAGTTGGCCCACCGGGTGGTGCTGCTCGCGGAGGGCGAGGTGATCGCCGACGGTCCCACCGCCGAGGTGGTCGTCTCCTCCCCGTCCTTCGCCCCGCAGGTCACCAAGATCCTCGCCCCGCGGCGGTGGCTGACCGTCACCCAGGTCCGGAAGGCCCTGTCATGAGCGGCACCGGGCGGCGGACCCGCCCCGTCCGGCTGGGACCCCGGTCCGTGGCGGCCCTCGTGCTGGTCGGCGCGGTGGGGGCCGCCGCGCTCGGGTGGCCGTTCCTGGCCGTGCCGGCCTCCCAGGTGAACGCCCACGCGCAGGACGCGCCCTGGCTGTTCACGGGGCTGCTGATGCTTCTGGTCGCGGTCGTGGCGGCGACGATCTCGGAGTCCGGGCTCGGCCCGAAGGCGGTGGCGATGCTCGGCGTGCTCGCGGCGACGGGTGCCGCGCTGCGCCCGATCGGCGCGGGGACGGCCGGGCTGGAGCCGATGTTCTTCCTGATGGTGCTCAGCGGACGGGTGCTGGGACCGGGCTTCGGCTTCGTCCTGGGCGCGGTGACGATGTTCGCGTCCGCCCTGCTCACGGGCGGGGTGGGGCCGTGGCTGCCGTTCCAGATGCTGTCGATGGGCTGGTTCACCATGGGGGCGGGGCTGCTGCCGGGGGCGGAGCGGTTGCGGGGCCGTGCGGAGGTGGCGCTGCTGGCGGGGTACGGCTTCCTCGCCGCCTTCGCCTACGGCACGGTGATGAACATGGCGGGCTGGCCGTATCTGCCGCGGGACACCTCGACGATCTCCCCGGCGCCGGAACTGGGGCCCCTCGCCAATCTGGCCCGGTTCGCCGCCTACTGCGTGGCCACCTCGCTCGGCTGGGACCTCGGGCGGGCGATCGTGACCGTGGTGCTCACGGTCATGCTGGGTCCGGCGGTGCTGAAGGCGCTGCGCCGGGCGACACGGCGGGCGGCCTTCGAGAGCCCGGTCACGTTCGACGCGCCCGGACCGTGAGCGCTTGTGCGCGGGGCGTCAGCGCCACGGTGAACCACCCCACATGACGCCCGTCACCTACGATGCGCCCTAGTGGACCGCAGGACTGTCATGGCTGCACCAAAAGGGCCTCTGACCTGCGCATTGAGATCCCCGTCACAGGGGCACCCCACCCCCGACATACGGCCACAACTAGCAAATGGGCTCATTGCGGACATCCTCCGCGCCTGTTTTCGTGGAGGACGTTGCACGGCGCCGGCGTGCCCTCAGGGCCTCGGCGCCGACGCATGCCGGGCCGGCACCCCGCGTCCGGCACGCCCGCGACCCCCGTCCCCGAACGAAAGGCCCTCTGTGTCCGCCGCCTCCGCCTTCCGCCGCTTCTCCGCCCCGAAGAAGGCCCTCGCCGGTACGGTCCTGGCAGCCGCCGCGGCCGGCACCCTGCTCGCCTCGGCCCCCGCCCAGGCCGCGACGAGCGACGCCTCCTCGGCCCAGCGGGTCGCGAAGAAGATGATCGCGGACTCGGGGCAGTTCCGGTGCTTCTCCAAGATCGTCGACCACGAGAGCGACTGGAACCCGCGCGCCACCAACTCCTCCTCCGGCGCCTACGGCCTGGTCCAGGCACTGCCGGGCAACAAGATGGCCGCGGCGGGCTCGGACTGGAAGACCAACCCGGCCACCCAGATCAAGTGGGGCCTCGACTACATGAAGGACCGCTACGGCAGCCCGTGCGGCGCCTGGGGCTTCTGGCAGTCCAACGGCTGGTACTGATCCGGCCGGCCCATGTACCGAAAGCGGCGACCCCCGATCCCCGGGTCGCCGCTTTCGCCCGTCAGCCGACGCCGACCCGCAGCTCCTTCACCCCGTTGATCCACGCCGAGCGCAGCCGGCGCGGGTCCCCGGCGAGGGCGAGGCCGGGCATCGCGTCGGCCACCGCGTCGAAGATCAGGTCGATCTCCAGGACCGCCAGGGACTTGCCCAGGCAGTAGTGCGGTCCGCCGCCGCCGAAGCCGAGGTGGGGGTTGGGGTCGCGGGTGATGTCGAAGACGTCCGGGTCGTCGAAGACCTCGGGGTCGTGGTTGGCCGAGGAGTAGAAGAGGCCGACCCGCTCCCCCTTGCGCACCCGCTGCCCGCCCAGCTCGGTGTCCTGGGTGGCGGTGCGCTGGAAGGCCACCACCGGGGTCGCCCAGCGGACGATCTCCTCGGCGGCCGTGGGCGGGCGCTCCCGTTTGAACAGCTCCCACTGCGCGGGGTGGGTGAGGAAGGCGTGCATGCCGTGGGTGATGGCGTTGCGGGTGGTCTCGTTGCCCGCCACGGCGAGCATCAGCACGAAGAAGCCGAACTCGTCGGGGCGCAGGCTGCCCTCGTCCTCGGCCGCCACCAGCGTGGTGACGAGGTCCTTCGCCGGGCACCGCTTGCGGTCGGCGGCCATGTTCATCGCGTAGGCGATGATCTCGGTGGCCGACTCCTGCCCGACCTCCTCGGTGATGGCGTACTCGGGGTCGTCGTAGGCGATCATCTTGTTGGACCAGTCGAAGATCTTCGTCCGGTCCTCCTGCGGGACGCCGATGAGCTCGGCGATGGCCTGCAGGGGCAGTTCGCAGGCGACCTCGGTGACGAAGTCGAAGGTGCCGGTGTGCCCGCGGGCGCCGGCGGCGATGGCCCGGGCCCGGGCGCGCAGGCGGTCCTCCAGGGCGCGGATGGCGCGCGGGGTGAACATCCGCTGCACGATCTGGCGAACCCGGGTGTGCTCGGGCGGGTCCATGTTGAGGAGGATCAGCCGCTGGGCGTCGATGGCGTCGCGCTCGATGTGCTCGTTGAAGCGGATGATCGCGGTGTTGACGGACGAGGAGAACAGCTCGGGGTGCGTCGACACGTACTTGACGTCGGCGTGCCGGGTCACGGCCCAGTAGCCGCCGTCCTGGAACCCGGCGGCGTTCCCCCGCTGCGCGATCCAGCGGACCGGTTCGGCCCGGCGCAGCGCGGCGAACTCGGGGAGGGGCACGCGGTGGTGCAGCACATCGGGATCGGTGAAGTCGAACCCGTCGGGAAGCGCTGGGCAGGGCATCGGCGGCTCCAGCCGTCTGACGGTCCATCAGAACATGGTCGCGGCGAAGGTAGTAACGGGTTCTACAAGTGGCAAGGGGCACGACAGACCAAATCAGGGCCGGAATTCGCGCGGATCGCGACTTCGGGGGCTGCAAGACCCTTGCGGTGACGGACCGCACGTCAGCAGACTGCGGGGAGAACTAGAACACGTACTAGTTCCGGAGGAGAGCCGAGAGGACCCGCACCCATGGCTGCCGAACCCGTCATCGTCGAAGCAGTGCGCACCCCCATCGGCAAGCGCGGCGGCGCGCTCGCCAACCTCCACCCCGCCTATCTGCTGGGCGAGACCTACCGCGAACTCCTGGGCCGTACCCGGATCCCCGCCGACTGCGTCGAGCAGATCGTCGGCGGCACCGTGACCCACGCCGGCGAGCAGTCCATGAACCCCGCGCGGACGGCCTGGCTGACCATGGGCCTGCCGTACGAGACGGCGGCGACGACCGTCGACTGCCAGTGCGGTTCCTCGCAGCAGGCGGCCCACCTGACGGCGAACATGATCGCCGCCGGGGTCATCGACGTCGGGATCAGCTGCGGCGTGGAGGCGATGTCGCGGGTGCCGCTGGGGTCGGGCTCCAAGAACGGGCCGGGCAAGCCGTTCCCCGACGAGTGGAACGTCGACCTGCCCAACCAGTTCGAGGCGGCGGAGCGCATCGCCCGGCACCGCGGACTGACCCGGCGGGACGTCGACGCGCTCGGCCTGCTGTCGCAGCAACGGGCCGCCACGGCCTGGGCGGAGGAGCGCTTCAAGCGGGAGACGTTCGCGGTGCAGGTCCCGACGACCGAGGAGGAGCAGCACGCCGGCCAGGGCATGTGGCGGCTCGTCGACCGGGACGAGGGGCTGCGCGACACGTCCCCGGAGGCGCTGTCCCGGCTCAAGCCGGTCATGCCGCGGGCGGTCCACACCGCGGGCAACTCCTCGCAGATCAGCGACGGCGCGGCGGCGCTGCTGTGGGCGTCCAGGCGGATGGCCCGCGCCCTGAAGCTGCGGCCGCGGGCCCGGATCGTGGCGCAGGCGCTGGTGGGCTCCGACCCGCACTTCCACCTCGACGGGCCGATCGACGCCACCCGGGCCGTGCTGGGCAAGGCCGGGATGACGCTGAGGGACATCGACCTCGTCGAGATCAACGAGGCGTTCGCGTCGGTGGTGCTGAGCTGGACGCGGGTCTTCGAGCAGGACCTGGAGAAGGTCAACGTCAACGGCGGCGGGATCGCGCTCGGCCACCCCGTGGGCGCCACCGGGGCCCGCCTGATCACCACCGCCCTGCACGAACTGGAGCGCGCGGACCAGGAGTTCGCCCTGATCACGATGTGCGCGGGCGGCGGCCTGGCCACCGGCACCATCATCCAGCGCCTGTAGGCACCCCGTCCCGGCGGCTCACGCCGGGACGCCGGTGAACGTTCCCACCCGGTCCGGCGTCTACGAACACGTGCCTGAGACCGAACTCGTCAGCAGCCGCACGCGTCCCGCCGGCCCCGCGCCCGCGCCGCCCGCGCTCCCGCCGTGGCTGCTCCGGTTCCGGGACCGTCACCGCGTCCCGCTGACCGCGACCCTGCCCGTCCTCCCGCTCTACGCGCTGTGGTGGGGCTTCCTCGCCACCGGCGGCGGGGACCTGGCCGCCCAGTACGCCTGGGCCGGGTTCACGGCCCGGCACGCCGGGTCGGCCTACAACCTGTTCTGGTACGGCGGCACCCACACCGCCAACTACAGCCTCATCTCCCCGTACCTGATGTCCGCGGTCGGCGTCCGGGCCGTCACGGTCGTCTCCGGGGTCGTGGCGACCTGGCTGGCCGCGGTGCTGCTCACCCGGGTCGAGGGCCTGCGCCGCACCGAGGGCCCGGCTCTCCTCGCCGCGTTCGCCCTGTGGTGCAACGTGGCCTCGGGCCGCACCACGTTCGCGCTGGGCGTGGCCTTCGGGCTCGGCGCCTGTCTGCTGCTGACCCGGCGCCGGCGGGTCGTCCTCGCCGCCGTCCTCGCCGCCCTCGCGACGACGGCGAGCCCCGTGGCCGGGCTCTTCCTGGCCGTCGTCGGCGCCGGCTTCCTGCTCGCCCGGGACCGCCCGCGCGCCCTCGCCCTGCTGCTCCCGCCCGCCGTCACCGTGGGGGCGACGACCCTGCTGTTCCCCTTCCAGGGCGAGCAGCTGATGTTCGCCGACCGGATATGGCCGCCGTTCGTGCTGGGCCTGGCCGTCACCGCGTTCGCGCCGCGCGACTGGCGGGTCGCCCGCTGGAGCGGTGCCGTGTACGCCGCCGGGACCGTCGTGACGTATCTCGTCCCGTCGCCGGTCGGCACGAACGTCGAGCGGTTCGCCGAGCTGTTCGCGCCCGCCGCGCTGCTCGCCGTGCTGCTGGCCCGCCCCGAACTCGCCGGATGGCGCCGCAGGACCCTGGTCGGCCTGCTGGTGCTGTCCGTCGGCTGGGTCGGCAAGAAGACCGGCGACGACCTGTACGTGTCGACGAGGGTGCCCGCCTGGGCCGCCGAGACGCACGGGGTGGTGCGGGCGCTGGAGGACCTGGGCGCCGGCCGCACCCGCGTCGAGGTCGTGCCGGCCCGCAACCACCGCGAGGCCAGCGGACTCGCCCCGTACGTCAACATGGCCCGCGGCTGGAACCGGCAGCTCGACGTGGAGCGGGCCCGGCTGTTCTACGACGGCTCCTTCTCGGCCGGCACCTACCGGGCCTGGCTTGACCGCTGGGCCGTCGGCTTCGTGGTGCTGCCGCTGGGCAAGCCGGACGGCTACGCCGAGGAGGAGGCCCGCCTGATACGCGAGGACCGGCCCGACTGGCTGGAGCCGGTGTGGCGGGACGCGCACTGGCGGGTGTTCCGGGTGCGGGACGCCGTGCCGCTGGTCTCCGCGCCCGGACGGGTCGTCTCCACGTCCGGCGCCGACCTCGTCGTACGGATGCCGCGGGCGGGCAGCGCCACCGTGCGCGTCGCCCACTCGCCGTGGCTGCGGGTCGACGGCGCCGGATGCCTGGCGCCGAGCGGCGAGTTCACCCGGCTGACGGTCTTTGCTCCCGGCGAGTACCGGATCAGCTCGGAGTACGGTCCCTCACCCCGGCCCGCGGATCGCTGCGGGGCCGCCTCTCCCCCGAGGTGACGCTCCGGGCGCGCGGGCCCTGGAACACGTACGTCACCCCGAAGCCCGCCGCCACGACCAGCGCGCCGCCCACCGCGTCCAGCACCCAGTGGTTGCCGGTGACGACGATCGCGGTCGCCGTGAGCAGTGGGTGCAGCAGCCCGAGCGCCTTCGTCCACCGTCCCGGGGCGAGCACGGCGACGACCGCACCGCACCACAGCGACCAGCCGAAGTGCAGGGACGGCATCGCCGCGTACTGGTTGGTGAGCTCGGTGAGCGTGCCGTAGTCGGGCTGCGTGAAGTCCTGCGGTCCGTTGACCGTGTCGACGACGCCGAGGCCCGGCATCAGCCGGGGCGGCGCGAGCGGGTAGAGCCAGAAGCCGACCAGGGCGAAGAGCGTCGCGAAGCCGATCGCGGTGCGGGCCCAGCGGTAGTCGACGGGCCGCCGCCAGTACAGCAGGCCCAGGATCACCAGCGGCACACCGAAGTGGAACGACTCGTAGTAGAAGTCGAAGAAGTCCCGCAGGCCGCCGGCCGCGACGACGGCGTGGTTGGCCCGGCGCTCGATGTCGATGCCCAGCGCGCGTTCCACGGACAGGATCTGCGCCCCGTGCTCCTCGGCGGTGGCCCGGCCCGACGCGGAGGAGGGGCCTGCCATGGCGAGGCGGATCTGCGCGTAGGCGGAGTAGGTGACCCGGATCAGCACGAGCTCGAAGAGGAGGTTGGGCCGGCTGACCACCCGGCGCAGGAAGGACACCACCGGAATGCGCCGGAACCGGGACGGGACCGGGTCGGCGTACCGCGTCGGCACCGGCGTCCGCCAGTACGGCGAGGTGCGCGGCAGGAACGGCACGACGACGGCCGTGGCGAGCGCGGCGCACAGCACGAGGTCGGCGCGCAGCGGCTGGAGGACCACCTTGTCCGGCACCAGAGTGGCCGCCGGCAGCGTCATGACCAGCACGATCGCGACCGGCCACGCGTACCGGTCGCCGGCCCGCCGGCCGACGCGGCCGACGACCGTGAGCAGCACCCACAGCAGCTGGTGCTGCCAGGCGGTGGGCGACACGGCGATCACCGCGCAGCCGGTGACGGCGACGGCGAGCAGGAGCTGGCCGTCGCGGGCGTAGCGCACGGCGCGGCGCAGCGCGAGCACGGCGACGGCGGCGCAGAGGACCAGCAGGAGGGCGATCTCCAGGGGCCCGGTCAGGCCGAACCGGAGCAGGGCGCCGTGCAGGGACTGGTTGGCGAGGCCGTCGGCGGGCCCGCCCAGGCCGAGGCCGGCGGCATGGCGGACCCAGTAGGTGGCCGAGTCACGGGGCATCGCCGCCCAGGCCAGCAGTGTGCACCCGGTGAACACGGCCCCCGTGGACAGGGCGGCCCGCCGCCGGCCGGTGCACCACAGCAGGGGCGTGAACAGCAGCAGGGTCGGCTGGAGGGCGGCCGCGAGGCCGATGAGGACCCCGCTGAACCGCTCCCCGCGCACGGCGAAGCACCCGAGGAGGACGAGCAGGACCGGGATGATGCTGGTCTGGCCCAGGTGGAGGGCGTTGCGCACCGGCAGCGACACCGTCAGCAGGCTGATCGCGACGGGCGCGGCCAGCACCGAGGTGCGCCGGCCGACCGGCGGTGGCAGGGCGCGGGCGGCCACCAGCCCGAGGGCGACGACGAGCAGGAGGGTGCCGAAGGTCCAGCCCCAGCCGAGCGCCTCCTCGGCGGCACGGGTCAGCGGCTTGAGGACGAGTCCGCCGAACGGGGTGCCGGTGAACCGCTCGGAGTCGTACAGCGAGCCCTTGAGGTGCAGGACGCCGGCCGGGCCGACCCAGATCTCCAGGTCGGTCAGCCGCTCGCCGCGCGGGGTGGCGAGGACGGCGGCCACCTGGCGGACGCCGAGGAACGCGGCGATGAGCCACAGGCCGAGCCGGACGGCCCGCACGCGTGCCTGGACGGTTCCGGCCGCCGTGGCGCCGGCTGCCTCGGCCGGTCGCCCTCGGTGCTCCGCCTTCGCCACGCCTCGTCGGCCTCCCGCCCCGATGCGCCCCGCCTGTTCGACGGGGAATCTTCGAAACGCAGGACGGCTCGTACCGTCCTCCGGGGAGACGCAGGCACAGCCTGTTTCGCCTGACATCTTCGCCTTTTTCCGTGACCATAGTCGGCGGTCCGCCCGTTCGCCTCCGGTGACGCGGCGGGCGGGTGGGCCCCGGCCGCCGGGTCACCGGGGGATCCTGGAACGTCAGCCGCGATCCGGCCGGAACACCCGGCCGGCCGTCCGAAAGGCAATGCGATGAGCGAGTCTCAGGTCTGGGGCGATGTCGACGCGTACTTCACCGAGCAGCTCGCCCGGGAGGACGACGCCCTGGAGGCGGCCCGGCGCGAGAGCGACGCGGCGGGTCTGCCGAGCATCAATGTCACCGCGCCCCAGGGGAAGCTGCTGCGGCTCCTCGCCGAGATCCAGGGCGCCCGCAACATCCTGGAGATCGGCACGCTCGGCGGGTACTCCACGATCTGGCTGGCCCGCGCGCTGCCCGCCGACGGCCGGCTGGTCACGCTGGAGTACGACGCCCGGCACGCCGAGGTCGCCACCCGCAACCTGGCGCGGGCGGGCCTGGACCGGATCGTGCAGGTGCGGGTCGGCCCGGCCCTGGAGTCGCTGCCCAAACTGGCCGACGAGAACCCCGCGCCGTTCGACCTGGTGTTCATCGACGCCGACAAGGCCAACAACGCGCACTACGTGGAGTGGGCGCTGCGGCTCACCAGCACGGGCAGCCTGATCGTCGTGGACAACGTGGTGCGGGGCGGCGCCGTCCTGGACGCGGACAGCGACGCGCCGGACGTACGGGGCACCCGGGCAGCGGTGGAACTGATCGGCCGGCACCCCCGGTTGAGCGGCACGGCGGTGCAGACGGTGGGCGCCAAGGGCTACGACGGGTTCGTGCTGGCCCGGGTGCGGGCCTGACCGGGCCGGGCCGGTTCAGCCCTCGTGGTAGAAGCCGACGTTGACGCTGCGCGGGGCGGTGCGGTCGTGGACGACGATCTCACCGCTGCCGCCCCTGGGCAGCGACACCGTCTGGCCGTACCCGATGGGATGGACCTGGCCGGCGACGGTCAGCCGCACCTCGGAGGACGGGTCGGCCTGCGAGCCGCGCAGCCAGGTCACGTGCCAGCTGCCGTCGGCGGCGCACTGGAACTCCAGGTGGACACGCGAGACGAACAGCCAGTCGTCGGGGGTCGCCAGCCGGCACACGGACCGGTCCCGGCCGACCCGGAGCACGGCGCCCGGCTCGCTGGGCGCGTCGGCCATGAGCATGCCGGCCGTGGCGCCCTCGTCCGCCGCGGACACGGCGGCCATGGTGAGTTCGAGCACGTGCGCTCCTTCTGAAACGTCCTTGCCCGACGGCCGGTTCGACCATCGACGCCGCATGATAAATCGCCCGGCGCGGTCGTGTCCGGCACAATGAACTCATGACCGAGCGAAAGCCTCCCGGGGTGCCGTTCGAGTCCTGGGTCGACCACCAGATCAGCGAGGCTCAGGGGCGCGGCGACTTCGACCGTCTGCCCGGTGCCGGCCGGCCGCTGCCGCGCGAACTGGAAGCGCCGTACGACGAACTGTGGTGGGTCAAGCGGAAGATGGCCCGCGAGGGCCTGTCGGTGCTGCCCCCGGCGCTGGCGCTGCGCAAGGAGGCCGAGGACGCTCTGGCAGCGGCGTACGCGGCGCCCACGGAGCGCGCCGCCCGGAAGATCATCACGGACGTGAACGTCAAGATCCGCGACATGCTGCTGAAGCCGCCGCCCGGCCCTCCCCTGGGCCGCCGGCCGTACGACGTCGACGAGGTCGTACGGGAGTGGCGGCTGCGCCGGGAGGGACGCCGGGCGGCGGACGGGACGGGTGCGTCAGACGTGTAGGAGCCGTTCGGCCAGCTCGCGGTAGTCGCGCAGCGCCAGACGGAGCTGCTCGGTGTCGGCGGCCCCGTCGGAGTCCTGCCAGGACCTGCGCAGGGTGCGGCGCCGCTCGGTCAGGGCCTCGGTGAGCCGGCCGAGCAGGTCCTCGACGGCGCCGTCGGCCTCCTCGACGGCGGCCTGCGGCCGGTCGACGAAGTGAGTCACGGCGTCCCGCACGCGCAGCTCCAGCCGGTCGCGCTCGTCGTGCGGCAGGAGGGCGGTGTGCGGGGTGGCCGCGCCACTGGTGCCGTGGCCGGTGGTGTCGTGGCCGGTGGTGTCGTAGCCCCTGGTGCCGTGGTCACTGATGCCGTGGCCGGTGGTGTCGTGGCCGCTGGTGCCGTGGCCGGTGGTGTCGTGGCCGTCGTGAGTCCCGTGGACGCCGTGCGTCTCGTGGGTGCCGTGCGTCTCGTGCGTGTCACGGCTTTCGTGCGTGCCGTCGGTCCCGCGTGCCGTCCCGTCGGGGGAACCGGTGCCCGGGGTGCCGGCCTCGCGGGTGTCGCGCAGGCCGGCGGCCTCGGCCGCGGTGCCGTCGTGCGGGCCGCTCCGTTTGTCCTCAGGCGTGGTGGGCCACCGGTCCGTGCCGGTCCCGGTCCGGGCGTCCTCGCGTGCGTCGGTGTCGGTGACGTCCTTCATCTGCCTCAGCTCCTCCCCGCGTGCGTGCGCTCGGAGGTCCGGCGGGACCCTCCGACGAGTTCCTCGAACAGGCTGCGTCCCTCCAGCAGGGCCGCGCGCATCTCCTCCGTGTCGGACCCGTTGCGGGCGACGTGGTGCAGATGCCGGTAGCCCTGCACATGGGGAGCGTGGTGCACGGCGAGCGCCTCCAGCTGCTCCTCGTACCGGTCGCCGGCCGGGAAGCCGCGGGCCGCCGCCGCCTCGGCGAGCAGCCGCTCGGCCTCCGCGACCGCCTCGCGGGGCGCGTCGACGAAGTGCTCCTGGGCCGCCGCCCAGCGCGTCTCGAAGCGCTCGGCGTCGGCCGGGTCCAGGGCGCGCTTCTTCAGCCCGCCGTGCCGCTCGACGAGTTGGGCGAGCTCGTGCTCGGCCGCCTTGGTGTCCCCGTCGTGGCGGGCCACGGCCCGTTCGTATTCGGGCCCGAAGCGCCGCTTCAGGCCCCGGCTGCCCTGGGCACCACGGGTGCGCAGGGCCAGGGCGGCCACGCCGAGGACGACGACGACCGCGATCACGATCAGAATCATCACGCCAGTTGACATGGACGTCGTGTTGCCGGTAAAAGGCGTCTCAAACGGCTACGGCGCATACGGCGCACGGAAGTTCACGGTGGGCGGCTTTCATCCGCCCGCTCCGGGGAGCCGTCGGCTCCGCACAAACCAGGTGCCACCGTCCGGTCCCCGGTGTCACGATGGCGGCCATGTCCTGGACCGTCGCCCCCGAACCCCCCTGCTCCCCCGCCGCCATGGCGCTCTGGCGGGCGTACTACACGGAGGTCAGCGACCGCTGGTACCTGCTGCACGAGGGGCGGCGTACCGACCCGGCGGAGCTGGAGCGGGAGATCGCCGCACCCACCTGGGACGAACTGCGGCCCCCGCGCGGCACGTTGCTGGTGGCCCGGTGGGCGGGTGAGCCGTCCGGCACGGCGGGTGTGCGGCTGCTGGACGCCGGGACGGCCGAGCTGACGCGGGTGTTCGTCCGCGACGCGCTGCGCGGCCGGGGCGGCGGACCGGTGCTGGTGCGGGCCGCCGAGGACGCGGCGCGGACCCTGGGGGCCGCCCGCGTGGTCCTCGACACCCGGCACGACCTGGTGGAGGCCCGTGCCCTGTACGCCCGGCTCGGCTACGCGGAGACCGCCCCGCACAACGACGACGAGTACGCCGAGCACTGGTTCGCCAAGGCGCTGGCCTGACGTCCGCCGCGCCTCACGCCTCGGCGGGCCGCGCCCCGTCGTGCGGCTGCTCCCGGTCGCAGCCGCACAGCTCGGAGTTGAGCTCCTTCACCAGCTGCACGAGGTCGGTGGGCCGGTCGGGGCCCCACCAGTCCCCCAGCAGTACGGCCAGCGACTCCTCGCGGACGCGGGCCAGGTGCTCGGCGACCTCGCGGCCCCGGTCGGTGAGCACGAGGTCCACCCCTTCGCGGACGGCCAGCCCGCGTTCCTCCACCTGCCGGGCGGCGTCCAGGACGACCCGCAGCGGCACGGAGGCGCGATCGGTGAGGACGGCCGGCTCGACCCAGCCGTACCGCTTGATCCGCAGCAGCAGCCAGCTCGCCGCGGGCAGCAGGTCGTACCCGGCCCGCTCGGTGATGGTCGCGTAGATCTGCCGGCGGCCCTCACGGGTGCCGAGCACCGACAGCGCCCGGCACACCTCGTCGTACGAGGAGCGCTCGACCGGGTTGCTGGCCAGTGTCTCGGTGACGTCGGGGGCGGTCACCGATCCGCGCAGCTTGTCCTCGCGCAGGAACCAGGCCAGCAGGAAGCCCAGCAGGGCCACCGGGACGGCGTACAGGAACACGTCGGTGATGGCCGTCGCGTACGCGTCGAGCGCCGCCGGGCGCAGGGCGGCGGGCAGTTCGGCGATGCCGCGCGGGTCGGACTCCAGAGCTTCGGGGGAGGCGCCGGGCGGCAGTTCCACCCCGCGGAAGGCGTCCGCGAGGAGGTCGTCGAGCCGGTTCGCGAAGACGGTGCCGAAGATGGCCACGCCGAACGAGGCGCCGATGGAGCGGAAGAACGTGGCGCCCGAGGTGGCGACGCCGAGGTCCTCGTAGGGGACGGCGTTCTGCACGATCAGCACGAGGACCTGCATCACCAGGCCGAGGCCGAGCCCGAAGACGAAGAAGTACACGCTCATCACGGCGGTGGAGGTGCCGGTGTCGAGCTGGTGCAGGAGCAGCAGCCCGAGGGCGGTGACCCCGGTGCCGGCGATCGGGAAGACCTTCCAGCGGCCGGTGCGGCTGACGATCTGCCCGGACCCGGTGGACGACAGCAGCATGCCGGCGACCATCGGGAGCATGTGCACCCCGGACAGGGTGGGGCTGATGCCCTGGACGACCTGGAGGAACGTCGGCAGGTAGGTCATCGCGCCGAACATGGCGAAGCCGACGATGAAGCTGATGACGGCGGACAGCGTGAACGTGCGCACCCGGAACAGCTTGAGCGGCAGCACGGGTTCGGCGGCCGCCCGCTCCACGGCGACGAAGACGAGCCCGAGCACGACGGAGGCCACCGCGAGCCCCACGATCTGCGCCGAGCCCCACGCCCAGGTCGTCCCGCCGAGGGACGCCACCAGCACCAGGCCGGTGGCGACGGCGGCGATCAGGAGGGTGCCGAGGTAGTCGATGACGTGCTTGGTCCTCCGGCGCGGGATGTGCAGCACGAGGGCGATGACGGCGAGCGCGACGACGCCGACGGGGAGGTTGACGTAGAACACCCACCGCCAGCTCAGATGCTCGGTGAACACGCCGCCGAGCAGCGGCCCGAGGACGCTGGTGGCGCCGAAGACCGCCCCGAACCACCCCTGGTAGCGGCCGCGTTCCCGGGGCGGGACGACGTCCCCGACGATCGCCATGGACAGCACGATCAGGCCGCCGCCGCCCAGGCCCTGCAGGGCGCGGAAGGCGATGAGCTGGGTCATGTCCTGCGCCATGCCGCACAGAGCGGAGCCGACGAGGAAGATGACGATCGCGATCTGGTACAGCCGTTTGCGTCCGTACTGGTCGCCGAGCTTTCCCCACAGCGGGGTGGCGGCCGTGGACGCCAGCAGATAGGCCGTCACGACCCAGGACAGGTGCTCCAGACCGCCGAGGTCGCTGACGATGGTCGGCAGGGCGGTCGACACGATGGTCTGGTCGAGCGCGGCGAGCAGCATGCCGAGGAGCAGCGCGCCGATGGAGACGAGGACGTTGCCCGACACGTTCTCGTGCGGCTCGGCCCGCCTCGTCGGGGCCTGCGTGTCACGCACATCCCCCGCTCCGCCGTGCGCATCCCCGGCCATGAAGACCTCCCGACCGTCTCGTTTCCCCTCCATCGTGATCGCTGTATCCCGTTATGGCCTGTTGAGCCCTCCGGGGAACGGGTCTTCCGGGGGTATGCGAAGAAGCCGTGGAGAGCGTCTGCATAATCTGGGGAGTTCGCGAGGGGAGGGACCGACACGTGACGGAGCCGAGGGGAACCGAGGGGACCGGGAGCACACAGCGCCCGGACGGCCGGGCGTGCCCGCGGTGCGGGACGGCGAGGGCGGCCGACCGCACCCCGGCGTGCGGCTGCGCCCAGGATGTGTCGGACGCGCTGCGTGAGGCGCGTACGGCCGAGGCGGCAGCGGCGGAGGACTTCGATCCGCTGCGCATACGCCCATACGTGGAGTTGGAGGGCGCGGGCCCGCCGGACGACGGGGAGACGATGGCGCTGCGCGCTGTGTCGGCGCCTGCCGCGCCGGCGTCCGCGCTGCCCACACCGCTGGCGCCCGGGGCGAGCGCGCCGAGCGCCCAGGACCTGAGCCTGTTCGACCCGGCCACCGCCACCCTCCGGGTGGTGGACGGCGGCACCCCGGGGACGGCGGCGGGCGGGCGGCGCCGGCGTACCGTCCTGCTCGGCGCGGGCGGCGCGGTCGTCGCCGTGGTCGCGGCGGCGGGCCTGGCGAGCGGGCTGTTCGCGTACGACGCCCCGTCCCGGGACGAGGCGCAGCCGAAGGACGTCCGAGCGGGCGTACCGGCCCCGTCGGCCGGCACCCCGGAGACGACGCGGGCGCCGGGCGCGAGCACCACCGCTCCGCCGGCGTCGGCGTCGGTGTCCGCGTCCCCGTCCGGCAGCCCGACTAAGTCGCCGTCGCCCTCCGCGTCGGGTGCCTCCCCGACGCCGTCGCCCTCGGCGGAGCCGTCGCGGAGCCCCAGCCCGGCCGCGAGCAGCGCGCCCGCGGACGGGAACCTCGCCGCCGACCCGGAGCCGCCCGTGCTCAGCCGGGGCTCGCAGGGCCCGGAGGTGGTCGAGCTGGAACTGCGCCTGACCCAGCTGCGCCTGTACACGCGGCCCGCCCGGGGCACCTACGACCAGCATCTGCAGGACGCGGTCTCCCGGTACCAGTGGGCGCGGGGCATCTCGCCGGAGGAGTGGGGCGTGTACGACCTGAAGACGCGGCAGCGGCTGGAGTCGGAGACCAGCGAGCCGTGACACCGCGCGGCTGACCGCGCGCGGTCAGCCGACGACGAGCCGGATCGCTCCGCCCTCGGCGGCCTCCACGCGCACCCGCCGCAGGTCCTGGACGAGCACGTCGGGCCGGTGGAGTCCGGCGCGCGGCCCGACGCCGACGACCCGCATCCCCGCGGCGCGCCCGGCCTGGATGCCGGCGCCGGAGTCCTCGAAGACGACGCAGTCGGCGGGGGCGACACCGAGTTCCGCGGCGCCCTTGAGGAAGCCCTCGGGGTCGGGCTTGCCTGCGCCGACGGACTCGGCGGTCACCCGCACGTCCGGCAGCCCGAGGCCGGCGGCGGCCATCCGCGCGGTGGACAGCGCGACGTCGGCCGACGTGACCAGGGCGTGCGGCAGCCCGCGCAGGGAGGCCAGGAACGCGGCCGCCCCGGGCACCGGCACCACGCCGTCCATGTCGGCGGTCTCCTCGGCGAGCATGCGCGCGTTGTCCGCGTGGTTCTGCTCCATGGGGCGGCCGGGCAGCAGCAGGGCCATCGAGGCGTGGCCCTGCCGTCCGTGCACGACCTTCATCACCTCGTCGCCGTCCAGCCCGTGCCGGTCGGCCCAGCGGCGCCAGATGCGTTCCACCACGGCGTCGGAGTCGACGAGGGTGCCGTCCATGTCGAGCAGGAGGGCACGGGCGGTGAGCACGGTGGGAAAGGCGGCGGCCGGCATCGGCGACTCCAAGCGGGGGTGCGGCGTGGGGGCGCCGGGACGGCCCCCGGGAGGGACAAGGTGGATCCGCCCGCCGGTCAGGGAAAACGGGCGGAGCCACTTTGTTTTTCTACGGTACAAAACCGAGGGCCGATCGCGCCACCGCAACCGGGGAACATTCACCGGCCGTTCAGCTCGCCCCTCGGGGGTCACGCACGCCCGCCGGGGCTCAGGCGATCGCCTCGTAGAGGCTCCACACGCCCAGGCCCAGCATCAGCAACGCCGCGATCCTGGTGATCAGCTTCAGCGGCACGCGACGCATCAGCGCCTTGCCGCCGACGATCCCGAGAGCGGCCACGCTCCACAGCGCCAGCACGGCGCCGAGGCCGACGGAGAGCGGGTCGTCGTAGCGGGCGGCGAGGTTGGCGGTCATGATCTGCGTCAGGTCCCCGAACTCGGCGACCAGGATGAGCATGAAGCCTGCGCCGGACACCTTCCAGAAGGACTGGTTCTCCGGCTTGCGGATCTCCTCCTCGCCGTCGTCCTTCCTCAGCAGCAGCACGGCGGCGCCACCCAGGAAGAGGAGGCCGGTCAGGGCGTGCACGATCTGCTGGGGCAGCAGGGTCAGCACACTGCCGGCCGCCACGGCGAGCACGACATGCACGGTGAAGGCGGCGGCGACACCGGCGAAGACGTACGAGGCGCGGTAGCGGGTGCCGAGCACGAGTCCGGCGAGCGCGGTCTTGTCGGGCAGTTCGGCGAGGAAGACGACGCCGAACACGACGGCCGTCACGGTCAGGCTGATCAAGGGTCCTCAATCGGTCGGGGCTGCCCCACCGAGAAGGCGCTCTGCGCTGCGACACCTCGGCACGGCAGCGCACGGGGCGCCCGCACCGGTGGCGCGGACGTGCACTGCTTGCCGAAGGTCTCGCTGGCCGACCCCGTGACCGAGGTCCGCCTCCGGGCGCCGGCTCAGACGAGCTGAGCAGTATGTCGACGGTCCGGCGAAGAGCTACTCCCCTTCTGCTGTCCCCATCATACGCGAAACGTTTCGTCGTAAACCTTGTTATGTCATGTACGCGCCACTAACTTCTTACCGCGCGCACACCTCCCCGCAACACGGCGTCGCGAGCATTCCCGTGCCCGGACGCCAACACCCCCAGCCCACCCAGGAGTTCGCATGCCCACGTTCTACGCGCGTCGACGCGTCAGCATACTCGCGGCGCTGACCGGCGTCATCGCCTCCGTCGGACTCTTCACCGGCCCGTCGGCCTCCGCCGCCCTCCCCACCCCGGTCAGCGCCGCCACCGCGCGCGGCTACCTCTCCCAGCTCACCGTCGCCACCGAGAACCGCACCGGCTACGACCGCGACCTCTTCCCGCACTGGATCACCCAGTCGGGCGCCTGCAACACCCGCGAGACCGTCCTCAAGCGCGACGGCTCGGGCGTCGTCACCGACTCCTCCTGCGCCGCCACCAGCGGCAGCTGGTACTCCCCCTACGACGGCGCCACCTGGACCGCCGCCGCCGACGTCGACATCGACCACGTCGTCCCGCTCGCCGAGGCCTGGGACTCCGGCGCCGGCTCCTGGACCACCTCCCGGCGCCAGGCGTTCGCCAACGACCTGACCCGGCCCCAGCTCATCGCCGTCACCGACAACGTCAACCAGGCCAAGGGCGACCAGGACCCCGCCACCTGGATGCCCTCCCGCACCGCCTACCGCTGCACCTACGTCCGCGCCTGGGTGCAGGTGAAGTACTACTACGACCTCTCCGTCGACTCGGCCGAGAAGTCCGCCCTCACCTCGTACCTCGCGAACTGCTGACGCACCCGCCGCTCGACGGCCCCGGTGAAACCGTGATCCCGGGGGCCTGTCCGTCCCCCTCCGTCGTTCCGTACCGTACAGAGCGACGGAGGAGGCATCACGTGGCGGAACTGCGCCTGGGTCCACTGCTGAGGTACGCCGACGGCTCGGCCGCGACCGTATGGGTCGAGGCGAGCCGCCCCTGCACCGCGGAGGTACGGGTCGCCGGCCGGTCCGCCGGTACCGCGCGCACCTTCCAGATCGCCGACCACCACTACGCGCTGATCCCCGTGACCGGACTCGTCCCCGGCACCGACCACCCCTACGAGGTGTTCCTCGGCGACACCCCCGTATGGCCGCTGCCCGGCTCCCCCTTCCCGCCCTCCGTCATCCGCACGCCCGCGCCCGGCGACCCCGTCCGCCTCGCCTTCGGCTCCTGCCGCTGGGCCGCCGCCCCAGCCGGCGGGAAGGACCCCGTCGGCCCCGACGCGCTGGACACCCTGGCCGCCCACATCGCCGCCGGACCCCAGGGCGAACGCCCCGACGTCCTGGTCCTCGTCGGCGACCAGGTGTACGCCGACGAGACCTCCAAGGCGACCCAGCGCCTGCTCGCCGCCCGCCGCGACCTGAGCGACCCGCCCGGCGCCCAGGTCGCGGACTACGAGGAGTACACCTACCTCTACTACGAGTCCTGGCTCGACCCCGAGGTGCGCTGGCTGCTGTCCACCGTGCCCAGCTGCATGATCTTCGACGATCACGACGTCATCGACGACTGGAACACCTCCGCCGCGTGGCTCGCCGACATGCGGGCCACCCCGTGGTGGCGCGAACGCCTGCTCGGCGGCCTCATGTCGTACTGGGTGTACCAGCACCTCGGGAACCTGCCCCCCGGCGAACTCGCCGCCGACCCCCTCTACGCCGCCGTCCGAGAGGTCCCCGACGGCACCGAGCTGCTGCGCGACTTCGCCGGCACGGCGGACACCGACCCGGCCTCCGTGCGCTGGAGCTACCGGCGCGACTTCGGCCGCGTACGCCTGCTCATGGTGGACACCAGGGCCGCCCGCGTCCTCGACGAACAGGACCGCTCGATGCTCGACCCCGGCGAGGCGCGCTGGCTGCGCGAGCAGGCGCTCGACGCGCCGGAGACCTGCGACCACCTGCTGATCGGCACCTCGCTGCCCTGGCTCCTGCCACACCTCGTGCACGACGCCGAGGCGTGGGACGCCGCGCTGTGCCGGGGCGCCCGCGGCGAGCGCTGGGCCCGATTCGGGGAGAAGCTGCGCCGCGCGGGCGACCTGGAGCACTGGGCGGCCTTCCCGGAGTCCTTCGACGCCCTGGCCGACCTCCTGGCCGAAGCCGGGTCCGGCCCGGACGCCCCGGCGACCGTGTGCGTCCTGTCCGGCGACGTCCACCACGCCTACGTCGCCGAACCCACCTGGCCCGGCGCCGAAGGCCCCCGCGCCCGGGTCCTCCAGCTCACCTGCTCCCCCGTGCACAACGCGATCCCCGCGGCCCTCCGGTTCGGCTTCCGCTTCGGCTGGAGCGGACTCGCGCGCGGCCTCGGGGGCTGGATCGCCGGGCACGGCCGCTCCCGGCGTCCCAGGATCGAGTGGCGGCGCACCGGCGGACCCTGGTTCGGCAACCAGCTGATGACCCTGACACTCAGCGGACGCACGGCACGGCTGCGGCTCGAACAGGCCCAGGCGAGACGCGGCGCACCGGCACGGCTGCGGACGGTCATGGAAACGGACCTCACCCGCTGACCCCGCCGATCCGGCGACGGTGAACACGCCACGGGGAACACACGAGCCCCCGATGAACCGGATGTCACACCAGCGGCGTACGCTGTCTGGCTGACACAGGCCGCTCCTGCCGCTCCCCCGCGACATCGCGGCACGGTTGGCCACGGGGGCGAACCGGGGAGTTGCGGTGCTCGAAAGTCTCGGGGACGTGGGATCGCTGACGGCGGCCCCATGGATCTACGCGGCCGTCGCGCTGTCAGTCCTCCTGGACGTGTTCCTGCCGGTCCTGCCCAGCGGCGTCCTGGTCATCACCGCGGCCACGGCGGCGGCCGCCGGCTCCGGCGCCGCGACCGGGCAGGTCCCCGACGACGTCCCCGACATCCTCGCCCTCACCCTGTGCGCCGCCACGGCCTCCGTCCTGGGCGACCTCGTCGCCTACCGGCTCGCCTGGCGCGGCGGACCCCGGCTGGACCGCGCCCTCGCCCGCTCCCGCCGGCTCGCCTCCGCGCAGGAACGTCTCGGCGCCGCACTGTCCCGTGGCGGCGGCGCCCTCGTCGTCCTCGCCCGCTTCGCACCGGCCGGCCGCTCCCTGGTCTCCTTCGGCGCCGGCGCCACCCGCCGCAGCCCCCGCGACTTCCTGCCCTGGTCCGCCGTCGCCGGCATCGCCTGGGCCGTCTACAGCGTCGCCCTCGGCTACCTCGGCGCCCAGTGGCTGGGCGCCACCTGGGTGGCCGCGCTCGTCTCCGTGGCGGCGCTGTTCGGCGCCGGTGCCGTGGCCACGTTCCTGGTGCGCCGCAGCCCCGCATAGGGCCTTTCGTTTGGATCAGCCTGGCTGTGGCCGACGGGACATGGTGACGTGCCCGAGCGGGGTCTGGTGCGTGCGGCTGCAAGGCGGAGGAGGGAGTCGACGCGGAGCGTCGGCGAGTGACGACAACGCCGCAGATGCGCGTGCCAGACCCCGCGACGCCGGGCTGATCCAAACGAAAGGCCCTAGCGGTCTCCCGCCGAGCAGGCCGGGCTCCCGGCGTCCGGCCTGATCGCGCATTCACCCCCAGGACGCACTGGGGCAGCCCCGTCCGTGACCCTGAGTGGCCGGGAGGTGCCCGCACATGCACGATGGGTGACATCGAAGGGCCGCCTGGCCCGGCCGATGTGTCCGCGTCCGAAAGGGACTCCCATGAGCGCTCGCGCGCCGAAGGCGCCGACATCACCCCGCCGGCCCCGCGCACGCATCACCCTGGCCGCACTCCTCCTCGTGGCGCTGAGCGCGACGGGGCTCGTCGCGTGCGGCGGCGACGGCGGCGGCGGCGCGTCCGCCCGCCCCACCCCGACACCCCCCGTCACGGCCTCCTTCTCCGGCTCACCGGCGCCCGGCCTGTCCTCCCTGGAGGCGTCCGCCCGCGAACGCGCCTCGGCCGCCGCCTCCTCGGCCTCCGCCCGCGCCTCCGCGTTCGAGGCATCGGTGTCGGCGGAGATCAAACGGGCCAACGACGCGGCACGGGAGCGGCTCAAGGGCGTCAAGGGGCGCGGCAACGCCACCGCCGACGTCTCCCTCACCGGCAAGCCCCGCGCCGACACCGGCAATCTGCTGGCCGTCGTCGTGGCCATCACCAACCGCACGGACCACACCGCGTCCTACGCCGTGCAGGTCGACTTCCGCGATCCGGACGGCAAGGTCGTCGAGTCCCGGTTCGTCGGCGCCGAGGACCTCGAACCCGGCGAACGCGCCGAACCCGTCGCCATCAGCCGCAAGCCTCCCGAGCCCCGTCTGACCGCCGAGATCGCCAAGGCCCAGCGCTACTGACACCGAGCCGGCTCAGCCCGCCTGCCGGGCGGCCTGCCCTTTGACCTCCAGGCCGTCGAGCAGCTCGGCCGTGGCCTGCGCGATCACGTCGACGGCACGGTCGAAGACCTCGCGGTTGTGCGCGGCGGGGGCCCGGAAACCCGACACCTTGCGCACGTACTGGAGCGCGGCGGCGCGGATCTCGTCCTCCGTCGCCTCCTCGGGCAACACGGGCGGACGAAGCGTCTTGATGCTGCGGCACATGCGACCAGTCTCCCCCGAACCGGCCCGGCCCGTGAACCGCGCGGACCGGGCCCGCTCACGGACGCCGCGCGAGGAAGACGAACTCCCGGCCCGGCCGGTCGGGCGCGTCCCGCACCTCCTCGACCACGAACCCCCGCGCGACCAGATCCGCCTCCACCTCGCCCCGCTCCCGGAACCGCAGCGTCGAGTCCGAGGTCAGCACCTGACCGTCCGCGGCGAACACGAAGGTCGTGCGGAAGGACACCAGCGGCAGGCGCACGTCCAGCACCTCGAACCACGTCTCGACCGGCCCGGCCTCCGGAACCTCCGTCACCCGACGGGACCGCTCACGCGTCCACTCCTCCCACGCGCGCCGGGCCGGATCACGGGTCTCGAACACCAGCCGCCCGCCCGGCCGCAGCGCCTCGTGGGCTCCCCGCAACGTCGCCCGCCAGGCGGCCGGTTCGACGATGGCCTGCGCCACGTTCGCCGTCATCGTCGCGAGGTCCACCCGCAGCGGCGGAAGCGCCGTCGCGTCACCGTGGATCCAGCGCACCCGGTCCGCACCCGGTTTGGCCCGGGCCACCTCGACGGACGCCCGGGCGGGATCGACGCCGACGACCTCGATCCCCCGATCGGCCAGCAGCAGGGCGAACACGCCCGTGCCACAGCCGAGGTCCAGCACACGCCGCGCCCCTGACTCCTCGGCGATCGCGACGTAGGCGTCGAGATCACTGCGGTCGGGGTCGAGCGGGTCGTAGACCGCGGCGAGCCGCGGATGCCCGAAACAGTCGTCCACCATGCGCCCGAACGTAGGCGCGGGGACCGCGGCCCGACCACCGGATTTCCGCGTCGATGAGCGCCTGCCACACACCCGTTCGCATGAACCTCCCGAAGCGACTCGCCACCCAAAATCGAACAGGCGTAGCATTGAGCCGTGGCTACGCCCTATGACTTTCCGAGCGACCTTCGCGCCGGTCAGGAGGAGCTGCATCAGGTCCGGGCCGAGCTGTCGGCCCTGCTGAGACGGCTGCCCTGGTCGGTCGTACCCCTGGACGGCTTCAGCGACGACAACGGCTGGCGCAAGATCGAGCGCCCGGCCTCCCCGGGCTGGACGGAGGACGAACAGGCCGAGGTGGAGAAACTGCGCCGCCGCGAACACGAACTCGCGGTGTTCGTCAGCGGCCACCGCTTCTGGTCGCAGCTCGACGGGGCGGCCCGGGTCGACGCCCGGATGAAGCTCAAGCACGCGCGCGGGAACCCGGAGGAGACGCCCTGACACGCGGAAGGACCCCGGTCATCCGACCGGGGTCCTTCCCACCTGTGGGCGCGGACGGTTTCGAACCGCCGACATCCTGCTTGTAAGAGCGGACGTTTGCAGTATGAGCCGCCTCGGACGGGCCTCATGCAACTGGGGTTTCGAGGCGAACACACCAGCTCAGAGGCCAGTAGCCACCTCGGGTTCACCGTTGCGCCTCCGTGAATGCAACGCCAATGTCACGCCAATGCGCGCCAGTGCGGCGCGATGCCGTCTCCTAAAAATCTCCTACCGGATGACCGCAACGTTGCACGTCAGGGGAGCAGGCGGCCCCCCGTGCGCACGCCGGCCGTGCGCGAGGGGCCGCCCTCAGTGCCGGTCCCTCGCCACCGAGGGGGGGCTAGTCCGTAGGTGGCGAGGACCGGCACGTCTGTGGTTTCGGCTCTCCGCTTTCCCTGGCGGATGCAGCCGATGCCGCGGTTCACCCGAAAGGGCGAACATGCGTTCGATTCTTGGACACTACACGGAGCCCTGCGGCATATGCCAGACCACAGGGCTGCCAGTGGGGGTGGCAGTGGCGGTGCTTCCACCTGCTCTACGTGGGGGCGACGTCGGTCCGTCGCACGAATTCCATGATCGTAAAGTGCCTCAAATCTGCTGCTGACTTATGATCATGGTCGGTAAGACGTTGGTCCGGTGCCAGCTGACCAGCCCCAGTGGGTTCTCGATGCCCGCCGGGCCGCGGGCGACCGCATCCGTGTGCGACGGCTGAACCAGAACATGACCCAGGAGAGCCTCGCCCACACGGCGGGCATCGACCGGTCGACGATCCAGCGGATGGAAGCCGGCCAGGAGATGAAGTTGAGTCACCTGCTGCTCGTCGCTCACGCCCTGCGGGTGCACGTCACCGACCTCCTTCATGGCTGAAGAAGCCGCTGGCCGACTGCCTGACCGGGGCTATAGACGCAAATTCAACAACGTGTTGGGTGGCCTTGGGAAGGGGTGACAGCACCAACTTCGCAATCACCCCTTGCATTTCAGTGACGGATCGTTAATGCTCTGGCCTGCACTTTCCCCGGTGGCAATAGGCGGCGGCCGTTATTGCCTGTGAGGTGACGGCTCCCCGTCGGCCAGCCCTGGACGGGGTCGGCCGGCGGTTATCGGCGGGCACTCTGTCGGTCTGCGCGCCGAGCCTCTAGCGCGAGCTGGAGGGCCAGCTCGCAGCGCTGCCCGGCCCGGCACGCATTGCACTTCACCGAGTGCCGCTGCAGCTGGAGGTACAGCTCGCGCGCCGCGGGCTTCACAGGGCCCCCTGGAGGCCGTTGGCGGATTCGGCGGGGCACACGTAGACGCCCCCTATCCCGGCCCCGCTGGGCGACAGGCGTTCCCCGATGCGGATGGGTGCGTGGTCGAAGCTGCCGCACCGGCATGGGTTGGGGTCGTCCTGGTGTGCGGTCTGGCGCTCGGGCGCCTGATCCGTAGGCTCGTCCACGTCGACGCTCCGTTCGTCGGCCATGCCCCCGGGCCGTTGACGGCGGTCGCGGGAGATCCTGCAATTGCAGGGTAAGGGTAGCTAGCTAGGCTTGCTAGGCGGATCGATCTATCTTGTCTCGCCGGGTTGGATAGGCGCGCTTAGCGTCGGGATCATGGAGTGGGAGCCGGACGTGCCCAGGTGGCGGCAGATTTACGCGGTGCTCGAGGAGCGGATCGCGGACGGGACGTATCCGCCCGGGTCACAGTTGCCGGGAGTGCTGGCGATCCAGGGCGAGTTCGGAGTCGCGCAGATGACGGCTCGCCGCGTACTGACGGAGTTGCGACAGGCCGGCCTGGCCGAGATGCAGGTGGGCATCGGGACGTTCGTCACCGAGCTACCCCAGCCGCCGAAGTCGTAGCCCGGTGTCAGACACCGGCCGTAAGATCGGCTCATGCCCACCACTCCCCCGCCGGATGGCGCCGCGCGCTCCGCTGAGGAGCTGAACGCGGCGATCCGTGCGCTGTGGATCGGGCCTGGCGGGCATCCCACGCTCCGACTGTCGGAGGAGCAGCGGGCCGAGTACCACCAGCTGCTGGCCGAACTGGACCGCGTCGAACGCGGGGACGTTACCACGGCGGCGTAGGCTGACATGCGAGCGCCCCGCCTGCTTTCCTCAGGCGGGGCGCCGTTCCCTGCTTTACCAGGTTGTTCCCAGGCGGTCCGGGAGACGGTAGGTACGTCGCAGGGTCCGCATCGTCACCGTTCGTCGACCACGCATTCCGACGACCATTCCCCCGTGCACGTCAACCGTGGCGATGTTGGCACGATCGCCGTCCAGGACGAACAGCACCTGCACATAGTGCCCGTGGGTCCGGTGTTCCCAGACCTGACCCTTCTCGATCTTCGGTGCGCTTGTTGCGGACATCGTTCCTCTCCCTACTGTTCGGTGATGCGGTTGGCGGCGTCATGGATGCCTTTCACATAGGCAGCAGCCGACGTGTCCGAGAGCTGCCCGTCCTCTTGGTCCGCGAACTGGTGCAGCGACTCAGCGATTTCTCGCTTCAGCGTGTCCACGAGTTCGTCGGCCCTGGCGAGCCCGACCTTGTCCTTGAGGTAGTGGATGATCTGGTCCTCCGCCGTGATGGCCATGGTCGGTGTCCTCACTTCTCCTTGTGGGGTTTGTTTTCGTGCTTGCGGACGCTGGCTTCGGCGCCGACGTAGGCGCAGCCGGGGATGCTGCAGCGCACCCAGCCGTGGCGGACGGCGGCTTCGGTGACGGACTTGTCGGGGCCGTAGCCGTGGGCGGCGAGCAGCCGGGGGACGGTGCCGCCGTACTCGGCCTTCATGAGCGCGGCCTCGGCGACCTTGTCGTGCCCACGCGCGAAGAAGCTGCCGATGGCGGTCTCGGTTCCACAACCGCACCAGCACGTGCCGGTGGGGAGGAGGCGGTCGGTCATGGTCGCGCCCCTCAGAGCTTGTTGGGTTGGATGTCGAAGGCGATCACCACGCCGCTCTGACTCAGCGGGTCGTTCTCGCTGACCTCCTGGCGGATGCTGTTGAACAACTCAAGTCGGGTGGCGCCCCGCTTCGGCGTGCGCGTGCCCTGGTAGCTGTTCAGGTAGAAGCCGCCAGCACCGTTGGGGCCCTGAATGGACATGAACCAGAAGTGGCTTCCTTGCTTGCTCATGTCTCCTACGACGATGCGTTCTGTCATGCCTCCAAGGTAGTCAATCTTGATTGGCAATCAAGAAGGACTAGAAAAGATACGCCCCTTGCGATGCGCGAACCCGGCCCGTCCACCCCGATGGCGCCGCTTAGGATCCTCAGGTGGCACATACCTTCGAAGATCTCGTGCAGCTAGAGCAGGCAGCCGAACAAGCACACGCCCGCTACACGGCCCCCGACACGGACGATGTGGACGCGGCCCGGCGCGCCTGGGTCGACGCCGCTGCCGCCTTCCAGGCCGCCGTCACCGAGCACGCCCAGACGGAGGGGACGCCGCGCATCGACGTGGAGATGGCCGTGAAGAAGACCGTCAGGCACGGCGAGAGCTAGGCGGTCTGCTCTCGGCTGGCCATGTACTCCCGCGCCCTGCTCTCAGAGACAGGCATCCCATCGAGGAGCCAGTCGACTCGTCGGCCCCGCTCGACCCGGCGCACCGTGGCGCCGCGGTAGTAGCTGATCTGGTAGTCGCTCTTCACGCGACCGCGCAACAGGCGACGGATCATGGTCCCCTCCTTAGCAGCAGGCCCCGCCATGGTGCATCACGTTGCAGCTTAAGCGCCGCCACTGACAACGCCGGGACGTCGCACCGTCGACCACAAGGCTCTAGCCCCGACATACGCGGCGGCACCCAACGCCATCACCAGCGGGGCACACATCACCTGTCGCGGGGGACCCCAGAACATGGCGACACCGGCAGCGAAGGTTCCGATGCCAGTCGCGACGAGCAGCAGCGAGATCGCGAGCAGGATGCGGTCGCCGAGCGAGAGCGTGTCGTCTGCCATGCCCTCAGGATCGCAGAGCGTCACGCCTCGGCGGGCCACTCCGTCAACACGGTGCCGGTCTCCTCGTCGGCCAGGGTGATGCGGGCGCCAGGGATGGTGCTGTACTCGCCGACCCAGCTGGAGAACTTGCGGCGCGCGGTCGCCTCACTCCCCCACCAGCCATGCTGCACCGGGCGACCGGCCGTGGTTAGGAGCAGGTGGTAGCGCTCACGGTTCACGGCGCCACGCTACCTTCGCGGGCCCGCCATCCGGCGATCATGTGGTCGCGGCAGTAGTCGACCCACCGCGGGCCGAAGCCTGCCAGCCGGACGAGGCGCGTGTACGAGGCGGGCACACCGCAGGCGGAGCACGGCCGGCGCGTCGGCGAATCCGGGTGGACGCGCTCGCGCCAGCCGGGCGTGTGGATGGGGGCGTCCGGGCCGGGCTCCAGTGTGGTGGGGTCGATGCCGAGGGCGGCTAGGGCTGCCAGTTCGAGCCGGTCGTGTTCGGACCGCATGCCGCCTCCCTGGTCGCCCCCCTTGTGGTCGCTGGTCACCCTACTCCCTACAATCGAACACGTGAACGACCTGCCGCCGGACCTGCCCCGCCTCCGCACCCTGGAGACCTGGCTCGCCCTGCAACTCCACCACGTCCGGCACGCCATCACCGCCGCCGAACGCCGCGAGCAAGAACGGCAGCAAGCCGCCGAAGCCCAGCCGCCCACCCCGGACTGGATGCTCGAAAGCGGCCTCAGCCAGCAAACCCCACCCGTGTACGTCCACGTCGGCGGCTGTCACATGGCAGGGAAACGAGCCAAAGGCGTCCCCCGGGACGTTGCAGTCCGCGCCCTAACCGAGGGCATCGATGCCTGCCCACACTGCCGGCCAGACTCGGAGCTGGGCATCCTCGACTAGGCCGACCGCGACTTCCGGGCCGTCGTCTTCTTCGCCGCCGTCTTCTTCGCAGGCTGCTTCTTCGCGGTCTTCTTCGGCTTCGGCATCTCGTGCACCTCGGCCGTCTCCCCCTCGCCGCGGGCCGTGCGTGCCTTCTGCACCGACTCCTGCAACGCCGCCATCAGATCCACCAGCTGGCCCGGCTGCTCAGGCTCCGGCGCCTCCGGTAGCGGCTGGTGTTCCCGCTTCGCCTCGATGATCTCCGCCAGGGCGTCCGTGTACCTATCGCGGAACTCGTCCCCCTCCAAATCCTCCCGGGTCATGGAGTCCACGAGTGCGAGTGCGCCGTCGACCTCTTCCTCCGTGACCTCCACCTGCGGCGGCTCCACCTCGGACGGGTCACGGACTTCGTCCGGCCAGCGCATCGCGTGCAGCACCAGCACGTCCCCGCGGACCCGCAGCAACCCAAGCCGCTCCCGCCCCGACCAGGCGTACCGGGCCACCGCCACCTTCGACGACCGGCCCAACGCCTTCACCAGCAGCATGTACGGCTTCGCCGCGACCTGACCGTCCGGGGCCAGGTAGTAGCCGTCGCCGATCCGGATCGGGTCGATCGACTCCAGCGGCACGAACCCGGCGATCTCGATGGCCTTCGCCGTGGGCAGCGGCAGGTTGCGCAGATCGTCGTCTGTGATGGGGACGACCTGGTCGCGGGCGTACTCGTAGCCCTTGCCGATCTCCGCCTGGGAGACCTCCCGGTCCTCCAGCTCACACACCTTCCGCACCCGCACCCGGCCCATGTCCGGCAGGTGGTACTGGTGGAACTGGATCGAATGGTTCTCGGTTGCACCGACCACATGGATAGGCACCGTGACCAGGCCGAACGAGATCGCGCCGTTCCAAATGGTTCGGGGCATGAGAGACCTCCGCAGTAGCCCCGAGCATGGCCAGCCTACGAGCAGGGCGGGCCACGTGCACGCGCGAAAGCGCCCGCCTCGACGGGGGATGCGAGGCGGGCGCTGCGGCCAGTGTGGCACGGGGCGTCAGGCGGCGGTGGCACCTTCCCACGGCCAGCGGGCATCGCGTCCCGCTTCCAGCAACGGGATCATCCGGAACGCCTGGTCCGTGAGACCGCCGAACGTGTGCCGGCCCGTCTTCCCCGACGGCATCGCGCCCGGCTTGTAGCCCGCCATGTTCCACATGTAGACCGGCGTCGTCTTCGGCACCAAGTCGTCGATCGCGGTCTCGCGCATGCCGCCATGCCCCCACATGTTCGACGGCAGCCACCCCGGCCGCGTCTGCTCATCGGTGACGATGACGATCCGGTCGTGGGCGAACCAGTGGCTCTTCACCGCGGTCGGGATGTCGGTACCGTCGATCTGCCCGTAGCCCTCGATGAGCTTCAGGACGCTGCCGCCCTTGGGCACACTGATCTCCTTGGACTGGCCGCCGAACTCGACCAGAGTCGGCTTCTCCGCCCGCATGGCCAGTGCGCTGCCGAACACGGCGGCCTGCTCGGCGAGCGTGATGTCCGAACGGTTCGGGGTCGAGAAGCCGTAGCCCGGGAACATCGACGGCGACCGGTCCACCAGGATCAGCGTGCTGCCCTTCAGGCGTGGCACGTTGGCGAGGCTGTGCCCGAGGGCCTGCTCCAGAGCGTGCGCCCACCGAAGCGACGGGGCGTGCTTGTAGGCCGCCCACCAGCGGAACGGGAACATGCGCGACTTCCGAACCTGCTCCGGGTCGGCGAACCGCGCGCACACCTTCGCCGCGACCTCGTCGGAGACGCCCGCCTCGTCGAAGTTCCGCAGGTTCCGCGCGAGAGCCATCACACCCATCGACGGGATGATCGCTTCCCACGCGGCCTTGTCCATCGGCCCCTGCAGCCAGCCCGCCAACGCCTCCCACGTCATCCCCGCATGCGCGAGGAAGTCCGCGGCGTCCGGCCGCTTCAGCAGGTCGCGGCGCTTCTCCACATCCCACTTGGCGATCTCGGCGCGGGTGTGGAGCAGCTGCAGCGACTCGGGGATCGGCTTGTCCCGGTTGTGGCGGCGGTCGATGGCGTGCTCGAACAGGTCGCCCTGCCACAGTGCGGCCGGGGCGGGGTGGACGAGTTCTATGACGTCACCGAACCGGTAGCCCTTGGAGTCGGTGTCGTACTTCAGCAGAGCCCGCTCGTTGTACAGGTGGCCGACCGCGTCCTCGATGCCGCGCTTGACGGGCTTCGGGATGCGGCGGCCGTAGCGGGACGTCCAGTAGCCCAGGAGTTCGCCGGGCTCATCCGCGCGCCGGAGGACCGAGGCGATGACGCGCCGGTTCCAGCCCGCGTCCTGCTGCCCGATCGCCATCTGGTTACCGAGACCGCTCTCCCCGCGGTCAGCGTCGAGGCGGGCCTTCACGAACTCGGCGGCGCCGACGAGGGACGCCGTGCGCATGTTGGCGTCGCTGCGGAGCCAGCCGAGGAGGCCGGCGGTCCAGGCGGGGTCTTCGACGGCGAGCTGCCGCACGAGCTGGGTGTAGCGGTCGTCTCGGTCGCCGCCCTTCTCGTAGAAGGTGTCGGTGCCGACCATGTTGGAGACGGCCAGCAGGTAGAGCTCGGAGCGTGCGTCGCGGAGATGACCGGTCGCACCCTCATGGGTGCGGGTCGTCTCCCCGGTCGTAGCGACGGGCGAGGAGACGGCGGGACGGACGCTGCGCTGGTTGAACCTGGCCATGAAAAAGCCCCTCACATAGGAGGGGAGGACCAGCAGTGGGGTGCCCGAGATCAAGGACGGCTGCGGGACTATTCCAGTGCTCTACCAACTGAGCTACCTCTCGAACCTTCGAGAGGGCGGGACTTGAACCCGCGACACCTGATTCCAATGAAGTATCCGCTGCCTGCGCACCGGGCACCCCCAATGCTGTGCCTCCCGAGATCAAGGACGGCCGCGGCGGCACTTTTCCAAAGAAGTAGCCGAGACCTGCGCACCGGGAGGTGCATGAAGTTGTGTTGGTACGACTGTAGCCCACACGGCTGACAACGCACGGCGAATAGCGGTGCCTACGGCGTGGCGCGGGACAGCGAGTAGAGCGGGGGGAACGTGTCGGCAGATTGGTCGTACCGTCCAAGCATGAGCACTCCGAAGACCATCTACAGCCAGTCCGAAGCTCGCCGGCTCCGCGCCCACCCGTGCGTCCACTGCGGCAAGATGAGCCGCGTCGACCGCAAGCCGATGCCGGACATGGGCGGCAGCATCGATCCTGACGTGTCCGTCCTCTGGTACTGCATCGACAGCCTCTGCCAAGGCAGTGACGGCTTCTCGATCGAGAGTCAGTAGGCTGACGCAGCGGCGCCCCGCCCACTCACCCTGGGCGGGGCGCCGTGCTGCTTCGTCACTTCTTCCAGGCGTAGACCTTCTCGCCGCCGATCATCGGGGCGCCCTCTGGGCCCTTCACGTGCGGTGCGATCCAGACTGGTCGGTGCACTTGTCGACTCGGGTACCACTGCTGACGCCAGTGCCCGCGCACGATCCACTGGTGGTGGTAGTCACGACTGCCGTCGCCCTTCTCGCTACTTCCTTTGGGCCTGCGCAGCCCGATGACCCGAACGGTCGACGGTTGTTGCCCTGCCCGCTGGAGCCGCCTACGTGCAGCTCGATCCGGCAGCACGTCGCTCGTCTCTGCCAGGGGTTGTTGCATCAGCAGCCATGCCGCCCGCACCGCGCGGTCCAGTGTGCCGACCTCGCGGGCGTCTTCCTCCCATTCGCCCTCGACTTCTCGGTGCCCCTTCAACGGGGAGAACACGAACGTCTCGAAGTAGAGCCAGTGGTCATTCCGAAGACAGTCATCCAGGGAGTCCGGGCGGAAGATGCCTGCTTCTCGGCAGTCCTCCAACCACTCATGCCAGTCTGTGTAGAACGTCAGCCAGAGGGCGCCGTGCTCCATGACTTCCCAGCAGCAAGCGCGCACCTTGGCGTCCGGTTTGCCGTCGTTGCTGTACGCCCCGACCGGTTCAGCGAAGACGATGAGCCCTTGCTCGGCTGGCAGGTCCTCGCGATTGAGATCGAAGTAGGGGAGCGAGCCAGAGGCAGCCTTGGTCAGCTCGGTCATCTCGGGTGAGACGTAGAAGAGTGCGGCTCCCGAGAGCCTTGCGATTTCGTCAGCCCTGAGATCCTCGCTGGTTATGGCCCCGATGACGGATTCGCCTGTTGTCAGACGGTTCCCCTCGAAGCGGCCCAGCTGGTTGAGTCCACGCTCACTCGCCATGTGCTGCACCAAGTCGTGTCTCAACTCAGGCAGATGCACCGGGCGAATTTCCGTCAGCGACACGTCACTTCTCCCTCTCCAGGTAGCGGTAGATGGCGGTGCGGGCGCCGCCGAGTGGTCACGTCGCCTCCTTTCCCGACCGGCCGATGACGGTGCTGAAGGCGGTCCTGATCACTGCCCGCTGCTCGTCGGAGAGCGGCGGTGCGGCGGCGACGATGCGGTCGACACGCGCCCAGTAGGCGGCGTTCCGCTCTGGGTCGGCGTAGCGGATTGGGCGCTCGACACGGGCCGGACGGTTCTCGCTCATCGGTTCTCCTTCTTACGGGCGTTGGCGGTCGATCGGTTGAGGTGGCCGTAGACCGTGGTGCGCGGAACCCCGAACAGGTCGGCGATCTCCTGCACGGTCTTCTCGCGCTTGTCGTACAACTCCTGCGCGAGCGCGGCCTGCTGGTCCGTGAGCTTCGGCCGCCGGCCGCCGACTCGCCCACGGGCGCGGGCGGCGGCCAGGCCGTCCATTGTGTTCGCCAGGATGAGCTCACGCTGCAGCTCGGCCATGACGCCGAGCATGCCGAACATGGCACGCCCCTCAGGGGTGGAAGTGTCGATGCCCTGCTCGATGATGTGGAGCCCGATTCCTCGCTCCTTCATCTCTGCGCCGAGTGTGACGAGGTGCAGCAGCGAGCGGGAGATCCGGTCCAGGCGCGTCGCCTTGAGCGTGTCCCCTTTGCGCAGGCGCTGCATGAGGATGTCGAACTCGGGTCGGGATGCCTTGGCGCCGCTGGCGTAGTCAATGTGGATGTTCTTCTCGTTGACGCCGGCCCGCAGGAGGGCGTCGATCTGGTGGTCCGGGTTTTGGTCGGCGGTGGAGACCCGGGCGTATCCGAAGTCCATGTCGGCAACCATACACGGCGCCCGTTATCCGTCATAGATTTTCGACACAAGTTATCGACATGAACTTCCTGCAGGGATACGCTCGTTGACGAGATGACGGCAAACGGTGGTTTGCCGTCAAACTTCGATCAGAGGGGTGGAGTTGGGAACGGACCAGCCCAGGGCTGCAGTGGCCCTCAAGGCGAGAATCGACGCGACGACACAAGGACTGGCCTATCAGTGGGCCGAGCTCTGGCTGGAGCGGAACCCTGACGCGACGGCCAAGGAGCTCCTGCTCTTCCTGGCCGAGCGGGCCGAGGCGGCGCGCCGCGAAGCTATCCGCGCCGAGATGGCGGCATGCGAGCTGGACGAGATCGCTGCAGCCGAACTGGTCGACAAGTACATGGACTACCGAGAGACCATCGTCCGGGAGCTGGACGGCGACTGATCCAGCACCTTGCGGGCCCCGCTCCTCAGTGGGAGCGGGGCCCGGATATTGCATGTTATCGAGAGCAGGGATGCCCAACTTCCGTGTCATACGGCAGCGATGGCGCCCCGCCCGTGTCACGGCTCGATGACAGCCGCACACCTCTCCCCTGCATCCGGTCTACGGTGTTCCGGTCTTCAACCTTGGGGGGAATCATGCGTGTTCGTATAACTGCCGCTACCGGTGTCCTGCTTCTGGCTGCTCTGACCGCCTGCGGTGGCGGGGACGACAGTTCGCCGAAGCCGGAGGCGGCCCCGACGTCGGAGCCTGCGCCGAGCAGCGAGCCGTCGGCGGGGACGGTGGAGGAGAGCGCGAAGCTGGGGTCGCCGGCTCGGACGACGGGTGACGGTGGCACCGGGGTTCTGGAGATCACGCCGGACACGGTCGTGTTCACGAAGCAGGGCGGCAGCGAGACGTCCGCGAACGGCACCTTCGTCGTGGTGACGATGAAGGACAAGGCGATGACCGCCGTCGCCGCGGACGAGCCGGCGCCGATCACGGGGCAGGGCTGGAAGTGGATGGCGCCGGACGGGGAGATGATCGGCTGGGACAGCGGTAACTCGACGAGCGTCACGGTGGGCCAGTTCGAGAACGCCGACCCGGTGCAGCCGGGTGCTTGGCAGTGGCGGTCGCAGGTGTTCGACCTGACGCCGGAGCAGGCGAAGGGCGGGACGCTCATCTACATCGACGGTGAGGAGAAGGCGCACCGCTGGCAGATGCCGTCGGAGGACAGCGGCCCGAACGTGGCCGCAGTGAAGAAGGAACTGCAGCCCTGAGGGCATGACGAAGCGCCCCCACTCCCCCGCCGTAGCGGAAGGAGTGGGGGCGTTCGTCATGCCGCGTCGTCCGGCAGGGGTTCGAGGGGCGGGTCGTAGACCGGTTCCTGGAACGGCTGGATCGCCGGTGCCGGTATCGGTGGCGGTTCCTCTTGGCCGAGGGCGACGAGGGAGCCGATGTCGGCGGCGGTGTCGTCACGCCGCGGGGGGCGCTCCCGAGCTTCGGGCATGGTTCACACTCCAGTTCGATCACGGCGTTCCCGCTGTGCTTTCAGTAGCAGCCGGGTCCGCTGGACCATCAGCACAACAACGGCGGCGACTGCCACGGTGCGGATGCTGCGGAGGACGGTCATTGCGCAGTCGCTGCCCTGCAGCACCGTGGCGAGCACCGTGTAGAGGCAGAGCAGACCGATGGCCGCGGCGAAGCTCATCTGGTTGCGTCCTACCTCGCTCCTCCACCAGGGTGCCCGCAGGTGGTAGGTGGTCACGAAGATGGCGCAGGCGAGGGCCCCAAGCGCCGACATGACCGCGTTCATCCAGGAGTCGACCCCCATGTCTGTCATCGTGCTTCTCCTCTGCGGGCGCTGAAGGCTGCTTCCACCTTCTCCGCCCAGTGGTTCTCTATGCGGGCCTGCCGGATGGGGGCTACGGCTGCCCGGACAGCGGCCCAGCGGTTCTCGGATTCCTGGCGCGCCTCGCGGGCCTGCTCCAGCGCAGCCTCAGAGTCGGTGGGCTCGCTGCTTTGGTCACCGCCGTGCACGAGGCGCCGGATCCATCCGAGCATCCGCTGTCACCTCCTCCTCGTCCGCCTGCCCCGGGTGGGGCAGTGCGGTGAGGATGTGCCCGCCGAGTTTCGCCATCTCCAGCAGCTCCCCCGTCTGTTCGTGCTCGACCTTGCGGGACGCCTCCGACTCCAGGTAGGCGGCCCGCCAGTTGTCTCTGTCGGCGAGGGCGTCCTCGTGGGTCTTCCGGGGGACGAGCCGGCCGGTCAGTATCAGCAGGACCACGATGACGAGGAGCGCTACGGCTCCAGCGTCGCCCGGGTTGACGCCGAAGACCTCGCTCACTGCGCCCTCCCCTTGTGGTTGTAACGGTTGCACCTGGTCAGATGCGTGGCGGCTCGGCGGTCGCGGGTGCGGACGGATTCGTCGGGGCGACCTGGCCGCGGGTGAGCAGGCCGAGGACGGCGAGGACGACGGCGTTGAGGGCGCCGATCTTCTCCGGTCCGAGCTCCAGCCCGTAGGCGGCGAGCAGCGCGGCCACGGCGGCGACGAGACCGGTGAACGCCGACGGCGCGATGGGCCGGGTGACGGCGGCGGTGGCCGCGGCGAACACGGCGGAGATGACGGCGACGATCGCGCCGGCCTGCTCGGCGGACAGGCCGAACTGGAAGGTGACGAGCAGGGACAGGCCGGCCGAGACGGCGGCGATGATGAGAGCGGGCTCTCTGCCGAGGATCTTCATGTCAGGACTCCTGGTTCTGGGTGACGTCGATGTCGACCTTGATGACGGCGTCGGCGATGGCCTTCTCGACGGCCGCGACGACGGTGTTGGTGTCGACTCCGCTGCCGACCTTCTCGGCGAGCGCGTGGATCGCGGCGGACTGGGCGGCCACCGTGACGGTGAGGGAGCGAACCCGGTTGCCGATGTCCTTCAGGTAGGACTGCGGCTGCCAGTTGACGTTCGTCTTGCGGTCCGGGGCCGTGTCCGGTGCGGCGACCTGGTCGGTCTTCCAGACGGCGTCGTAGATGTCCTGCTTGGTCATGCCGGCCAAGGGGTCCTCCTCGGGGGTGGGCTCGCCCTTGGCGAGCTGGATGACACGGGCGAAGTCCATGGAGCCCGGGTCGCCGTGGTCGTTCTCCGGGACGTGCTGGTGGCCGCACCAGCCCTTGAAGGAGCGCCACGTGCTCATGGACATGCGGGCCGGGCTGGCCCCGTAGGAGGCCGGGGCGACGCCAGGGCGGCGGGAGTCCTTGCCGTAGGCCAGCCAGTCGCTTACGCAGGTGAGGGGCACGGCGTGGTAGTCGTGCAGCCAGCGCACCAGCCAGGCGACCTCGGCGAGCGCCCAGTCGGGGGCGGTCGGCCAGTGCAGGTAGTCGATGCCGGCCTTCTTGCCCGACCAGGTCGTCTTCTTGGAGTCGTCGCAGGTGCCGACGAGTTCGATCTGGAAGGTGTTGGCGGTGTTCGTCTCGACGCCGCCGAGCTTGTTGGCGAGCGCCCGGGCGGACTCGTCGACGTCGTAGTGCTGGTACCAGCGGATCCTCTTGCCCTTGATGTCGGGCACGCCCGTGACGGTGGGAGCCATCGCGCCACCGTTGTAGGAGGGCAGGGTCATGCCCTCGGTGGTGTGGACGACCCCGCAGTTCACTTCCATGTCGGAGCCGGAGTAGCGGCCAGCGCCGTAGAAGTAGGCCTGGCTGGCGCCGGGGATCTTCTGTGGTCCTGTGCGTGCCAAGGTGGGCCCCTTTCGGGCATGAAAAAGGCCCCGGTCAGGGGCGCGGGCGGTGGAGGCTGGAGGTTAGAGGCTGACGGTGACGCCGTTGAAGCCGATCCACGGGGGCTTGACGGACGAGGAGAAGCCGAAGACCTCGAGCACGCCGTCGGTGCGGATGTCCATCTTCAGCGCGATGCGGTCCGAGTTGGCGTCGGAGCAGGGGATGAGCACGGTGCGCAGCGTCGACGGCCTGGCCGCCGCGGGCAGGGCGCTGTTGTTGACGACGTAGCTGCCTGCCGGGGAGCTGGGGTACGAGGACCGGCCCAGACCGCCCCGGAACTGCAAGCTCTCCTCGCCCGAGATGTTGAGGATGCGGTACTGGAGGGTGCCCTGGCTGTTGCCGTTCTGCGTCCACGGGGAGGCCGGGGTGACGGTCTTCCACGCGGACTGGCCCACCGACACCGCCACCCAGGCGGTGCCGTCGTACAGGTCGAGGCGGTTGATGTCCTGCAGCCACGACAGCATGCCCTCGACCGGGGCGTAGTCGCCGACCAGTGTGGAGCCGCGTGTCGACGCGGACGCGAAGCGGAGGACGCCGCGGGGGATGACACCATCGGCGAGCAGTTTGATCGCTTCCGGGATGCTGGGGGCGTCGGTGAGCTGCCACAGGCCGATGCCTTGGCCGTAGTTGTCCGGGGTCGGCACAGGCCCTCCCTTTTCAGAGGTCGTAGTAGCAGCCGTCGAGGGCGAACCAGTCGGTGTGGTTGGGGCTGACGGAGCCGAAGACGGACATGACGCCGTTGGGTTGGATCTCCATGACGGCGATGCCTTTGGTGTCCATCGAGTAGTTGCGGCGCCCCACCCAGGTGCGGACCACGGACGGGCGCGCGGCTGTCGGCAGGGCGGTGGAGAAGTTCGTCTGGCTGGTCACCGCGCTGGTCGCGTCGACGCTGCCGCGCAGCTCGACACGGGGTGTGCCGTGGGCGGTGACGATGCGGTACTGGGCGGGCCCGAACACCGTGTGCGTGCTGGTGAACCCGGAAGCCAGCGGGATAGCCGTCCACGCGCCGGCCGGGGCGGTGGTGCCGGCAGTGCGGCCGTAGGCGAGGAGGTTGCCGTTGCCGGACTGGGTGACCACGATGACGTCCCCGACGGCCGGGGCCTGGTAGGTCTCCATGCGCCGGTAGGTGAGCCCGTCGGCGACGACGGTGCCGTTGGCGCCGACGGTTTCGACGGTGGCGAGCCACCAGTTGGCGCCGCGCACGTTCGGGTCCTGTGCGCCGACCCGGCCTGCCTGCCGTTTGAGTGCTCCGGCGAGTTGGCGGGTGCTGGCGTGGGAGGACTTGCTCACGCGTCCTCCTTCGCGGAGATGGTGGCGATGGGGAAATCACCACCCAGGTCGAGGGGGACGGAGAAGCTGGCGACTTGGTGGAGTTCGCGGCTGCCGTCCGGGTGTGTCACCCGCAGCACATCCCCCGGCTCCAGCGCCGGATTGGGCAGGGAGCTGATATCCCCGGAAGCGTTGGGCGCCTTGGCCTTCGCCAATTCCAGGTTCGCGGCCTGCGCGCACGCGCTCGTGCTGATCAGCGTGGACGACGAGATGAACTTGGGCCGTCGTCCGAACGGGCCGCCCCAGTAGGTCGGCGAGTTCGGGTCGTTGTCGACCGCGAGATGCGAGACGGGGGGCACGTTGTCGGCCGTGTTCTCGCCGCGCGCCAGCACCCCGTTGTACACGTTCTCGCTGCTCATGCCGCGGTTCGCGGAAATGTAGACGCCGCCCTCAGTGGCTTCGATCGCCCACACCGGTGGCGTCGTCATCAGGTCCGGCAGAGTCGAGATGACGAACACTCCGTCGGCATTGCAGTACACCTCGGCGCCTGCTGCGGCGGCGATCTCCTGGCAGCCGCCCCACGGGTCCGCCTCCACATCGAAGGCCCGCGACCCGATCGGGGTGTCCTCGATGAGGCTGACGATGTCCGCAGCCGGCAGGCTCCGCTGGATCAGAGCGGTGACCGCGCCGACGACAGTGCCGGTGGCCAGGTACGGTGCGGTGAACTTGTCGTCGTCGACAACCGCCTCCAGCCCCTTCCCTTGCAGGGTGACGGGGCCTTCGTTGACGTTGCCGTCGACGGAGTCGAGGCGGAAAAGGCCGAGCGGCACCAGCTCGCTGGAGCCGTCTCCGTACTCCACGCCGCGGGCCACCCGCAGTCGGGCACCGTAGGTGGCGAGCTGATCCGACGGGGTCCGCGGGATCAGAGCCGGGTCGGCGACGGTGATGGAGCAGGTGCGGCGGACCGCGTTGCTGCGGTCCACCGTCACCGAACCGCCCTCATGCTCCAGGTCGATCACGCGGCCGTCGGTGAGGAACAGCTGGACTCTGGTGGCCGGCGCGTGTGATTCGGCGAGGCGGGCTAGGAACCGGTCCGATACGGGGTACACGCGTCACCCCAATCGGCGGTCGAGCAGCAGATCCTCACTGGTCGCGTACACCGACAGCAGGTCGGCGCAGGTCGCGAATTCGGTGACCACGTCCTGCCAGGTCCGGCCGGCCGGACCGTTGATGCCGGTCGTCACCGGCATGTCCGCCTCGACCAGCGGAAGCGTCCACGCCCGCCACTGGTCCTGCGCCAGCGGAGACACCCGGGCTTCCGAGACTTGGCCGACGTTGACGTACATGTCGGCGACGCCCATGCCGGGGACGGCCTGCCACAGCAGCGTGTTGCCGGAGTCGAGGAGCAGGTGGAGCGCTGCCCGCTCGTCGTCCGATCGGGTCCGGATGGCGAGGTCGCCTTCCAAGCCTTGCCGCCGCCCGGAGAAGATGACTTTGTTTCGGCGGCCTCGGACGACGTGGACGGCCTGCTCGACGGGCCGGTCCCAGTCCGGGGCCTTCTCCACCACCACCCGCATGTTCCTCTGTGGATTGCCGGGGTCTTTCAACCAGGCTTCGTTGATGTCGGCGAGCGTCAGCTGCACCGCGTCCGAGAATCTGGTGGAGGACAGCAGACCGCCCGCGGTGTAGAGCTCCACCTGGTAGTAGAAGGATGCGCCCAGCGGCGCCTCGTGGTCCTCGACGATCAGGGTGTCCGAGGTGACGGTCTGCCGGTCGATCAGCCCGGCTGTGCCGCGGACCAGGGTGCGGGCACCGTCGGCGCCGACCCGGTACACGGTGACCAGCGAATCGAGTTCCAGTTCCCGCAGGACGAGGCTGATGTAGCCGCCGTCCGAGTTCGCCGTGACCGCGGTCTGCGGCAGCACCTCCCACAGGGTCACGCTGTCGACGTGCAACACCGAGCTGGTCGCCGACGCGGTCACCACGAGCTCAACCGACGCCGTCACAGCACCCGCCGGGGAGGTGGCATCGCTGGCCAGGGAGTACCAGGACGTCCCGGGCAGCGAGTACACGTTGCCGGTACTGGCACCGAGGTCCGTGTTCGCGGCATCCCACCAGCGGACACGAACCCGCACGGAGGACCAGATGCCGGCGGCCGGGTGCACCATGGCCGCTGCCCGCCAGCTCTTGCCCGCCGTCACCGGGAACCTAGCGCTACGCAGGGTGGACGCGGTGGCGGTGGCGCTGGTGGCGGCGAGCGCGTAGGAGCCCTCGTAGAACGAGTTGCCCCACGGTGTGGTGCGGGCAAGCGTGGCCACACCCGAGGGCACCGTCCAACCGGCGACGCCCTGCTCGAAGCTGGAGTCCGCATACGTCACAACCGAGCCGACCTGCACCTTCGGCGCCACGATCACGCCGACGGTCTCCAGGCGGAGCACCTGCGCCGCCGACGCCCCATCCAGCCCGGCCGCGATGCTGCAGGTCGCGGCGTTCGCCGGGGCGACAGCGGACACCCGCTGCCGGTACACGCCCGTTCCCGGCGGCGCCAGCGTGCTGCGAGTGGCCTGCACCTGGTTCCCGGCCGCGTCATAGAAGCGGAGCTCGATCCACGCGGTCGCCGACAGGGTGGGCGGCTGCAGGTAGGCGAACCCGAGATACTCCACACCCGGGGTGACCGTCGGCCGGGCCACGGCCAGGACGGATGCGTTACCGGCGGCGACCGCGGTCATCGCCAGCATGTGCCCGCCGGACAGATAGCTGGACACCGACCACGACACCACCGGCACCTGCCGGGACACCGTCGCGTTGACGACCGCAGCCCACCCGGAGGCGTTGATCTCCGACGACTCCGTGTTGAAGTCGAGCAGGTTGCCCAGGGTGCTCTTGGGCAGGCCGAGGTAGATGTTCTCCCAGAAGTGGGAGACCGGCGGCGTCCCGGTCTCGGTGCTGCTGAGCAGCACCTGCGCCTGCGTCGCCCCCACCGGGGCTGGCCCGGCCACGCTCACCCGGTGCCAGCTTGCGGACGCCGTCATCGTCGACAGCGACCACGTGATGCTGATCTCCGTGCCCGCTGCGTTGAGCCAGCGGATCCCGACGCGTTCCGCCGTCGCCGACGCACCGGCCGTATCCGCGAAGCAGTAGTACACGGTGCCCGCGTTGACCGGGTAGGAGGAGACGGTGCGGGCCTGCATCTCCCCCGCGCCGACCGAGCGGACGGACAGGCAGCCGTCACCGCTCCGTCCGCCCACCCCCTTGCCGATCGTGCAGTTCAGCTTGCTGGTCCACCCCGACGTGTTCGGGTCGATGGACTCGGTCGTCGAGCTGAGGAGGTTCCCGGGGATCGCCACAGTGACCTCCTCAGCCCGCGTTGAGTACCTGGATCAGTTCGCCCTGCGCGTTGCGGACCTCGGCCCGTGCGATGTCGGTGATCTGCTCGTTGCCGACGAACACCGCCACCTGCAGGTCGCCCAGCTGCTGCTGAGCCGACCGATTCGCCAACGTGGTGAGGGCGCTGGCCTGCGCCGACGTGAACACCGGCTCAGGCCGGCCGGTCCCGTTGTAGGCCAAGTTGAGGCCTGGCTGCAGGTAGCCGCCGCTGTCGTAGGTGCCGGGCTTGAACCCGTACCACGACGTGAACAGGGGGCTGTTGTAGCCGCGGGCCCGCGAGCCGACCACGACGCCGTCGCCGCCCCGCGACTCCACCTTCGTCTTGCCGATCGTGCCGGCCGTGTGGCCGACTCCGGCGTTGGTGATGCCGACCTTGAAGGCGCTGTTGCCGTGGTACACCCAGCCGGGCGGGGCCGTCCTTCCGGAGAAGGCGTGCGTGGACCAGCGGCGGTGCGGCTTCTGCCCGCGGATCACGGACTCGATCGCCGACATGAAACCGGAGCAGTCCCAGCTCGGGTTGCCGTTGCCGCCCCACTGGTAGGGCTTGCCATGCTGCGTCTTCGCCCACTTCAACGCGGCCTGGATCCGCGGCCCGCCGATGCCCCCGGCGCCCCGCTTGTCGGCCTCCTTGCTGTAGCCGAACAGGGCATCAACGATCTTTGTGGGGATGCGGCGGATCATCTTGCCGATACCGGTGTCCATGCCAGGGAAGGACTTCAGCAGCGGGTCCACGACGTTCTTCACGCCGGCACGCGCGGACGCCTCCAAGGTGTCCTTCAACCAGGAGGCGCCCTCCTTCACCTTGTTCCAGGCCGCCGAACCCGCACCGGCCACCGCCGCACCCGCCGACTTAATCCATCCGAAGACGCCGCCATCGGCGAACCGCTGGTGCGGGAACACACCACCGGACGCGTAGCGCAGCGACCGATCCGTCGACGTGGCTGGGTTCCCGGCGAACGTCGGCGCCAGTGCCGCCTTCACGCCCTCCGCGCCCCTGGAGCGGGCGATCGCGTTGAGGGAGTGCACGAACCCGGAACCAACCGCGCGCGTGAACTCCGGGCGCATGATGGCCTCGCCACCGGACAGGTCGAGCATGCCGCCCGTCGGAGACACGAACCGGTGCACGTCACGGCCCGGCGTGTACCCGGGCAGGACACCACCCGTGGCGAAGCCCTTCGGGTGGAACTCCTTCAGGGTGGGGGCGCCGAACGCGTCAGCGACCTTGTTCCACACCTTGACGATGCCGCCGTTGTAGACGGTGTCGATCACGAACTTCACCGGTGCTTTGGCGATGCCCTTGACCTTGTCCCAGGCCGTTTTGATGGCGTCCTTCGCGGTACGGAAACCGTCAGCGACCTTCCCGATGGCGGTCTTCAGGGTTTCGAAGATCGGTTTGATGCCGTTCCGCCACACGGTGCCGATCGCGCTCTTGATGCCGTCCCAGACCGGCTTCACGACCTTGTCGCGGAGCCAGCGGAACACCGGCGCCAACACAGTGTCGATAGCACTCTTGATGGCGGTGAACGCGGGCTTGATGCCCTGCGACCAGGCGAACCGGATCGCCGAACTGATCGCCGAAAACACCGGCTTGATCACCGTCTGGTACAGCCAGCGTGCCACAGTCGCAAGCAGCCGCAGACCCGCCATGAACGCGTCCACCGCAGGCTTGACCATGACGTTCCACAGCCACTGGGCAGCCGCACCGATGCCGGAGAAAGCCGGGCTCAGCACGTTGTTCCACAGCCACATCGCGATCGCGGCCACAGCCTTGAAGATCAGCATGATCGGCGTGAACACGAGCACGACCAGCACCGTCAGCAGAATCCGGGCCGCCATGCTGATGAACGAGAACGCCGGGCTGATCGCGTTCTTCCACAGCCACACAGCCCACGTGCCGACAGCCTGGACCGCCACCACGATCGCCGCGAACGCAGGCTTCAGCACCGAGTTCCACACGAACAGCGCGGCCGTCTTGATCGCATCCCAGGCGGTCAGGACGGCGTTACGGAACCCGTCCCAGTTCTGCCAGGCGTAGATGACTGCCACGACCAGCGCGGCGATCGCCGTGACGATCAGGCCGATCAGGTTGGCGCGCATCGCCGCGTTCAACGCCAACGTCTGTCCGGTCAGCAGAGCCGTCGCGATCGTCGCCGCGGTCTGCGCGGCCCGCCACACGCCCAACGCCAGCGCCGCCAGCTTCGCGCCGATCGCGATCGACGCGAACGCCACACCCAGAACGGTCAGCACATTCGCCGGAATAGCGCTGACGCCGGTCGCCAGGGCGTTGATGAACGACACGGCAGTGCCGCCCAGCGGAGCCAGCGCCACACCCAGATTCAGCAGGGCGCCGAACAGATTGCCGAACGCCTCGGCGAGGATTGGCCCCTGCTCGGACGAGTACGCGAGGAAGCGTTCGAACTCAGGGCTGCCCTTCAGGCTGGTGCCCCAGGTCGCGAACCGCTGCGTGATCGTCTGCATGCGGTTCGAGATCGAGTCCATGTGCGGCAGGAAGGCCTGGATGACCCCGGCCATGCCCTTGAAGATGTTCCCGAACGCCACACCCAGACCGGTGATCGCGGGCTTCACCGAGCCGGCCAGATCCTCCTTGAAGGACTTCCACCACGGGGACTTGAACCCGCGGGACGCACGGTCCTGCAGATCACCGATCGCCTCCGCGGCCTGCTTCACGAACGGCGTCAGCCCCGGCAGCGCGTTCTTCATCCCGTTCAGCGCCCGGGTGAAGATGGGCATCACCGCAGGCTGCAGGGCCTTCGACCAGGCACTGAACGCGTCCCGTAGACCGAGGTAGGCGTCCATCGTGTCCCGGGCCGCCGGGGTCAGCTTCGCGAGTTCCGCCTGGTACTTGGCCTGCGCGATCGCCGCCTGGTCGACGCCGCCGGCCGCCGACAGGGATGCCGACTGGATCTGCCGCTGCGCCGATGCCACCGAGTCCGCGGCGTTCTGCTGGGCCACCGCCACATTCGCGGTCGCCTCACCCACACGCCTCTGGGCCTCCGCGACCTGCCGGGCCGTCTCCACCTGCGTGCGGGCGGCGTCCTGCTGGGCGTCCTTCACCGCCCGCGCCCGGTCCGCGACCGCACGCTGAGCCTCGGCGACCCGCTCCTGCGCGGTACGGACCGTGTCCGAACCCTCGACGCCCGCCTTGTTCGCTGCCGCGGTCTCCGTCTTCAGCCGGGCCGTCTCGGTCGTCTGGTCCTTCAGCCGCTGCACGGCCTGGTCGTAGGCGAGGATCGCCTTCTGCTTGTCCAGCTCGGTCGCGTTGGCGTTTTGCAGCACCTTGTCGCGCTCGAGAGTCGCTTCCTTCAGCGCGATCTCCGCGTCCCGCTGCGACAACACCGAGTTGTCCAGTCGGGTGTTGAGATCCTCCAGCTCAAGAGCGGCCCGCTTCCGGGCATCGCTCAAGTCCTCCTGGGCACGCCGAGCGTCGCGCTGGGCGTCCGCGAGGGACCGCTCAGCGTCCTTCACCTTGCGCGCCGCCTCAGCGTTACGCTGCGCGGCCTGCGCGACCGCATCCGCCGCCGCCTGCTTGGCCTGCTTCACCTGCGCCTGAGCCTGCGCGATCTGCCGCGCCCCATTACGCTCAGCCGTGGCCAGAGCCTGCTGAGCCCCAGTCATCTGCAAAGCCTTCGACGCGCCCTGCGAGTTCGACTGCCCGCCCCGCAGGCTGGCAGTCGTCGCCGCATCCTGAGCCGCCTTCTGCGCCTGCAGCGCCGACGCAATGCCCTTGAACGCCGGGGCCGCGACCAGCGCAATCGACCCGATCCCCACACCGGCGGCAGTAGCAGCGGCAGCGATCGCCCCCAGGCCGGCCGCAACCACGGGCAGAGCCGGGATGATCGCCGGTCCGAACGCGATCGCCGCCGTCGCCAAAGCACCCAGACTGGACACTGCCGAACTCGTGTCCACGTCCACGCGGGCGGACTGGCCATCCAGGCGGTTGACCTGAGCCTGAAACGCCGCCAGCTGTGCAGCCGCAGCTCCGGCGTCAACACGGACCGCCACGTCAGCGTCGGACGCCGACAGTTGCTGCAGGCGGGCCTGCAACTGGGCGATCGCCGCGTTCGCCGTCGCTGTCGACACGTCGATACCGATGCGGGCGTCCGCCAGCGCCCGCATCTGCGCCCGGATCTGATAGATCTCCCGCTCAGCATCCGAAGAGTCCGCGCGAAGCCGCACCTCAGGCAGAGAGGCAAGGGCCGCCTCCAGCGTCGCCTTGAAGGTCCGACCGAACGTGGAACCAGTCGAACGCCCCTGACGCGCGGCAGCCGGCTGCGCCTGCTGGCCGCCCCGATTGATGCCCTGCACGAACGCGTTCGCGACATGCGACGTCAGGTAGCGGCCGATGACCCGACCAACTTCGTCGCCCACCTCGTTGGCGGCCGGCACCAACTGGTTCTGCAACCGCTGCCGAACACCCTGCGCATTGGGGACGACATCGACCTCGACGGAACCGACGGAGATAGCAGGCACCGGGAGCCTCCTCCCAGCGCCCTACGCGGCGCCTCCATGAATCAGCTCGAAGAGCTTGTTCGCGGACTGGTCTGTGAGCTGAGCCTTCGCCCTCTTCACGCCCACACCCGGGCGGCGCATCGGCTCCGGGGCCTCAGGACGCTTCGACTTCTGCTCGATGTTCACGCTCCACAGCGCCCACTCCACACGCCGTGTGGCATCCACGTTCGCCGCGATGAGCTGCTCAAGCTGGGACCAGCGGCCCTTCTCGGGCTGGCCCTTCTCCCCCTGCTCCGCCAGCTGCTGCGGAGTGAGCTCATTACGCAACGCCGTCCAGGTCGCCGACTCGGGCGGCAGATGCTGGATCAGGACCCGCAGCCTGCGCCACGACATCCGCCCGCGATGCACATCGAGCAGGTCGACGCCGTGGTAGTAGCGCAGGAGGTCGGCCTCTACCGCCTCGGCGTGCGCCTCGACGACGCGGCGGGTCCACGCGAGTTTCCCGGCCCCTCACCCGCCTGACGGCCGGCGTCCTCCGTGAAGTCGGCCCACTCCTGCATCGTCGGGTCCAGCTCCACGTACAGGTCGTAGTCGTCCGGGTGGAACACCTTCTCCGCGAACTCGTCGATCATTCCCTGGCGCAGCATGCGCTGCCACGATGCCCTCCACGCCGCCGGGGGAACGACCCGCACGTCCTCACCGCACAGCATCGCGGTGACGTAGTGGCCGTCGGCCTCGATCTCCTGGGCCTCAGACGCCGAGACCTCGACCTCGTCGGCGTCGGTGCGGCGTGCGGTGGCGGGCCGGGCCGCCGCCCTCGCGGCGGTCCGGGGCTTCCTGCTGGTGGTGGTCTTGCGCGTAGTAGCCACGGCGCGGGCTCCTTCTCTCTGTGGCGCGGGCGAAAACTAGAGGTGGGCGGGCCGGGCCCGCGCCAACGGTCGGCACCGCCCTGAGGAGTGCCTACGGCCCGCCCACCCGTCTCAGGACCCGGTGTACGCCGCCGTCTCCGGCACCCGGTCGAAGTGGTAGACGGTGTTCCCCGACGCGTCCGGGTAGGCGGTGATCGTCCACTCGAAGCCGGCGATCTCGTCCTGCTTGTGCGCCACGTCCGAACGCTCGGTAATCTCGCCCTCCGGCACGTAGAAGCCGCGCTGGAAGTTGTCGCCGTCCAGGACGACGAACCAGAACGCCCGCCGGTCCGGCTCCGGCGACGCGGTCTCCGCGAACGACGTCAGGCCCGCGGTCGGCGTCAGATCCGTCGCGTCGACCCGGTACTGCAGCGACTGCACGATCACACGACCCGTCTCCCACACCGTCAGCCCGAACGTGCGCAGGCTGGACGTGATGGTGGTGCGGATCGGGGACGTGAACCCCCACGGCGTGAACGACTGCGAGTCCTCGTCGAAGCCCTGCGTCAGACCGTCCTCCGAGATGGCGCCCAGCGGCGTCCACGGAGCCAGCGGCTGCACCGCCGGATCCCCCGGCGACGACGTACCCAGCGGAGCAGCCCAGCCGCCGCCGTTCGCCCCCACCTCGAGGAGATCCGCAGCGCGGGTGATGTTGACCATGATGTCTCCAGACATGCGAAAGCCCGCGCACGGGCGGGAACTTGACGGGTCCGGCGCGGGCCCAGACAAAGCCGGTCAGGAGACCGGGTGGAAATAGATCTCGTAGGTGGCGCCCATGCGGCGCAGGTTCGGGTTCTCATACGGCCGCCAGGCCGGCGCCGAGAGTGTCGACACGCGCCCGAAGACAGCTGCCGCCGTCTGTACACCCCTCAGCTGGTTCACAAGCTTGTCGCGTGTTCGCCGTGCCAGCAGTGATGCTGCGGCTCGGTCTGCTGCGTAGCTGTCGACCGTGACCAGGGCCCGGTCGAGGCGGATACTGTCGTCGTCGCCGCCGATCCGCTGCACCTGGTTGATGGGCAGCACTTCGGTGAGGTTGGTCGGCAGATCCGTCAGGTGCCGCACATTCAGCTGCGCCTTCAGCCAGGCCACCAGCTCGGCTTCGACGTCAGGCCACATCAGTTCGCACCACCGCTCTGCGCCGCTCGCAGCAGGACGTGGTGCGCGGGGACCCGTTCGGTGCCGTACTCCACCCAGCGGGCATAGTAGGACGGGTTGCGGACGTAGGCGACGGCACGGTCCCGGCGGCGTCCGCCCCGGCTGGTGCTATCTGTCTCCCATGCCGACTTGTACTGGCCGCCTTGCGGGCCTTCGTACACAGGAGAGTTTCCCTGCGCGATGGCCTTGATGACGTTGGCTCGGCGCAACATCTCGGCTTCCATGCCGGGCATGCGAAGCATCTCGCCGACGCCCTTGCGTTTCATCTTGAACCGGGCAGGCACAGGCCACCTCCCTGGTCAGCCGGTGACGAGTTCGAGTGCCACCACAACGGGGCCGGTCGAGGCCGTGAAGGGCGAGCGGAAGCTTCCCGGCTGGCCCTCGACTTCGTAGAGCCGACCATCCACTCGGATCTTGTCGGTGGCTCGGATGTCCGTGCCGTAGGGCGCATACAGGGTGAGGCCGGTGATGACGGTGTCCCGAGCGTCTGTCAGCTCGTTCGACGCTGAGCCCGTCCCGTCTCGGGGGGCCACTCCACAGCCGGGTACCGGGATCTCTGTCGGCTCTCCCGGTACGTCGTTACCGTAGGAGTCCTCCGTCGGCTCGCCTGGCCGGACGATGGTGACGGTTTCACCGTGCGGCAGCTCGTGCACGCGTCACCCCCTCCACGGCGTCGCACCAGGCATTGAGGTCACTCGTCGGATCGAGCGCCTTGGAGCGCGCGACGGCCCTCCGCGAGGCATCCCTGTAGGACCCCTCGTGGTCGAGCCGCTCAATAGCCGCCTGCCATGCCGAGAGGTCGTCGCGTTCGCAGAAGACACCGGCGTCGCCGAGGGACTCTCGCAAGCCGTCGGTGGGGTGTGCCAGCACGGGAATGCCGGAGGCCATGGCCTCCACCCCGACGCGTCCCCACGACTCGTAGTCGGACGGCATGAGCAGAAGACGGGTCCGGGAGTACACCTCGTCACGCATCTGCCGCCCGGGAACGTGGTCCAGGACCAGCACGTTGTGCAGGTTGGGAGGCTGCTGCTCCCCGTAGGCACCCCGTACTGCAAGGAACTTGCGCTCTGGCATCCGCTGAGCGAGTGCCGCAAGTACGTGGGCGCCCTTTCCGAGTGTGCAGTTGATGAGGGTGATGCAGTCGCCGCGTGTCGTCCGGTACTCCTTCGCCCAGACCGGCGGCCGAACCACCAGCACTCGGTCGGGGCGACGCCCCTCACCGAGGGCAGCGGCGGCCTTCACGCGCATCCACTGCGAGTTGACGACCGCCAGCGCGCAGGAGCCCGCTCGCAGCGGAGCCCATGTCAGGTCGAACGTGTTGTGGCACACCACGATCAGCGGCACCCCGTAGCCGCGGGCCAGGCTGGCCGACTCGGGAACGCACTCCAGGTGGCTGATCACGGCGTCCGCACGCGGGACCGCCTTGGCGAAGAGGCGGTCGGCTCCCGCCGAGTGCGGAACCACCTGAACGCCATCAACACAGTAGGTGTCGCGACTCCCTCCCGAGCGGGACAGCCGCACCGTCACTCGGTGTCCCCGACCGGCGAGAGCTCGGAGCATCTCGTGAAGCGCCCATTCGGCGCCGGCGTTGTGATCCGGCGGGTAGGCGTGGACTCGAACCAGGATGTTCAGCGGACCCGTCACCGGTACCTCACCATCGACATGCCAGCCGTCGGCCGGTACCCGGCATCTCTGAGTTCTCGCCGGTCCTCATCCGTCATTAGCACGCCTGTTCCGACGCCTGAGCCGTCAGTGCGGTAGCTGTACGGTCCGATCGTCTCGCCGGTCACGCCGCCGGCCACAGTGGGCGCGGTCAGGGTGCGAAGGACCATGCGGGCCACGACAGCTACCACGTCATCGGGGACGGCCAGGTCACCGTGGCTGTAGGTAATCCGGTAGGTGCCCGGGTAGGCGTCGCCGTCATCTCGCCAGTCCTCTGACAGGTTGATGACCGGGGAGTCGGCGACGACTCGGACGATGTCGAGTCCGTCCCACTGCCAACCGACGACAGGCACATCCGGTGCCCCGCCTGAGCCGACCGCCACAACTTGAGCGACATCGATGACGGGGCGTTTCGGTAGGCGGATCTCGCCCTGCTGGGCACGCACGACCACGGTCTCGTTGTCGGTTCGCGTGAAGTCCTGCCTGGTGAAACGGCGAACCTTCGCTGAAGCGTCGGCTAGGAGAACCTGAGCCCTGGCCTCTTCCTGACCGAGCAAGGGACGCCCGAGCCGATCGGACAGGTCCGTCAAGCTAGCGAGGGGAAACACGCTTCGCCACCCCCTCCATCGCGACCGCCCATGACTCGAGTTCGGCTGCAGGGTCAAGCCCGGCAGCGCGGGCTGCGGCAGCCCTTGACGCCTTCGGATAGACCTTGGGAGAGAACAGACGCTTTACCGCAGCTTCCCAGGCGTCGATGTCGTCACGGTCCGCGAAGATGCCTGCCTCGCCGAGCGACTCCATGAGCCCCGGAGTGGGGTGTGCGACGACCGGGATTCCGCTGCACATGGCTTCGACGGCCACGCGACCGTAGGACTCGTACACGGAAGGCGCCAACAGCACCCGGGTGCGGGCGTACACATCCTTTGCCATGCGGTCCCCGGGAGTGTGGGGGACGATCTCCACATTCGGCAGGTCATCCCGCACGATCTGCTCCCCGTAGCCGCCGATCACGCCCAGGAATCTCCTTTTGGGCATCCGCTCCGCCAGCGCGTAGAAGACCTTGGCGCCCTTCTCCGCGGTGAGGTTGATCAGCGTTATGGAGTCTCCCGGCGTTGCCTTGTAGTCGTCGACGGCGACGGGCGGGTGCACGGTGATCCCCCACGGCATGGGGCGGTCTCCCCGGTGCACGCGCCACCATGCCTCGGCGTCTGCCCGCATCCACTCAGTGTTGTAGACGATGAGGGAAGGCGAGCCTTTCACCAGCCACGACTTCGACTTCTCGTAGGTGTTGTGCAGCAGGTGCACTACTGGAATGCGGTTCAGCTCACCGAGCACGGAGGCGCGAGCAGTGTTCTCGAGGTGCGTCACGATGACGTTGACTCGGCGCTCACCACGCATCCACGGCGATGGATCGGCCTTGCCCCGGTACGGGTGAACCCGCACGTCGTCGATGGAGTACTCGCAGTCCGCCGCCGCCGGCTTTGACAGCAGCACGTCCACTTCGTGACCCCGACGTGCGAGTTCCCGCAGCATGCTGTGAGCCGCCCATTCGGCTCCTGCATTGTGGGCTGGTGGATAGGCGTGCAGCATCGCCAGAACCCGCACGACGGTCTCCGATCTTTTGGCGGCCGGCAACCCGTGCAGGTTGCCGACCGCGCTCGGTCAGGACGCGGCGGTCGTCGCCTGAACCACTCCGAACGGCGAACGGGTCGCCGAGTTGGTGTTCAGGCGGGTCGCCGGGTTGGCCGTGGCGAACGCCACCCGCATCACCACGCGCATGGCGACGGAGTCCTGCTGCATCAGGTTGAGGACGACCTTGCCGTCGTCGTCGGAGATGACGCCCTCGGTGAACAGCTTGAAGCTGATGTCCTGACGCACGCCCACGATGGCCTTCGACCAGTCACCCATCAGCAGTTCGGCCTCGGACATGTCCCAGGCGCCGTTGGTGAGCTCCGACATCGGGTAGCCGTACAGGGTGCCGCCCAGCTGGCCCTGCAGGTTCGGCTGGTAGATCGGCACACCCTGCTCGGACCGCATGGTGTTCAGCTTCCACGTCAGGCCGGGCCGGCTGATGAAGCCGTTCACCGCGAAGCCGTCCGCAGCCACCTTGCCGGCGGCCTCCGCGACGTCGACGGCGAAGTCGACGCCGGCGCCGGAGATGACGGTGTTGCCCGCCGCGACCGCGGACTGGTAGACGGCCGCCGGCCACGTCGACGGCTTGTCCAGCCCGAAGAGACCTGCGGCGTCGAGCTTGGCGCCGATGGCCTCCACGAGGCGGGGCCGGACCTCGTTCCAGATCGGCATCTGGGCGTCGTCGAGGTAGGCCTCCGGGATCGGGACGATCGCGGCGATCTCCTCGGCGACGAGGTCGACGTTCTTCCAGTCCTGCGACGTGGTCTGCTTCAGACCGGTGTCGCCACCGACGAAGTAGGCGAGCGGCAGCACGTCGAGGACGGGCTGGCGCTGCGTCTTGGACGACATCGGCACCCTGCGGGCGCGCTGCAGCAGCGCCGAGGCGCCCGGCAGGTCCTGGATGATGTCGGCGGACACCGGCTCCGGAACGAGCGGGTCGTTGCTGGCGTCCCGGCTGATGAGCGAGTTGTAAGGCACGGGGTCTCCTCTCGAAAGTGCAGCGACCCCGGCCCCGTGCTGGAGATTCCGGTGCTGCGGTGAACGTGGTTAGCGGCCGGCCATTCGCCGGATCCATTCGTCCGGGCTGGTCGTGGCCGTCCCGGAGGCCGTTGCTGCGCCCGGCGTGAGGGCCTCGACGGGCCTGTGCTGTGCCGGGGCGGCGGCGGGTGAGGCAGCCTTGAGGCGCTCGGCGAGCGCCTCCGCGCGGGCGTTGATTTCGTCGGAGCTGCCGGAGCCGAGCAGGTCGATCAGGTCCGGCGGGATGTTGTGCGTGGCGGCCGCCATCAGGCGGGCGTTCGTGGCCTGCAGGTCGGCGAGCTGCTGCTCGACGCTCTGGGCCCGTTCGGTGGCCCGCTGGAGTTCGGTCTTCTGCGTGTCCTCGAACTCGGCGTACTTCTGAGCCGCCTCGCGCAGCTGGTCGATCTCGTCCTTCGACTTGAAGCCGAGCGCGGTGAGGTGCTGGCGCTCGTGCTGCCTGGACAGGGCCTTCCACTTCAGTGCTTCGGCCTCCCAGTCGGTGACCTCGGCCTTGCCCTCGCTGGCCTTGCCGTGGGAGGGCTGCTGCTGAGACGTTGCCGCCTGCGCGGGGATCTGCCCTGCGGCCACTGCTTCCGCGGGGGTGGGGACCGCCGGCGTGCCGCTGGCCGTCTCCGTGGTGTTCTCGGACATTGATGGACTCCCATGTCGGGTGCGCCGCCCTGCCGGCGGACGCGGTTTCGGGGAACGCAAGAAGGCGCCTGCCGTGTCGGCTGGCGCCTTCAGTGCGAGAAGGCAGCACCGTGCGGTGCCTTGCTCGGAATCAGGGGCGTTCGGGTGCCGTGTAGGCGGCCCTGCCCTCGGACTCCCACCAGCGACGGAACGCGTTGACGGCGTGCTTGCCGCCGCGGCCTCGCGTTGTCCGCAGCCAGTCGTCATAGAGCTGTTCGGCGACACCGATGAACGGCTCGTCGTTGGTGAAGGCAGGCCATGCCTGACACCCACAGTGATCGTGGTATCGGTCGCCGCCCTGTCGCGGGTCTCCCGCGGTCTTCGCCGACTTATACACCGGCCCCCGCGAGGCGAGCATCGCGCACCAAGCACACGGGTCAGCGTCCGTGACTCGCGCCCAGCCGGTCGCCCGTTCGTCGGCCTCGATCGACCGCTGCATGGCCTGACGGCCGCCTTCCAGCGCAAGGTACTGGGTGCTACCGACCAGGCGTACTGCGGCAGCATCCATCGCCTGCTGCGGCGTCTTGCCCGCGGCGATCGCCTTCTTGAACTCGACCGGTCCGGTCACATCGAGGGCGCGCTCCAGCCGCTGCACCAGCAGAGGCAGCGGTCCCTCGGGGGTGAAATCGTCGCCGACACCGGCATCCCGTCGAGCATCCAGGTAAGAGGACCGGGCCAACGCCGCCGACTGCCCACGCGCTTCACGCACCAGCGGCAACAACGCGGCACGGACCGCCGGCCACGAGGCATCGACCTTCGCCGGGTTCATCAGCTCGCGCCACACCCGCAGCACCTGCTGAGCCAGCCGCGCTGCAGCGAGCGCCTGTACGCGCCGGTACCTCTGCGGGGCCTCCGGCCCTGCCATCAGAGCACCAGATCCGGAAGCGGGTCCGGGGCCGAGGCAGGCTCAAGCTGACTCATCTGCTTCTCGATGATGCCGTTCAGGCGCCCCAGCGAGTCTCCCTGCTCAGCCGTCGCCCTCCAGCGCTCCACGTCGGTCTGTGTGACACCAGGGATCTTCTCCCACAGTTCCTGCGGTGGCACGCCGAGCATTGTGACGAGCTTTCCGAGCGCGTCTACGGTCTGCGCCAGGGAGCGGGCAGAGGTGTCACGCCATACGACCTGAGCGGCAGTGTCCTCCCAGGCGGAACGGTCGCCCGCCGCGAGGCCGGCCAGACGCAGCGTCTGCTCCCAGCCCTCACCGAACAGCGACTCTCGCTCGTCGATCTTCCGGTCCAGGCCGTCTCGTGCGGCGGCCAGGGCCTCCGCGGAGAGATTCACCATCTGCCCGAGCAGGTGATAGGGAGGCACCTGCGACAGAGTCGACATGTGGCGGATCGTGGCTTCCCGGCTGTCCAGGTAGCCCTTCAGGTCGGTTTGGCTGAACTCGCCGAACTTGGTGTCGGCGTCCTCCGCCACGAACAGACCGTCCACTCGAGACCGGAACGGTTCGATCGGGTTGCCCTCATCGTCCTGCGGGGGCGCCATGCCGGTGACCCACCGCTGCCTGAACGCCGCGTACTGCTGCGCCATCAGCAGGTTGAACGTGGTCATGTTCAACTGGTCCTGGGCGTCGATCAGTGGTTCGACCTCACCGATCACACCGTCGCCGTCAAGGTCGTCAGTGTTCACGAAGCGAACTACGGGACAGACGCCGAGGTCGTGCCGCATCACGCCGTTCTCATCAAGCTTCAGCCCGGAGCCGTCGACGTTGCCGACCAGCGTGTACCGAGCCTGGTCGTCGTAGACCCGCACTACCCGACGGCGGCCCTTCGCCGTGTTCTCCACACGGTCTTCGATCGCATAGATCGGCCACTCATCGTTGACCGGGTCTGCGTACAGCGCTGTCAGCCGCCGCGGCGAGAACGGAGTGATCACTGGCACCGGCGTGCCCGGCATCACCACCACGTAGGCGGCCCCGTAGGTGAGCGCAGCCCGGTGCACGCCGTGCTGCCGCGCATCCAGCCGGTTCGCCTGCCACACCTGCCACGGCGAAGCATTGTCGTCCGAGCCCTTCGGCCGGTAGCCGTCGACGTACATGTTCTGCGAGACCACCGTGACGACCAGCGGCAGGATCTTCACCTTCGCCCGCTCGATCAGCCACCGGTATTCGGCACGCGCCCCAGCAGGAACGTAGACGCTCGCATGCTTGCCGGCCATGTAGTCGGCGATCCGCTGCAGCCGCGGCTGCTCCACCTCCCGCAGCTTCAGCAGCCGCCGCGCCGTCGACACCGCGTCGTCATTGCCCATCAACGGCACAGCGCGCCCCCTCCCCCGCTCACGCGAACCCGTGGACGCGCCCAGTGCGCTGCCGCTTCTTCTGCCTCTTAGACCAGTCCGGAGACGTCAGCAGAGCGCGCCTGGCCATATCCGCCAGCTGCATTGCCGCGAAGGCGTCCACCTTCTTCGGGGACTCCCGCGACTCCTTACCGAACGACACACCCCACTTGTTGGGGCGGCGCCGCGCGTTCCCCACATGCCTCTTCAGGACCTGATCACCGGTGTGCAGGATCTTCCGGTCGATGACCGCTTGCACCAGCGCCTCAGTAGCCTTCGTCAACTCCTGCTGATGGCCGCGCATGTCGTAGCCGATCAGCGACCGCGCCGAGGCCTTCACCAGAAGCTCATCGCGGTACGTCTCGCCCCACTCGTCGATGTACGACTCCCACAGCTTGACGTCCGCGAAGAACGCCCGAACCTGGAACCTGCCGAACGCATGCGCCACCAAGTCCGAGACCTGCTTACGGTCGACCTCCCAGTTCTTCCCCAGAGGGCCTTCCGGGCGCTCCCAGATCCCAAGGGGCTGCACCAGGCGGTCCGAGATACGCATCGCGACCAACGCGGTGGCGTCATCGGTCTTGCCGCCGTCGAACCCGAGCGTGACCTCGTCGCCGTCCTTCAAGCGCTCGTCAGAGACGCACTTGGCCCACTCCCCCGGGTCCAGTAGCGCGTCCTCCGCGGCGACCGGCTGGTTCAGCCAGTACCGGCGCGAGTCGGAGGGCGAGGACTGCGGATCCCAGATCTCGGCGATGATGCCGTCCAGATCCATCCAGGCCGCCGCTGGCCCATATGCCTCCTTCAGGCCCGCCAGCAGGGCATCGCGGTCCGCGAGGTCAATGCCGTCCGTTGCCTGCCGGTGGTCGAAGAGCAAGCCGGCGGCGTCCGCATCCCGCACCCGGCCCTCTTTGATGGCCTTGAAGTAGGTGTGGGTCGCCTCCGCGACCGAGTCCTGGCCCGGTTCGTACATCGTCGACGTCTCTAGGCACCACGGCTCGGCTTCCTTGCGCTTGCGCAGGTTCCGCCGCACCGTACTGTGCATGCGCCGCAACTCGGGCAGCACGTACAGGTGGGTCTCGTCGAAGACCGCGAAGGTCTCCTTACCGCCGTCCTTCGCCGCGGACGACGCCGTCGACGGCGTGATCTCGCCCCGCTGGTGGTGAAGGATGATCCGGCTCGACGACTGCGCCGACTTGCCGATGTCGATACCGGGGAAGTCGTCGCCGTGGTGCTCGATGAGGTACTCGAGCATCGTCGACACGTTGTCGTAGGTGTTGCCCGACTGGCCCTCTTCCGTGGCGAGGCAGCGAATGAACGGCGACTTCACAGGCCGGCCGACTGGCTCCCCGTGGGCGTCCCAGCCATCGAACCGCACCGGGAACAGCGCTTCCGCGCACACCAGCATCCCGGCGATCTCCGATTTCGCCCGCCCCTTGGCCCGGGACAGAAACGCGCGCCGGTACACGCGCCTACCCGTCTCCGGGTCGAGCCTGTACACCTTGACGATGAACGCGTAGAACTCATCGTCCAGTTCGATCGGCTCGCCGACAACGTCGCCAGGGCCGTGGCACAGGTACTCCTCGATGTGCTCGACGATCTGATGCCCGAGCGACGGGAACTCGCCCTCGTACTGGGGACCACGCCACGGCATGGCACCCCCTCAGCTGGCGTCCTCGCTCACAATCCGCAGGTTCTTCCGCCGATCCGACGTCGACCGCGGCGTCTCTGCGGGAGCCGCCTTGTCCGCCGGAGTCTCGATCTTCAGCTTCAATCGCATCCGATCCTCTGGAGTGGCCCCGTACTTCGCCGCCCGCAACCGAACCTCAGACGCAAACTCCCAGCGCCCCTTGGTCCACATCACGTGATGGAGAAGAGCCGTGTCGAGGAGGAAGTCCCAGTCGGTGTCGATGAACACCTGCGCCTGCGCCGACCGGCGCCACGTCTCCCACCACTGCACGGTGCGCGGATGCCACGACTCCTGATCCGGCAGAACCCCCTCGGGGAGCTCCGGGCCGCGAACCTCATCGTCGTCCTCGACCCGGTTCAGCTCCGCCTCCCGGGCCTTCGAGTCCCGGGCGCGTGAACGAGTCACCTTCGGTGCCATCCCGCGACCAGCCATCAGGGGCACCCCCTCACAGCAAGTCGTCGAGCACCTTCGAGATGTCGGCCAGAGAAGACGCAGCGCCCTCGAACGGCTCGCCCGTCACTGTGATGTAGCGGCCACGGTCGTAGACCTCGACACAAGATTCCCCGCGTCGGATGCGCCGGCCCCGGCCCACACTTCCGTAGCCCCAGATGTGCAGGCCCGTGCCGGACGGCGACACCTCGATGTACGTCTGCGGTAGCCGGTCAACGATGTCCCGAGCCCAGCTCGCCAGCACACCATCCGCCAGGGCGTGGTCGAGGTCGATGCACACCAGGCGATCCGTTGGAGAGAGGACGAAGCCGATGCCCACCCCCGCCGTCGACCGCTTGGCCGCGCTGTACGAACTCCAGGTTGCAGGGTCAGTCGATGAGGCCGGCGACCGCCTCGGACCGCGGGCCGACAGCGGCACCTTGCGATCGCTGTACCGGACCCACTGGCGACGACGCGCCATCGCGGCCGGCACCGAATCCGACTTCCTCTGCCTCGCCCGGTGGGCAGCCATGCGGCAACGGCCCGAGCAGAAGCGCGCGTTGTGGGCATGCCGAGCACCGAGGTGCTCCCGGCAGTTGTCGCAACGCTTCGTTTCCATGACCCCAGTCTACAGGCGTGTGTGACGGCAATCTGCCATCTGACCTGGGCTGATGCGAGTCTGTGACGCGCGATGAACCGTAGAGGCCGGCGGCGCCCCAGCAGCGAACCCGCAGGTCAGCCCATGATCATCAGATCCCCAGAGTCACGCGCACCCCGGGAAGCTAACGTGCCCGATCCGGGGATCTGAGTGATCTTGGAGGTGCCCCCCAGGGGGTGATCATCCAGGATCGACGCATGCGATCTTCGACTTGCCACACCATGATCACCCGTGCGTGATCATGGTGTGCGCTCGTCCGCCGCCGGCCAGGCAGGCAGGCAGGCAGGCAGGCAGCCCATTCTTGAGCAAGCCATGGCCAATGCTCTGTGACCTACGACAGGAGACCCGGGTGGGCCTCGGCAGGCCGCGCCCTCGGCGGCTTGGCGTGGGCGACAGCCGACGCCTCACGCCCCGTCTTCTGGTCGTGGTGCCACTGGCAGAGCGCCCACAGGTTCGTCTCGCTGTGGTCGTCCACGCCCTGGGCGGCGCCGACCTTGTGGTCCACCTGGTTGGCTGGCTCACCGCACAGGCCGCCGGCAGCGAGCGGCCACTGGCACACATGGCCGTCCCGCTTGAGGATGCGGGCACGTGTGCGGTGCCAGCCCTTCGGCAGGGGCGCGGTGCGTCGGCCTTGGCTGGGCATCAGTCCTTGTCCTTGCCGCCGTGCGCGTTGGGTCCGGGGCGTTCTCCGGTGGCGCGCTTGTGGAGGTTGGAGCACAGCCCGTCGAGCATCCGCCCGGGTTTGACGTACTTCCCCAGCTGGACTCGGCAGCGCTCGAAGTCCCCCTCTGATCCCCATGCGATCTTGGCTGCCCCTGGGCCCTCGGCCCAGTAGCGCATCAGGCGCTCAGTGGCAGCGGCGTCTCCGGGGGTTGCTTCACGTCCGGCGACCATGTGGCTTCATCTCGCTTCCATTCGGCGACGAGCTTGGCTCCCTTGGACAGGTTGCAGCTTTGGCATGCGGGGATGACATTGCCGATGGCATGCCGGCCTCCGCGGGATAGTGGGATGACGTGGTCCATGTGGATGCCGCCTTCGTTGCCGCCGCAGTAGGCGCACCGGTGGCGGTAGTGGCGGACGAGGGCGCGCCAGTCCCTGCTGGCGACGCCGACGCTGTCGGGGTTGAGCTTCTCCCAGGCGCGTCGGGCTGCCTTGTACTGCGCCGCGATGGCTGCGCGGAGTTCGGGGTTGGCGCGGGCCCAGGCCACGGCGGCTGCGACACGCTGCGGCCGGTATCGGGCGTAGGAGACGCGTCGGCTACAGAGACGAGAGCAGAACACGGAGGTGGACTGCTTCGGTGTGAAGACGATGCCGCAGCGCTGACATGGCCTGCCGGAGAGGTCGGCGTACTGGTAAGCGCGGTGTGCACGGTGGCGGTTGCCGCACTCTGGGGTGCAGTACTTCTGGTCTATCCGCCACGCCTTGAAGGTGCTCTCGCAACCGGGACAGGTTCGTTCTGGCTCTGCGGACTTCTGCTGGGCGGCGTAGAGCCGGTTGTAGCGGAGCCCGTTGCAGGCGCGTGAGCAACAGAGGGAGTCTCGCCGCTTCGGGGTGTAGACGGTGCCACAGATCTCGCAGGGACGGTCGGGTATTGCACCCAGCGGCTTGCGTGTGGGGCAGGCCTTGCAGCGGCGGGCGTTGCCGTGCAGGGCGCTGATGTCGGCGCCGCAGCGGTCGCAGACGCGTGTAGCGTTGGTCATGTCGGTCCTGTCGCATCAGGGTCGGCCACGCCCCGGGAGTGTTAGCGCACTCGCCGGGGTCCTACTTGTTCAACGCTGGTGGGCTGCCCGCTAGTTCCCCTTCGGGCAGGGGCTCGTCGTCGCGTTGGATGCTGGCGCCTTGCCCGCAGGGAATGGCGAGGCAGTCTCCTTCGCTGTCGGCGAAGATGGCCCAGCCGGCTTCGAAGCGGAGGGTGATGTCGTCGCCCGAGAGTCGGAGGTCGTCACGCCGTTGCTCTCGCGGGTGGATGACGAGGTAGGCCGGCATCACAGATCTCCTTCGGCTGCGATGACGATGCGGCGGGCGAACATGGTGAGGGTGACGGTGACGGCTTCGTCTTCGCTGATGTCGTGCACCCGGATCTTCGTGCCGGACGGGATGGGGATGTCGACGCCGTTGATGCGGACCGCGCTCGGAACGAGGACAGGGTCACCGCTTCCACGGTCGATGATCTCGATGTCGGCGCCACGCCGTCTGCGTGCTTCGGTCTTGCTGGTGTCGATCGTCACGGCGCTTCCCCTTGAGATCCGGGTCCGGCGCTCTTCGCGGGGCGCAACGCGTCCATGAGGTCGCTCCACGTCTTGGCGGCCTTGTCGGCGATTTCGTTGCCGCGCGCCTGCTGAATGTAGGCGGCGATTGCTTCGGCCTGCGAGCGGACGTCGACGGGGATGGCGTTGAGGACACCCTTCAGGCACTGGTCGCTAGAAGCGTGGTGCTCCTCGTGGCCTTGTACGGCGATGATCAGGTTCCATGCCCACAGGGGCAGGTCAGGGACAGGGGAAGCCATGGGCGCGGGCCTTCCGTGGGTCAGGTGATCGGGGTGCCGCACCACGTGCAGCGCGGGTCGATGCTGTGCGGGGTGCCGCGTCCGTGGCGTCCGCGCTTGTGGAGGTAGCGCATACGGGCGGCGTAGGCCCGCGAGTGCACGGCCGCGTACAGGTTGTAGAGGTCGCCCGCCTCGCGCCTGAAGCTGGGGATGTGGCGGTAGGCGAGCTGCTGTACGGCGTTCACGAGGCGCCTCCCGTCAGCTGCTGAGCGCCCGCCGCACGCCTTCTTCGAGCGTGATCGTGGGCACGTAGTGGTTGAGCATCCGGCTGGGATCGCTGACGCGGTGGTGGACGCCTTGGGGTGCGTCGTGCCGGTGCTTGTACTGGGGCCGGTAGCCGGCGGTCGCGGTGACGATGTTGGCGAGGTCGTCGAAGGTGGTGGCGCGTCCCCAGCCGAGGTTGACGGGTCCGGTCACGTCGGCGTCGAGGAGTGCGAGGGTGGCGCCGACGAGGTCGTCCACGTGGATCCAGTCGCGGGTGCTGCTGCCGTCGCCCCAGATCTCGAACGGGTCGTCGCGGCGTTTGGCCCGCTGGATGAACGCGGGGAACGGGTAGCACGGCTCCTGGTCCTCGCCGTACCCGGAGAAGGGGCGCGGGATGAGGATGCGGCAGCCTTCGGCTTCGGCGTAGGTGGCGAGCTTCTCCCCCGTCAGCTTCGCCCAGCCGTAGGTGGCGTCGGGCTCGTCCATGTACTGGAGGTTGATGTCCTCTTCGTACAGGCGCCGCACGTCACCGGGCTGCTGAAGCGCGACCGGGTACGCCGCGCTGCTGGAGAAGTACACGGCGCGGGGGGTGCCGGTGCGGATGAGCCACCGCATGTACCAGGAGTCCAGGGCGAGGTTGGTGGCGACGCCTAGGGGGCTGCCGTCGATGCTGGCCCGGCCGCCGACGATCGCCGCGCAGTGGATGGCGAGATCGAACGGGGTGTCGTCGTGACGGAAGAAGTCGAGCGCGTCCCCGGCCTGCACTCTGGGCGTGGGCCGCAGGTCGATCGCGAACACGTCATCGCCACGGTCGGCGAGCGCACGGTGCAGGTGGCGGCCGACGAACCCGGACGCCCCGGTGAGGAGAACGCGCATCAGTGCTCCTCGACGAGCTTCCGCAGTTTCTCCAGGTCGGCGTCGAGGCCGCCGTTGTCGCGGTAGTCGTAGTAGGCGGCGGAGTCCTTGGCGACCTGCTCGCCGCTGTTGACCTCTTCGTACCCGGCGTCGCTGTCGGCTTTGCCGTTGGCGGGGTGCAGGTGCTCGATGACGACGTCGTGCAGGTAGGTGATCCGCTGCATGCCGCGCCCCCATTCGACCCAGACCAGGTCGACGCACAGGTGCTCCATGGCGGGCGGTGCCATGAAGCCGAGGGTCTGCACGATGTCGGAGGTCATGGCGACGGCGGTGGCCATCTTCTCGCCCTGGAGCAGGTCGTTGCCGTAGACGATGCCGGGCCCGCCGGACAGGCATTCGCGGAAGCGTTCGTCCCACGGCCGGTCTGCCGGGCGGGGCCGGTGGTCGTCGCCCAGGAACGCCAGGAACCGGTAGGACTTGGCCGCCTTCACGGCCTGGGCGTTGAGGGTGCCCACCAGCCGCCTGCGCTTGCCGAACGTGAACCGGAACCGCCCGTCGCCCTTCAGAGCGGCGGCGTGCTTCTTGTACGCGGCGAGCTCGGGGTCGTCTGTGTCGACGGCGAACAGCAGGTCCGCGGTCGCCCCCGTCTCATCCCACGCCGCAACAAGCTCGGGCACGGCCTGGGGGCGGCCTCGGGTCGGGATGATGACGAGCAGGTCGTCGGCCATGGCGCGGGCCTCCTGGTTCTAGGTGAGTCCGGCCCACCGGCTGGCGGTGTTGAGGCTTTGGCTGGCCAGCGTGATGGAGGCCGGGAGCGCGGTGTTGCCGGCGCTGGTGTTGAGGAAGCGGCCGGTGCCTGCGGTGAGTCCGACGTTGGTGAGGCCGGAGTTTCCGCCGCCGCCTGCGACGCTGGGTGCGGTGGTGGCGTGGTTGGCGAGGAAGGCCACGTAGTAGGTGCCGACCGCGAGGGTTTGCGGGGTGATGGCTGCCGTCTTTTCACCGGTGGTGGAGAAGTTGGTGGTCTGGTCGGCGGAGGAGACGAGCAGGGTGCCGGAGCTGTTGTAGAGGCCGACGAAGTTCTGCCCCGCGGTGCCACCGACTTGGGCGACGGTCAGGAAGTACTTGATGTTGCTGACGACCGTCGACCGGTCCACGATCTTCAGCTTGGACAGGTACACCTGCCCGGCCGTGAGCCCGAAGCCGGCACCGGAGAGTCCGGTTGGCGGGTCGGTCCAGGTGATCAGGCCGTGGTCCTCGGGGCGGACCGTCGGGTTGTTGACGACGCTCAGCGGGTACTGCAGCAGCCCGGCCGGCATGGCGTTGCCGGTGTTGAAGGTCGTGATGTCCCGGAAGACGGTCGACGTGGTCTTCGAGTAGGTGACGGTTCCGCTGGTGTTGTTCTCGATGCGGATGCGCTCGAAGATGTTGGGCGCGTTGCTGGTCGTGTTCGCGTCCTCGATGACCTTCACGGAGTCACTGGATGCGATGTTGAAGTAGGCGGCGCGGAAGGTGTTGTTGTAGCTGTTGCTGCCGGTGACGAAGCCCTTGTTGGTGGCGCCGCCGGTGTCGCAGGTGATGTAGTTGCAGTCGAACAGGTTCGAGTTGCCGTTGGCGACGTTGATCAGCGTCTGGAACTGTTCGAGGTTCAGGTTGCCGATGAACTTCTGCGATGCGGTGCCTGCGGTGCCGCCGAGCCAGATGCCGGTGCAGCCGGTCGAGTTGGCTCCGGCTTCGAAGTCGATCCACGTGTTCTGGTTCATGTTGCCGTCGATGGAGTCGACGTAGAGGGCGTAGCCTCCGGTGCCGACGATCTCGACGAAGAACCGGGAGAACACGCAGTCGCCTGCGTTCTGCATGGTCGCATTGTTGATGATCTTGATGCCGTTGCGGCAGCCTTCGATCTCGATGTTCTCGAACACGGACCGCCAGGGCATGCCGAGTTCCATGCCCCACGTGGTGGAGCTGGCGACGAAGCCGCCGTTGATCCGCAGGTCACGGAAGCTGGAGTGCCAGAAGGACACGTTGTTGTTGTTGCCGGCGTCGTTGACACCGATCGACTTGATGCCGATGCCGGCCCCGGAGATGAACAGGCCGAGCTTCTCCAGGTGGATCTGCGCCCAGTTGGAGATGGTGATGCCGGTGACCCCGGATGCGACGGTGAGTTCGGTGACCTGCTGCCCGCAGCCGCGCAGGGTGACGGTCTTGGGGTCGTTCTCGTCGAGGGTGCCGTTGACGGTGATCGTCGCCGAGATGTTGAAGTTGCCGGGCGACAGTTGGACGATGCCGCCGCCTTCGGCTTGGGCGGCGTCGATGGCCTGCTGGATCTGCACCTGGTCGGCGATGCCGTCGCACACGTAGTCGCCGCGTGCCTTCTCTGCGGCGGACGCGTTGGAGGCGACGACGTAGCGGGCTCCGGCGAGGCCTTTGCTTCCGCCTCCGCTGCTGGCGTTGAGGGTGCGGGTGGTGGAGGTGGTGGCGCCGGTTGCGGTGACGAGGGCTCCGACGCTGACGATGCTGCTGGTGCCGTCGTCGAGGAGCCCGGCGGTCTGCGCGTGCAGGTAGGCGTTGTCGATGGTGACGGTGGACGCGCCGGACAGGCGGACCCCGTACTGGGGGCTGTTGGTGGAGCCGCCGCCGTCGTCGACGCCGGGGTAGCAGGTGACGCCGTCGACGGTGACGGGCACCGTGGCGCCCAGGACGGCGAGGCCGGCGAACTGTCCGCCGCCGGAACCGCCGTTGCGGCCGTCACGGCGAGTCTGCAGCCCACTGATCAGGATCGGGGTGTTGCCGGTCGCGTCGACGAGCATGCCGTGCTGGCCGTTGCGGTCGGTCTGGCAGCCGGTGACCTGCATGCCGCCGGAGCCTGCCCAGTCCCCCCAGGCGCCGGTGATGTGGTAGCCGTGGCTGCCGTTCCACTCGGCCCGGCAGGACAGCAGCTGCCCGTTGGTGCAGTTCTCCAGGACGAAGCCCTGCCCCCAGCAGCCAATGGCCTGCACGTCATCCAGGGTGACGTCGGTGCAGCCGGTCAGCAGGAGCCCGTTGGCGTGGCAGTTGTCGACCATGACGTGGTGCAGGCGCCACGAGTACGGGTAGGTGCCGTCGCTTCGGGATGCGGTGACGATGCCGTTGTTGGTCATCTGCCGGATCGTCACGTTGTCGAGGACGACGTTCTGGACGTTGCCGCGGGCGTAGAGGCCGTCGACGCTGCTGGCGCCGAGCAGGGAGCCGTCGATCATCAGGTCGGTGAGGCGCTGCTCGCCGGAGATGTCGGGGTGGCCGCCGTCGGTGTCGCCGATGATCTGAATGACGCTGGTGCCGTCGAAGTCGGCGGCGGGCTGGATGTAGCAGGGGTATTCGCTGCCGGTCATGCCGGGCCCGGTCATGAGGTTGGCGTGGTCGCCGCGGAGGCTGACGCCGTTCTTCAGGTCCAGGGTGGTGGTGGTCTTGTACACGCCGCGGGGCAGGTAGACGACTCCGCCGGGCGGGCAGGCGTCGATGGCGGCCTGGATCGCGGCGGTGGCGTCTGCGCTGCCGGTTCGGTCGGCACTGTAGGGGGCGACGGTGGCGTTCAGATGCCCGGTGATGCCGGGCAGGTTGACGTTGCCGACCTGCCCGTTCACGGAGGAGACCGAGCCGATGTTCGCTTCGACGACCATGCCGCGACGGCCGTCGACGACAGCCTCGGGCACGTTGTCGCCGGTGACCAGCACCCTCACCTGGTCACCTCCAGCGACACGAGGACTTTCCCGTTGAGCCAGCGCACCACGGTCGACCCGGACACCATCTCGAGGTCCCACACGCCGTTGCGGTTGAGGGCCTGCGTCTGCGCTGCGGGGACGGCGATCCGCACGGACGGCCCGTCAACGGTGAGGTAGGGGGTGAGGTCGAGGAGGAGAGCGCCGGAGTCGGCGGGGGCGGACCGGATTTGTGCGCGGGCGGTCCAGCCGTCCCACGTGAACCCGTCGTCGAGAGCGGTGAACGTTTGGACGAAAGTCGCGCCCTGTTCGACGCGGAGGTCCCAGTCGCCTGCGGTCAAGCCTGCCACCTCCGGAAGGGTGTCGCCTTCACCAGTGGCGGTCGCGTCGCTGCTGGCGTTGCCGGTGGCGGTGCCGTGGTAGACGGCGATACCGGTGCTGGCGGCGGTGGCTTGGACGCTGCCGGTGGCGGTTCCCGCGGCGGCGAGGGTGCCGGTGGTGGTGGCTGTGGCTTCGGCGCTGCCCGCAGCGGTGCCGGTGTAGACGGCGCCGTCGGACAGGGTGTTGAAGCTGTCATAGGTGGCTTCGTCGGGGGGGCCGGCGTCGCGGTGGGCGGACAGGTCTAGGGCGCACACGTCGATGCTGGTGGTGACCCAGGCGGGGGTGGCGAGCGTCCTGCGGTTGGTCCACGTGGTGCCGTCGGGTGACGTGTCCCAGTAGACGTTGGTGCCGTCTTCGCGGAGCCGCAGAAACTTGTGGGTGGTGGCGTTGTAGGTGAGGGAGACGGCGCCCGCATCGAAGTAGCCGGTCTCGGAGGAGCATTTCAGCTGCCCGGTGACCGTGTTGATGATGAACCCGATGCGATACCCGTAGGCGGGCCCGGCCGCGTTGCCGATCTCGGGATGGTTGACGAAGACGCTGGCGTAGGCCTCGGTGGCGGCACCAGCGGTCGGCACGGTGGTGACGGCGACGTAAAAGCTGGCACCGGCCAGGGTCCACGAGTAGGCGGTCTGGTAGCCGGCGTAGCCGAGCCCGCACGGCACGTGGGCCTTACCGCCGGACTCTGACACCCCGCCGTAGGAGTTGCCCCAGTTGGGGCCGATGACATTATCGTTGAAATTATCCTGGAGCGTCGAGAGGGACGGCATTCACAGCCTCCCTCTTCTTCTGTTGATACTCCCGCTGACGCTCTCGCTTACACGCGCGGCAGAAGCGGCTCCCCTTGTAGACGATCGTGTTCTCGTCGGTGTACTCGTGACCGTGCGGGCAGTGCGTCTTACCGGCGTTGATCCCTGGCTTGTCTCCGCGAATGATGTTGACTTGCCGGGTGACGGGTTCGAGGTGCCATGGGTTTACGCAGTGCCTGACCCGGCACAGGTGATCCAGGTCGAGGCCTCCGGGAATCTCGCCTATCAGGAACTCGTACACGACGCGGTGCGCTGGCCGCTTGCGCCCTGCGATGTCGAGTTGGCCGTAGCCGGTGCCGACTCTTGTCCCGGTCCAGAGCCAGCACCCCGACTTGGCCTCTGTGATACGCGAAAAGATCTTCTGTTCTAGCGTGGGCTTCGGCAGGAGCGGTAGCTCTCCGCTCTTTCGTAGACGCGAGTAGCAAGCCTCGCAGTAGCCGCGATGCTTGGCAGGCTTGTTGCACCCCTCGAAGGCGCATGCAAGACTCGTCATATCGGCGCTCCCATATAGCGTCGGTCATTCCCGGGACGGTTGCAGCCGTCGCCGGGGTTTCTTGCGTCCTATTCTATTTCGATTTCCACGCAAGATGGGCGGAATCAGGAAAGCGCCAAATCCAGGTTGCCTGCGGTGATCCGATATTCGTCACCGGCGAGGAGGGTGCGGTTGGTGTCGAGGGGCCCGTACCACCAGCGCACGGGGGTTCCGGTGGAGTCCCAGATTTCCCAGCCGACGATCGTGCAGGCGGGCATGCCCGCCCAGACCAGGTCTGCCGAGTTGGAGACGGCCCCGGAGGCTGCGGCGCCGACGGTGAGGGTCTGGCGGGCGTAGGAGCCGCCGACGACTTCGGTGCCTGCGGTGGCGTCGTCTCCCGCAGCGGTGACGAGTGCCACCTTGAGTGGGGTGACGGGCGCGGTGGTGGCCGTGCCCATCAGCCAATCCAGCGTCCTGTTCTCGGCCGAATTCGAAAGGTTGTCCGCGATTGGACTCGCCTCCTTCAGGTGACGGAGAGGACTCCGGATTGGCGGACGACGTGTTCGGCGCCGGGGAGCCGCCAAGGGTCCAGTCCGGCGCGCCGTTGACGGGTATCCGTCCTTCAGGAGACGGCGACCCACAAGGAAGGGCCCACCACGTTGGACGACATGGTCAAGCTCGCCGGAAGGGTGGTCTGCCCGGTCAGGTTCGTCGCGTACCGCAGGCTCGCGCCCGTTAGGTTGGCGTTGTTCGTGCCGGTCGTCATGCCGTTGGTACGCATCAGCGTCGGTGCGGTGGAGGCGTTGCAGACGATCGCCACCCAGTAGGTGCCGGCCGCGACGGCCTGGGGTGTGGTGAGCGTCGCGGACCGGGCCGTGGAGCCGGTGGTGATGACGGAGTCCAGGCTGGCCGTGGACAGCACCGTGCCGGAGGCGTTGACCAGCCCGATCCAGTTCTGCCCGGCCGTCGGCGTGGCGGCGGCCGTGGACATCAGAAACCAGCACTTCGCCACCGTCACGGTCTGCCGCAGGTAGACGGCGGACAGGTAGATGGTGCCGTTGGTGAGGAGCTGCCCGGTGGAGGCGAAGCTCGGGTCGTACTGCCAGGCGTGGAAGCCGTGGTCGCCGGGCAGTGGCGCGCTCGGGACGGAGACCGGGCTCCCGGCGACGGTGAGGGTTCCGCCCACCTTGAGGTTCTTGCTCGTGGTGAGGGCGCCGGTGCGGTCGTAGGCGAGGTCGATGTCCTGGAGCACGCCCGCCTCCTCAGCTGTAGTAGCGCATGGCGTCGGAGACGGTCAGAACCTGGATGCCGCGGGACTGAATGCCATCCATGATCGTGTTGAAGTCGGCGACCGAGCATTGGTTCGTGGTCGTCGCCGCCCCGGCGGTGATCTCGTGGAATGTCAGGATCAGCCACTGGCCCATCGAGGCGCAGCGGTCCAGCGGCCCGCCAGCGCTGAGCATCGTGGTGGGGTTCGCCGGTGAGGCTCCGCCGGCCAGGGATCCGATGCCTGTGATGGACCGCATCCGGTAGGCCATGCCGGGCGGGAAGGTCTCCCCCGCGTTGTCGGCGCTGCTGATGCCGCGGCCGGTGGTGAAGTGCCGTGCGGTCAGCTGGTCGATCGGGTCGCCGTCCACGGTCGGCCCGAACCAGCCGCCCGGGTAGGCGAAGTGCTCGGACTGGAATCCGCGGTCGACCATCCATGCGCGCAGGTTCCGCAGCTCGTCCTCCACCGTCGCTGTGGACAGCGCCGTGTATTTGGCGTTGTGCGCGGCGACCGTGTGGGCGTGGCCGGCTATCTCCCATCCGGAGTAGTCCTGCATGGCGCGCATCTGCGGGGTGGTGAGGTACACGCCGCTGGTGTCGACGACGTCGGCGATCGTGTAGACCACGCCTGGGTAGGCGAGCGCGTCCATCTTGGGTCGGGCGTTCGACCACACCGAGCTGTAGCAGTCGTCGAACGTGATGGAGACGGCGCCGGTAGGAAAGGTGCTGGTGCTGTCCGGGATGATCTCCACGGATTGCAGGTTCACGGTGACCGGGCCGCCCCCGTTGCCGACCACCTGGAACGCCATGTCGGTGAAGCCGCTTGTGGTGGACGGGATGCCGGTGGCTCCGACCGTGTAGGTGCCGGTGGGTGATCGGACACCGGCCCATTGAAGCGTGACCGTCACCCACTCGCCGGACTGCACCTGATTCTGGGCGGTCGAGGCGTAGGTGAAGACGCGCCAGCTGTAGCTGTTGGCCAGGGTGGCCGTGCCGATCAGGAAGTTGATCTGGTTCAGCAGCGACACGTCCGAGACGCGGAAGGTGAGCCTCAGGGCCTTGCCCGTCAGGTCGACCGCCGGGGCGCCGTAGCGACGCAGATTCGCCACAGCCGTCGTACCGGTCGTGGTCATCGCCAGCGACTGCGTGCCCTTGCAGAACAGGCTGGTGTCGTCCGAGAAAGATGCCGCACCAGAGCCGGACGTGGTCCAGCCGTGGCCCGTAGCGAAGATCTGCTGCCAGGACGGGGAGCGCCACCGTGGTCTGCGCCCCGAGGGGGCCAGCATGGGCAGCGCCCACCCGGAAGCGGTCAGCCGGCCCGCAACGCTGAGGCTCCCGCTGACGGTTCCGCCCGCCGCAGGGAGTGCGCCGATCGCCGCAGGGGTGACCGGGTCGCTACCAGCGGAGCCGTGGCTGTCCGCATGCGGGGTGGGCGTGCGCGCGTTCGTCGTGGACGGGTCGTCGCTGCGCAGCGCGACCGTCGGTCCGGCGCCCGCGGCGCCGAGGGGAGGCTGCGGGCCCTGCGGCCCGGTCTCACCCTGGGGGCCTTGAACGCCCTGGGGACCCTGCACGCCGGTGTCGCCCTTCGGGCCCTGCGGACCCTGCACGCCGGGATCACCCTGGTCGCCCTTGACGCCTTGCGGGCCGGCCGCCCCTGCGGGTCCCTGCGGGCCGGCCGGCCCGGTGGCGCCCTGCTCGCCTTCCGGCCCGACGAGTGAGGCCAGCCATTCGGTGACGGTTCCGGTGAAGCCTTCATCGACGGCGATCTCGTAGGCGGACTTGCCGGGTTCACCGACGGTGCCGCCGCCGGGGGCCTGTGCGGGGACCAGGGTGTCGAGGTGGATCGTGGTGCCGTCCGCGCCGTGGATGTCGGCCCAGAAGGAGACGCGCTTCCCGAGCGAGGGCTGCAGGTCGACGTACCAGCGCCACCCGGCGGGGCCGATGCCCGCAGCGTCGTTGGGGATGAGCTCGACGGTGAACGTGCCGTCGACGATGGCGGTCTTGCCGCCGCCGGGGTAGACCGCGTGCCGGGCCGAGTCGGTGAGCACAGCGGACGGGGTGAGTACGACCTGGCCGCCGTATCCGGTGCCTGCAACAGCGGAGGGCAGGGTGCCGGTGAGGGTGACCACAGGGGTGCCGGGAGGGAAGCCCATGGTCACCTCCTCGTGGGTGTCCCGCCGCCCGGTGACGGGGGAACGGTTCGGGCGGCGGGACGTTCACGGCACGCAGTGAGCGGCCGACCCCGATTGATGGGGTTCTTCGTCCGCCCGGCCCCCACATTGGCCGGGCGGACGGGTGGCCCGAGCGCCGGGCGCTACGAGGGCCTTCCTGCGCGACTTCCACCGCAGCGCAGGAGAACTAGGCGGCGAGTAAGGGTGTCGCCTTGATGATGTCGGGTGTGGGGCCGGGCTCGATGAGTTCCCGGGTGTCCTTGTCTCGCTTGGCTTCGGGGAGTTCGGCGAGGTCGTAGAGGACGCCGTTGCGCCGTTGCGGGTTGTGGTGGCGGGTGAGTCTGCCCTCGGCTGCCCAGCGGCGGATGGTGGTGGCGGGGCGGCCGGTCCAGTAGGCGGCGAGGTCTTCGGGGACGAGCTGCGGGGGCATTCGATCACCCCCGGGAACGCGAAAGGGCCGCCAGCGGGGGCGGCCCTCCAGACACAGCGAGATCGATTGGAGCACACCATACGCTCGCCGCTGATCACGCGGCAACCCCTGTTGCCAAAGTCGCAAGGAGGGGCGTCAGTGGTTCGCCTCCACCGTGATGCGTTGTCCGTTCCACAGCAGCGTGTCTCCGAAGCGTGCGACGATGGCGGGCTCGTCGCCCCGCTGCAGGATGTAGCCGCCGTGTCCGACGACAGCGCGGTAGCCGTGCTGTCGGCACCAGCGTTCGGCAACGTCGAGAAGCATGGAGAGGTCGAGCTCCAGCTTGCTGGGGTCGGCTGTCTTCCGGTTGCAGACCATGCGACGGAAGAGGCTGGCGGAGTCGCGGAGCGCCCACCGGTCTCGCTGTGAGATCCACATTCTGCGCGCTTCGCTTTCGTAGGCGTCGGCAAGGTTGAGCAGCGTGGTGCTCATAGCGCGTCCCGACGTAGCGACGGCATCTCGGGGATCGTGTCGGCGAGCCAGTCGCCGGGCTTGGTGGTGAAGTGCGGTGCCGCGGTCGTCTCCCACCATGAGCGGACGGCGGTGGTCTGCACGGTCTCGTTGGTGCGCTTGTCGATGTACTCGACGGGCCTCTCGCCGGTGCGCCGCACGGTGACGCGTCCGCGCTTGCAGCCGTCGGGGTAGTTGTTCCAGTTCACCCCGGCCTCCGTGAAGAGGAGTTCCTGCATGGCCGCACTGCTGACGCCGTGGAGTCGCTTGTGGGAGAAGTGGGCTTGCGCGGCCATGCTGATCGAGTTGCGGACGGCATCTCGCTGCCGCCACAGGAAGTAGTTCGCAACCTCGACCGGGTCGGTGATGGTGAAGACGCGAGCGTCGAACAGAGCCCGCTTGCCGGGGCGTCGCTCATTGAGGACGGCGGTGGCGAGCGACGCGGAGACGGACAGCAGCTTCGCGACGACGCCGTCGAACCACGGCTGGGTCTGGATGCTGGCGAAGTCGGTGACGAGAATGCTGATCTCATCGGACTGGGTGTACGCGAACACGCTGCCACTGATCTCCGCGCACAGGGCCTCAGCCACGGTGTCCATGTCGGCTATGAACTGCTCGTCGAACGGCTTCTGGCAGCCGCGCAGGTAGGTGTGGAAGGAGCGCCCGTCCAGGCGGAGGATCGTGTAGGTGCGGCGGGGCAGCACGGTGCGGTGGACGGCCTCATAGCCCTTCATGCGGTCCCCGAGGGCGGTGTTGTCGCTCATGCTGCGACTCCTGCCGCTTCGGCGAGCACCCGCTCTTGTGCGGCTCGCAGGTCCCGCCACTCCCCCAGCGTTTCCCATCGCGCCCCGCAGCCTGAACATCGGATGCGGTGGCTGGCAGCGGTGGCGGTGAGCTGTGTCCAGCAGAGTTGGCCGTCAACGGTGTTGGGGCAGTTGCCGATCTGGACGCGGCCGGGCCGGCGTTCGTCGTTGGCCAGGGCGGTGCATTCGCCGTGGAGCCGGCGGAGGTCGTCGATGTCCTGCCCGACCTCCTCGTAGGAGGAGCACGCCCACAGCAAGTTGTTGGCGAGGAATTCGATGTGGTGCGGGATGGCCTGTGCCGGGTTGCCGCGCCAGGGTGCGATGGTCCAGCCGAGGGTGGCCCGCCAGGCGTCTTCGATGGCTGCGAGCCGGGCTGCCATGCCGCCTGGACTGACGAGGTTGAGGACGTCGAGGCGGGGCGGGATCGGCGGGGTGCGGGTGCCGGAGGTGGGGCTGGCGCCGCGGCTGCCGCCCTTGATGAGCGCGGCTGTCGTGTCCAGCTGGCGGAAGAGGGCGGGGAGTTCGGCTATTCGCTTCGCGGTGGCGTCCTCGCACGGACGACAAGCCCACCTGGATGCCTCCGACACCCAGAGTTGCCGCCTGCAGTTCGGGGTGACACAGGTCGGCCAGTCGTAGTCGAGCGCATCGGTGTCGTGCATGGCCAGGCTCCTCGGCGGTGGTACGGGGAACACAGTGATGCTTGGGCCAAGTGTGCACCAGGGGGTTGACAACGCCGGGCCAATGGCCCACCGGACACGGGAATGGCCCGGCCGCGCACGGGCGCGAACCGGGCCAGACCGAGGGTGGCGGGTCAGTAGTTGCCGTTGGAGATGATGTCGCCGTCGCTGCCGTACACGGTGACAAGACCGTTCTTCGACTCGTAGCAGGACGCGAACGCGGACGCGATCAGCTTGGCGTCCCCGTTGTTGTCGCTCATCAGCCCGCCGGTGAAGTCGGTGAACACCTCGGCCGCGTCGAGGATGTCGTTGCTCTTGTCGGCACCGGTGACCTTGGTGACGTGCTTAATGGCGGCCTTCTCGGCGGGGGTGCCGGACTTGGTCACGCAGTCCTTGAACTGCTCGGCCTGGCTCTTGTCCTTGGCCGGGGCGGGGTCGGCGGCCTTGTCGTCGCTGGCCGTCTTGGGCTTGTCCGTGGTGACGGCGGCGGCCTTGTCCTTGTTGCTGTTGTCGGCGGCGTCATCGTCTCCGCCTCCGGCGACGGAGCCGATGACGATGAGCCCGAGGAACACGGCCGCGCAGATCCCGATGATCTTGCCGGTGCTGCGCTTCTTCGGCGGCTGCGGCTGCGGGTATCCGGGCTGCTGCGGGTAGCCGTAACCGGGCTGGGTGGGCTGCTGACCCCAGTTGGGCTGCTGCGGGTGCTGCTGGTTCAAGGTCCCCCCTGAGAAGTGTGATGTGCATGTGAAGGACACGTAAAAGCTGAGGATGGTTGCACACCAGCCGACCCAGATCTCCGTCTTCACTGGAATGGGCTACATGCGCCGCAGTCGACAGCCACACTGCCGTCATGGGCATGCGCTTCGCGGTTCAGGCAGACACCCAGGCAGAATGCGCCGAAGGGCTGCGACAGCTGATCGCGCTCGGCCTGGTGCCGGCGATGCAGCCGCGGCTACTCACGGACAACCGGTGGATGGCCCGCGCCGTCCCCAGCAAGCCGAAGGCCCCGACCGATGGTCGGGGCCCAGGCTCTGACGGTTAGCCGAGGCTGGCGAACAGGTCGCCGTTCTCGGCTTCCTTCGCAGACACCTGAACGGTGCCTCGGTGCGAGACTTCCACCTTGTAGAACTTCTCCCCCTTGGGGACGTCGGCGACCGCGATCTCAAAGAGGCAGGCGTTGCCCGCGAGTTCGGAATCCCCGAGGTGTCCGGTCGCGATGACGTCACCGGCGGCACCGTAGACGGTGACGCTGGCGCCCTCGGAGATGTCGTCGTACCCGGAGTCGTAGGCGCCCTCGCAGTCGTCCTCGCCGTCCGCTGAAGCGTCCTCGGTGAGAGCGAAGCTGCCCTCGAGGGTGAAGGTGGCGGGCCCGTCAGGGCCACTGTTGGCGGTGATCGCCCAGATGCTGCCGACGAGCGCGGCGCCTGTGGCGAGCCCGACGAGCCCGGCAGCGACAGGGCCGAGTCTCTTCTTCGCCGGCTCCGATACGGGGACGGCGGGCGGCTCGACGGGCGGCGGCGGAGTCGCGGGCTGCTCCGGCTGCTCGGGCATGTCCGGCTGCTCGGGCTGATTGTTCGTCATGATCCCCCCTGGGATGGACTGGAAGCGCAGGCTAACGCCAGATGATGTTGAAGTGAGCTAGTCGGTTGACGATTCACCGATTCGAGACCGGTGCGGCTACTGGTTGGTGTTCTTCACCCACACGCCGCGGCTGCTGCTGTGGACGTTCCGCTGATCCTGGTAGACGGGCCCGGTGTAGTGATGGTGGTGCTCGTCGGGCAGCACACCCTTCGCGCGCCGCAGCAGGGCACCGATCGCAAGGATGAGCGCGACGGGAGCAGTGGCCCCGATCGCAAGACTGACCGGGCTGACCTGGTCGAGCGTGTACAGCACGAGGCAGGTCATCCCGCCAACGGGCACGGAGGCGACGCTCCCGGCGAGCATGACGCCACTGATGTCGGTGGCCCGCTGCGACATCGGCGGCCGGCCCGGCTGCGCCACGGGCGGGGTCGAGCCGTACTGCGGGACCGGGGTGTGGTCGCGGTAGGCGGTGGGCTGGTAGGCGTCGCGGATGAGGCGCTGGGCTTCCTTCTCGGCAACCTCCTCGCTGAGAGGGATGGTCGGCTCGGTCATGGCGGTTTGTCTCCTAGTCGATTTCGCCGGTGCCGGAGCACACGGAGCAGCGGACGCGGGCGATGCCGTGCAGGTGGGTGTCGAGCTGGATGTAGCCGTCTGTGCAGGCGGGGCACGGGTTGATGGGTGCGGGCGTGTAGTCGGGATCGGGCTGGTAGCCGCCGACCTGGGTAGTCCAGGCGGCTTCGATCGCGGCGGCCTTGGCCGCGGCGACAGTGTCGGACGCGGCTCCGGTAACGGCGGCTTTCGCCGACCGGATGGGGCGCTTGACCGCCCGGATGGCGGCACGCTTGCGGCGGCGCAGGGCGGGCTTGATGATCCGCTTCCAGTACACGTCGCGGGTGGCGCGCTTCAGATCGTCGAGGATGAGGTCCGGATGCAGGGTGCCTTCGAGGAGGGCGCTGCCGATCTGGATGGCGAAGGTGTCTTCGTCCTCGGCTCGTTCGCGGCCGCTGCGGACGTAATTGATGGCTTCGAGGTCGGCGATGGTAAGGAGCTGGTCCTCCCAACTGTGGTAGTTGGAGCAGGTGCCCCAGACGGATGCGAGGGCGTCGATGGGCCCGCGACCGTCGAGGGTGAAGGCGCCTGTGCCGCAGTCGGGGCAGGTGTATGGGAGCCCGTCAAGCGTCATCTCGACGATTTTCAACTCGACGGCCATTTCGGGATCTCCTTCGCATTCAGGGTTGTGATGCGGGTCGTGATGGGTTGTGACGGTGCAGGTCAGAGACGTGATGAGGGTTGTTATGGGCCGTTACGGCGTCACGACCTCGAACGGGTAATCACGACCCCGTCACGACTGGCGTCACGACCCTGACCTGCGGCGTCACGACCCCGTCACGACCTCTCAGGCGGCCTCGGCCGCGCTCTCGCCGGTGATCTGCTTGATCGTGTCGAGTCGGTAGCCGCGGGCTCCGCCAGTGATCTGGACAGTCGACATGTCGATGGCGAGGTCCATCGCGTCAACGGCCTTCTTCAGCTCGGCCGACACCTTCTGCGCCGCGGTCTTCCGCGACTTCACCTCGTCGTCGCCGAACTGGCTGAGCGCCCACGTGTCCGGATCGTGTGCGGCCAGGTACTCCCAGATCGCCAGTGTCGACAGGAAGTCCGGGTCGTCGGCGGCAGCGAACGCGCCCCGGGCCATCATCACGACCTTCGGCAGGTCGGAGCGGAGCCGGTCCGCCTCGGTGGCACCAAAGTGGTCCAAGCCCGCAGCGTCGAGGGAGCGGCGGCCTACGGTGGGGCGGCCTGCTGCGGCGCGCTCCTTGCCGCGGCGGGTGGCTTCCTTCACGTCGAGCATCACGAACTTGTAGATCATCGGCTCGGTGGAGCCGCAGCCCATGATGTACGCCTTGCCGGCGTCGGCCGGGTCCTCGCCCTGGGCGGGGTGGAGCCGGTCGGGCCGCCATCCGTCCGCACCAGCGCCGGTGCCGAAGACCTGCTTGATGTCCTGATGCCGGGAAGGTCCGACGATCTTGAGGGCGATTGAGTCTGCGATGGCGTCGCCGAGCGAGTCGACAGTGGCCTCCTGTGCGGCCATGACGAGCTGAACGCGAGACTTTCGTCCGGTGCGCAGGATCTTGACGGCCAGTTCCTTGGCCCGGTCGGACAGCTGGGGGAACTCATCGATGACGAGGACGATCGCCGGGTCGTCCTGGGTGGGCTCCCAGTTGTCGCCCATGCCGAGTTCTGCGAACAGGTTCGGCCGCGCCTTGGCAATCTTCAGTGCCTTCTCGAGGATGGCCTCGATCTGGCCCATGTTGTCGTCGCCGATGGCCCGCACGCCGAGCGCCTCGGCGAGGGGGGCCAGGCCGTTGCCGGCAGGGTCGAGGTCGCCGACCAGGACGTCGGAGCAGGCGGTGAGGATGTCACCGAGGGTGCGGAGGATCACGGACTTCCCGCCGCCCGAAGATGCGATCACGACGACGTGGACGCCGAGCAGGCTCACGTCGAACGGCTGACCGTCCATCCGGTATGCGACGACCTGCTTGTCCCGCATGCGGCGGCTGTTCGGCTTCCTCTCGGGCGCCGGCGGCATCTTCGCGAACGGGTCGTTCTGCACGAGACGCAGCAGCACTCGGCCACGGGAGGTGCGCATCGGCTGGCACAGCAGACCGTCCTGCGGCAGGTCGAGTGGCGTCTCCAGGTCGGGCGCCTTGGTGACGATGTCGGCCGGCTTGCCCTTGAGCAGGTGGACGGTGACCTCCCAACCCCACTCGTAGCGCCGGTTCGCCTCCACCTCCTTCACCTGGATGCCCTCCGAGGCAAGCGCGCGGCGCACACACTCGGCGGCTTCGGTGCGGTTGCGGGCGTCGGCAATCGGGAACGGGTCGCCGTCGGTGGCGGCGATCTCCACCTTGCCCGGGTCGACACTGCGCGGCCGGCCCTTCAGCACGCCGACGGTGACGGAGGCCATGGCGGCCAGGACTGCGACCCACAGTCCGCCTTCGATCAGTCCGTAGGTTCCGACTCCGGCGACCGGAACGGCCGCGACGCCTCGGGTGATGAGGTACCGCTTGCGACGGTCCTTCATCTGCTGGGTGCGTCGGTTGACGACGGCCTCGGCCTGGGCCTCCTTCGCCATGTCGCCGTCAGCGGCCTTCAGCTGGGTGCGGGCGGTGCGGATCATCTGCGGGTAGTCGCCGACCATCTTGTCGTGCTCGATGCGGGCGATGTGCCACCAGCCGCGCGCGGACCATCCGATCCATACGACGGACGGGTGGTGACCGACCGTGCGGGCGGTACGGCGGGCGAGTGCCGTCTTGGAGTGGATCCAGGTGGGCAGGTGCCGCTGCGGGAGGGCGGGCCGCTTGTCGACGCCCGTCTCGACGGGGCCAGTTGAAGTCGGCTGGACGGGGACCGCCGAGGTCTGGCGGGCAGTGGTCGGGGTGGCCATGGCGGGTCAGTCCTTCTTCTGCTCGAGGCGCGCCTGGGCGCGGGCGATGGGGTGGTGGGGGGCGCTGTCTCCGGGCCGGCGGACGGGCGGGGTGCCGCCGTTGTTGCGGCGTCCGTCGGGGGTGTTCGGGTCCTTCTTGGCGCGGGGTCCCTTTTGGGATTCGACCAGCGAGAAGTCACCGATTATCGGAGCGTCGGTCGCGGTCTTCATGCGGGCCTGTGCGGAACGCGACTGGGCCTCAATCTCCGGGGTGATGCCGACCGTCTTGCAACCCGTCACCCGGTACCAGGCCTCGGCCCAAATCTGCTCGGTGACGTACTGCGAACCGCGCGCAGAGCGGAGCGAGTCGGCGACCTTCCACACCTCGTCATGGCTCGTCTTGCGGTCTTCATCGCGGCGCCGCTGCTCCTCCTCCGCGCGGGCCTGCGCGGCAGCCTTCTCCGCAGCGGTCTTCGCCTCCGCGGCCTGCTTCTCCGCACGCGCCTTCTCCCGCGCCGCCTCAGCCTCCCGCTTGACCCGCTCCGCGGCACGCCGCTCACGGAAGGAGGGGATGCCGTCGGCCTTCTGCGCGATGCCGTGCTCGTAGGCCATGAGGACGATCGGCCCGCCCAGGGAGGCGATGGCGCCGATCAAGCCGGCGTTGAAGCCGATCCGCTCGTCGTACAGGCCGCCGTACAGGTTGATCCCAGCGGCGATGATCGCGCCGAGCATGATGCCGACCCGGTACGGGGCGACATCCCGGCGGTGGGCGACAGCCCACGCGGCGCCGAACGCGAGGACGAGCGCGAGACCTTCGAGCAGGGCCGGGGCGGCGATGAGGAACGGCCGCTCACGGTCCCAGAAGTGCATGAACTGCACCGGGGCGGCGATGATCAGGCCGACGGCGTAGATGCCGCGAGCCCCCCACTTCCACCAGCGCTCCGACCGCTCCTGCTCCGCCAGCTGCTGCTGCTCGCGTTCGGCCTGCTCGGCCTCGGCCTGCTCGGTCTTCTCCCGGTCGGCGTCGGCCTTCGCCTTCTCCGCCGCCTTACGGGCGAGGTAGGCGGCGTGGTCGGCCTGCTCTTTCTCCAGCCGCATCCGCGCCCGCTCGTTGGCGATGCGCTCCTTCTCTGCCTTCTCCTCCGCGAGGATCTTCTCGGCCTCGGCCTCCCCCGCAGCCTTGATACGGGCGGCTTCGGCCTTGGCGGCGGCTTCGGTCCGGATCGCCTCCGCCTTGGCCAGCGCGACAGCATCGAAGCCGGGCTCGGCTACGGCACGGCCGTTGACCCTCTTCTCAGTCGACGTGGCGGTCACGGTCAATCAGTCCTCTCCAGGTTCAGGCAGCGGGATGTGCGTTGGCGATGCCGGTGAGCTCGGCGACTTGGGCGCCAGAGAGCTCGCGGCGGGGTGCGGCGGTGAGGGCTTCCGCGATGGCGGTGATCTGCTCCCACGCCTCGCTCACGACCTGGTCGGCGGCGGTCATGGCGCGTGCCCAGCTGGTGCCGGTGGCCGGGCCCTCGGGTTCGGTGTCGTCGAGGGTGACGGTGTAGTTGGAGCGGGCCAGGGCGGCGATCGCCATGTCCCGGTCGTGAGGCGAGGCGGCAAGGCGGTCAGCCACGTAAACGGGGTGGCCGCTGCTGATCAGGTGACGCTTCGCGGCTGCCTCACCGGCGGCCAGCTCCACGGCCAAGTGGAAGCAGGCGACGTAGCAGTTGTTCCAGGTCGTGGTTCCGGTCCAGCCCATGTATCCGTCGCGATCGACGGTGTGGACACGGAGGCGGGCCAGGCTCATGCCGTAGGTCATGCCGATGACGGCGTGGCCGGCTTCGTGGTAGGCGATGTCGGCGATGACCTGGTCGGTGGGACGTGAGACGAAGTTGGGGACCCGGGTGTCGGGAAGGGCGTCGAAGTCGATGGGCACGGTCTCTCCTTCCAGGTGTCAGGCGGTGGCGGGCTTGGCGGGGGCGGGCCGGTGCTTCAGCCAGGCGATCCAGGCGGCGAGCAGCAGCACGGGGCCGGGGATCGCGGCGATCACGGAGTCCAGGCCGGTGAACGCCAGGTCGACCGGGGTCGCGGCAGCCGGCCACAGGGCGACTGCGATCAGGTAGGCCGCGAGGAGCGACCACAGCAGGACACGACGGAACATGACGACCTCTTCGGGGGTCGGATGGATGGGGGGATGGTGCTGCGCCAGTTCTCCTTGGCGCACGACCGGGGTCGCGCGCCGCGGACAGCCGGTCAGCTGAGGCGCTCGACCTTGACGTCCAGGTCGCGCGGGTCGGTCTTCGCGGCCTTCAGCCGGCGGTCCAGGTCGGCCTTGCTGTAGACCGTGACCGAGTCGCTGGATCCGCCCAGCGGGTTGACCTTCTTGCCGGTGCGGCTGGTCGCGGTGAGCTTGAACTTCGGCATGGGGTGGGCCTCTCGGGTTGGTGATCAGGTGGGTGGTGCAGTGCCCCGGGCCGGATCCGATCCGGCGGCATCGCGCTGGGGTCCGGGGCTGGTGCCGGGCGGCGGCTGGGGGTGGTACCGCCGCCCGGCGGTCTCGGGGTCAGGCGGCAACGGGGAGGCGGAGGCCGCGGAGCTCGTCGACGAGCCGCGGACCCAGCTGGGTGACAGCGTCAACACCAGCGGCCTGGTCGAGGATCAGCCGGCGCGTCTCCTCATCCGCGGCAATGAACTGCTCGATCAGACGTGCACGGTCCTGGATAGACATGGCGGAATAGCCCTCTCGGGTGCGTAGGGGTGGTGGTGTGGTGCGGGTTGGAGGCTGCGGCGCGGGACGGGGGGTGTCAGACCGCGCCGCAGCCGGACTAGGAGCCCTGCAAGTGCAGGTGCTTGCAGCAGTCACGCCAGTTCAGGTGGATCGGGCACGTCACCCGCAGGTGATCCGGCGTCTGGTCGCGTGTCTCGCGGAACAGCTTCAGGTCCAGAGAGTCCGAGAAGTCGGCCGGCATCCGCGGCGCCGTCGGGGCGGCCATCAGACGTCACCGCCCTCAAGCGGCGGGTACACCGTCGCCCGGATCGCGCCGCGCACCAGGTCGTTGGCGCCCCACGCGAACTGGGCGTACAGGTGGGTGACACCATCGGAGTCGGTGCGCTGCGGCTGCACCTTGGCACCCAGCTGCCCGGTCCAGGCGGTGAACGCGGACCGCATCTCCTCCGGCGTCGACGACAGCGAATCCACGTCACCCACCAGGGCACCCGAGATCGCAATCGTCCACGACAGAGCCGGCAAGTCCAGCTTCGTCGCCGCGGCCAGGAACTCGCCGAGCGCACGATGCGCATCCCGCTGCCAGCGCAGGCTGTAGGAGTTCGAGACGGCGCTCACGACGCGCCGCCGATCAGGTCCAGGCGGCCGGCGGCGGCGAGGGTGGCGCGGGCGCCGAGCTTCAGCTCCTCGGCGTGCGCGAGACTGTCCGCGTCCAGGTCCGACATGTCGCCGGCCTCGGCGAGCGCGGCCAGCTGCACCGCGTGCGTCGCGGCCGTCTCGTACACGGTGACGGCCTGCACCAGCGGGAACTGCGCCTCCAGGCGCGACGCCAGCACGGACGCGGCCGGCGGAAGCGGGGCGGTCGGGGTGGTGGTGGCGGTTGCGGTCTTGGCGGCCATGGGTGTTGCTCCCTCCTTTGGGCGTACAGCAGGCAAGAAGCAGCCGGGCCGCCGTTTCGTCGGCCTTCCGGCGATGCGATACTGACGGTAGACCGGTGGTCCACCGGTGTCAACCAGTTGACCGGAGGGCGAGTCGTCCCTATGGTCAAGAGACATCCAGCGAAGGGAGAGGAAGGAGCGATGCTTGGGTACGCCGAAATCGCCACCCACTTCAGGCGGCAGATCACCGACGGGGAACTCAACCCTGGGGACGAAATGCCGTCCTACACAGAGGCCGCTAAGCAGTTCGGGGTGAACCGAACGACGGTCGTCCGCGCCTACGACATCCTCAAGTCCGAAGGCCTGATCGTCAGCCGCCCCGGAAAGGGCACGACCGTCGCCGCGCGCCCCGCCATCGTCATCAGCGGCGTTGACCGGCTCGATCGGCTAAACCGCACCGGCCGGCGTTACGGCCCGGGTGAGGACTCGACGGGGCATCGCGTGATGCGGCGATCGGTGTACGACGCGGAGGTATGTCGCGCACTTGAGATCGAGCCTGGCGAGGAAGTGGTCATCCGAATCCGCACCTTCCGGCAGGACGGCCAACCGACGAGCGTCGGCGTCTCGGTCTACCCGCCGAGAACCACGAACGAGGTTCCGGAGCTGGCCGAGGAAGAGCGGATGGAGCGCTACTTCGGGGATATCTACACCGAGCGCACTGGCCGCGAAGTCACCAAGGGGCAGCGCACTGCCCACGCCCGGCAGGCTTCACAGGATGAGATCGATGCATTGCAACTTGATGCACCCGCTCATGTCGCTGTGGCCGTCCTCGTCACGAATGTGACGTTCCACGACGAGGACGGGCCGCTTGCCTACTGGGAAGACACCTACGCGCCGGGGGCCAAGATCCCGACTGCGTAGAACACGAAAGGCCGAGCGGTTGCACCCGCCCGGCCTTTTCGACCAGCGAGTTGCACCTCGCTGACCTTCGAACCGCACTCCCTGCGAGAGAGGTAGTTCTGTGACCACTGTAGCCCGTACTCAGACCTCCGGCCCTGCGTCGTCCGTCACGCCCCGCTCGTGGTCGTTCATCGACCGCCGTACCGGCGAGACGGTCGCCTACGAGTGCATGGACGGCTGCAGCATCGACCACCGCCGCGACGAGGGTGGGTCCCACTTCCGTGAGGACATCTTCTGCTGGACGTACTCGCAGCCGCTGACGCTGCCCATCAACACGAACGGCACCCCGGAGGAGTTCCGCGTCCTCGACACGCTCATCAAGGTGGAGCCGTGGTCGGCGGAGATCGCGCACCGGCTTCCCTACGCCGTCATCGAGCTGGTCGACGACCACTTCATCGACGGCCTCGACCCCGACGGCCTGGAGACGGTCATCAACACGCTCGCCGGCCGGCTCGAGCAGATGCGGGAGACGCACCGCCGGCTGGTCGAGGTCAGGGCCGCATACATGGAGCAGGCGGCCTGATCGATATCCTGAAAATCGACAACGAGGAGCGCAGAGTTTGAGCGCCACGGTATGCGCAGAGGGCGACTGCACCGAAAAGGCTCTGGCACGCGGTCTCTGCTCACGGCATTATCAGCGGGCCCGTAGACGGAACGAACTCCCGCCATCCTTAAGGCGAGTCTCGCTCGTCAAGCCGCACCGACTAACCAACGTCGATCGAACGAACGCCACGGCAGACTGCTCGCGCTGTGGCCAGGGAGTTCCGATCCGTATCGGAAAGGGGCGAGGAAACGAGTGCAAGACGCAACACAACGCAAGCAAGAATAAAGAAATCACCAGAAAGCGGTGGTACAAGTACAAGTACGGGGTCACATTTTCGGAGCGAGAACGGATGGCCGAGGAGCAACACCACACATGCCCGGTTTGCCGAACAGTGACAGACCAGCTTGTAGTTGACCACTGCCATTCAACCGGTCGGGTTAGAGGTCTGCTCTGCCACCATTGCAACTTGGCAATAGGCTTCTTGCGGGACAATCCTGCCACCGCCGTCGCAGCTGCCGTCTACCTACTGGACAGCTAGCCTCCTACAGGCCACAACCTTGAAGCAGGCACCCCCGTTCCGGAGTCAATCCGGGCGGGGGTGCCTGCGTTACGTCTGTACGCCGGGCCCGTGCTGGCCGAGGTGTTCCAGGTAGGCGGCGAGCGCTCGGCCGATGATGACGCCCCAGCCGTCGGGGTCTGCGGGTCGTCCGGCGGCGTCCCATTCTTCGCCGAGGTCTTGGAGGACGTTCCAGTAGGCGCGGCAGGAGTCGCATCGGCTGACGATCTCCTGCCGCTGCCAGGTCACTGGTGGTCCCCTGCGTCCTTGCGTTCCCAGTAGGCGCGGTCTGCGGCGGCGCTTTCGGCGACGGTGGGGCCGTCTCCGTCGATGATGTTGAGCATGGCGGCGGCTGCGGGGTGTTGTTCGCCGGGCCGGACGGTGGCCTGCCATCGGTGGGCGAGGGTGCGGAGCTGGCCGACGGTGGCTTCGGCGCGGTCGGCTCGCTTCTTCTGCTGGTGGGCGTAGTCGGCGGCTTCGTCGCGTTGGGAGAGTGCGATCCGCTTCTCGCTGATCTTTTGGGCGAAGGCGGTCATGTTGACGTGGCCGACGAGCTGCGGGCAGAACGTGTAGGCGCCGTGCAGGCGGGCGTCGCCGATCTCGCCGAGCAGCTCGTCGGCTAGTTGCGGGCGGGGGCAGTCGCTGCTGGAGCAGGTGATGTGGCCGCCGTCGCCGAGGTAGAGGCTGGCCGCCCCGCAGGCGGGGCAAGTGCCGTACACGGCGGGCGTGGGGTCGGTCATGCTGCTGCCTCTCGTTGCTGGTCGGGGATGTGGATCTGGTGGACGCCGAGTTCGCCGACTGCGAGGGCTATGGCGACGGCTTGGGCGCGGTCTGTGGCGCCGAGTCTTCGGTAGGCCGCGGTGAGGATGGAGGCAACCGTGTCGGGGCGGGTGCCGAGCCATGCGGCGATGGCTGCGTTGGTGTTGCCGTTGGCGGCGAGGAGGAGGACTTCGCGTTGCCGGCGGGTGAGGTTCACGACGGCCTCCTGCGGTGTCCGGGCTGCACAACGACGTGGCCGCGGGTGTTGAGGAGTCCGTCGGCGGTGGCGAGGAGCTTGAGTGCCCGGCGGAGGACGTGGCGGAGTGGTTCGCGGCGGCGGGCGTAGGCGGCGAGGATGGCGGCGGACTGGTCATCGGGCAGCCAACGGATCGGGCGGGTCATCGGGGGCCTCGCGTTTCGATGAGGTGGAGTCCGGCCCAGGCTGTGCCGCCGATGAACGCGACGATCACTGCGGCGATGGCCAGTTCGAGTAGTTGCCCGGCAAGGGCGGCGATGGCGATGAGGGTGGCCGGGGTGAGCGACAGCAGGACCCAGCCGGCTGCCTTGCGTGCGGTCACGGCTGCTCCGTTCCGTTGATGGCGCGGGCCACGGCGAGGGCGCACTCATGGCTGCGGTCAGTCACCTGGATGCTGGCCTCGGGGTCGAACTCGGTGTTGGCGAACAGGTCAAGCCAGTCGGCGACAGGGTCAGCGAGTCCGGCGAGGTGGCCGGTGATGTTGGGGGCGACGTCGCGGAGCCGATGAGCGGCCGCACGGAGTTCGTCGGCGGGAGAAGTCATGGCCTCCTCCGGTTGTCGGGGCGGGTCGGGCGGGGGCTGGTCATCGGGGGTCTCGGAGGATGAGTTCGGCGAGCCGATGGAGGGAGCGGAGGAACAGGTCGAACGCGACGACCACCGCGGTGATGGCGAACGCGAGGATGAGGATCACCAGCCCTCCTTGAAGTGCAGGGCGCGGGCGCTGAGGTAGCGGTTGTCGTCGGCGGGGCGGTGGGGGTGGAGGTGCATGCTCGGCTCCGGTGGTTGGGGTCCGGCCCGGTGGGGGCGGGCCGGACGACGGGTGGGCTAGGGCTTGGTGATGTGGAGGCGGCGTCGACCGCCGCCGGGCATCTGGTCGGGGACAACGTGGTAGCCGTGGGCGCGGAGTTCGGCGGTGTACGCGTCGAGTCCGGCCTCCTCGCCTGCGCCGTCGTGGAAGACGTTGACCTGCCGTCGGCCGTCTTGGGCGACTCGGTAGCCGGGGTCCCATCCGGTGCGCGGGTCGTAGTCGGAGGGGTCGAAGCCGTGGCCGAGGACGGCGTCGACGTCGCGGGCGCGGATGACGCGGGCCATCAGACGGCCGCCTGCGATCGGGCGGCGACCTTCGCCAGTTTGGCGGCGAGCACCTGGTCCGGGTTGTCGACGACCGACCCGAGTGCGACGGCAGCCGTGATGATCACGTCGCAGAGTTCGTCGGCTACGTCGGCGGGCAGCGGCCGGGTGTGCGTGGTGCGCTTGCGCGGGTTCTGGCCTCGGAAGCCGATCCAGGCTTGGGCGACCTCGCCTGTCTCCTCGGTGAGCTTGAGGATGCGCAGCCCGACTTCGTCGTCGCTGCGGCCGTTGTTGGTGTCGAGCCACGTGATGAGGCCCTTGATCGTCTTCCACTGGTCGGGGTTCAGCATTGGTGATCCTTTCGGTGGCGGGATGGGTTAGGCGGTGAAGCGGCGGACGGGGATGCCGGCCTGCTCGGCGAGGTGGGCGCAGTGGCTTGCCCCGTGGCTGGGGTGCGGGCGCGGGCGGTGGCAACGCGGGCTGGTGCAGGGGCCGATGAAGGCGAGGCACGCGTCCGCGCCGAGGCTGACCATGTGCTTGTTCCGGAACGGCCCACACTCTGGCCAGGGCCCGAAGTCCTCGGTGGGGTGGCCCTGTGCGGGGTGCTGCTCAACGTCGACTGAGCAGCCGCGTCCACGCAGCCAGCGGGCGTAGTGGTCGGCGTGCCGGTCCGCACCGGACGGGCAGGCGCCATGGACGACGATGACCGGGCGCCCGCCGGAGTCGATAAGGGCTTGTTCGATAGCGGCGGCGATGGTGGTGATGTCGTCCCAGTTGCGGCTGCCGGTGACCAGGAGCCGGTAGGGCTTCACACCCGTCTCCATGATCGGGATCTCCTGTGCGCCCGCCTGAGGCCCTCTGGAGCCCTCTCCGCGTCGCGAGACACCGGCGAGCGGGGTTGAGGCGCTCTCAGGCCCGTCTGAGCCGCTTCTCGGCCCCGAGTTGAGGGTGTGGGGATCTGCGCTCACGACTCGCCCTCCTGACTGATGGCGGTTTGAGGGGTTTCGGCACCCATGCGGAACGCGGCCAGTTCCACGGCCTCCGCGATCGACAGCTCGCCGTCCGACTCCGCCCACATCTGCGCGGCCCGGCGGGACAGTTCGTCGGCTATCGCCTGCGCCTCCGGCGGCATCTGCGGGCGGCCCTTCCGGCTACGGAGGCCGGGCGCGAACTCGTGCTCAGCCACGGCCCCCCTCCGCCTCGTCCTGCCGGGCGTCGACGGCGGGCTCGTCGTCCACCTCGTCGGCGAGTTCGGGCTCCGGCCAGTCCTCGGCGGGCGGGGCCGGGGGGAGTTCGTAGGCGGTCGGCCGCACCTCGGCGGGCTGCTGCTGCGCCTCGTCGGCCAGGCGGCGCAGCTCGTCGGCCACATCTTCGCGGGCGTCACAGGATGCGCACGGCTTGCGCTGACCGCAGCCCTCGTTCATCGCCTCAACGAAGGAGGCAGCGCCCCGCAGGACGGCGGCCCGGTCGGCGGGCGGCGGCAGCAGTCCCAGACGCTGTGCGACCGGATCCCGATCGAGCGGCGGGAGCCCCAGTTCCGTGGCTCGGTCGTAGATCGCATCCCATGGCGCGCCCGTGCCCAGCCCCAACGCTTCGGACAGGGCGAGCCTGTGGGCTTCGGCGGGCGGCGGCAGCACGGCCAGCACCGCGTCGGCTACTGCGTGCGGGTTGGCCAGGACGAGCCCGTGCCGGGACGGTTCGGCGTCCGCGTACAGCGCCCAGATGGCAGCGGCGGCGCGCTCAACGAGGTCGGTCCGGCTGGGTGTGGCAGACACGCCAACCCCGGCAGGCGCGGCGGGCTCTGCCATGAAGGCGTGCGCCCAGTCCTGCCGGTACACGCACTGAGGGTCCGGGCACACCCAACCCCCGTTCGTGGCGACGAGGACGGGGCTCTGCCCGCTGGCGTGTTCGGCGCCGCACGTGAACGGGTGCATGCGGCCGTAGTGCTGGAACGCGTTGAGCGCGGTCACCTGGGCGGCGGTCCAGGGTGCGTGGATCAGGTCAGTGGTCATGAGGGTTCCTTCCGGGTGGGACACTTCGGGGACGGCCGGCCGCCGCTGGGTCGAACAGCGGCGGCCGGTCTCTTCGTGGGTCACGGGGTGGGCTGGCCGGTGGCCGCGGTGAAGCAGGCGCGGCAGTTCCGGTCCCCGCACGGCTGGCCGGAGGCGTGGGCGGCGGCCACACGGTCGAGCTCGGCGCGGATCTCAGGGTCGTCGACGATGGCGCCAGCGATGAAGAGCGCGAGCTTCCAGGTGTCGACGTGGCAGTTGACGCGCTGGGCGAGCAGGTGGCGGAGGCGGTCGTCGGGCGGCGGGTACGTCACTGTTCGCCGTCCTTGGTGGTGGTCGGCACGGCCGGAACAGCAGCAGCGGCGGGCGCGATGTAGGTCCGGCCGCGGTTGTAGTGCGGCACCGGGTCGACGGTCGGGAGCAGGACGCGGTCGTGGCCGTCGAGCTCTTCGCCGTCGCGGGAGTACGACGGGCCTTCGGGCGCCTCGTACATCTCCCGCCACTCGGCGAGGTCTTCCTCGTCCAAGCCGGCGGGCGGCTCCTCGCCTCGGTACGGGTCCGCGACGATCCCGGCCTGCTTGAGTTCGGCGTCGCTCATCTCGTTGACGATGTGCTCGGTCGCGGCCTTCACCTCGAAGCACTCCGGCTGCTCGATGTGCTCGAACGCCTCGCGGAGCTCTTCGAGGCAGGCGACCATGCGCTCCTGCCACTCGATCGGCATGGACTGCATGAGCGTGCGGTGCAGCACCTGGTAGTTGCAGTAGCTGAGGCCGAACCAGGTGTGGATCGGGCCGTCGGTCGGGTTGGCGGTCATGGTCGGGTCTCCTCGGGTTCGGGTGGTGTGCGGGCGGGGCTGTACCGGACGACGATCAAGCGGCGGGCGGCTGGTGGTTGGCGAGCTTCAGCAGCACGTCGGCGTGGCACGGCTTGTCGGGCGGGCAAGTGCAGGCGAGGTCTTTGCCGCGGAGCAGGTGGAGGTCCGCGAGGATGCGGCGCCGGTCGAACACCTGCTTGCCGATGCGGTAGGTCTCGGAGTACCAGCCGCCTTCGGTGCCGACTCGGAGCCACTCGGCGAAGTTCTCGGTGCAAGCGCTGTGCGGGTTGGACCACTCGGCTTCGATGGCGTCCTTGATCGTGAACGGGTTGCCGAAGCGGGAGGGGCGGCTGACGATCACGGCGTTGTCGGGGAGCCGCCAGCCCTTGGTGCGGCGGCGTTGGATGCGGCGGGGTGTGGTGGTCATGCCGGGTGGTCCTTTCGTGGGCCGGGTGGGGTTGGGGTGGTTTCGCTGGATGACCGGTCCCTCGACGGATGGGCGCTGCCGGGGGGCGTAGGCGGTCAGGGGGTGGGGCTGGGTGCGGCGAAGCGGGCGGCCACACGCCGCACAGCGGGACATCAGGCCACGGCCTCGAGCTCGGACGTTGTCGTGCCGCGGTCCTGAGGGCTGTGGATCACCGCTCGCAGTCGCGCACCGATCCAGGCGCCCACCTGCGGCGAGACGGCGTTACCGAAGCCGTCGACCTGGTTACGGGCGGTACCCCAGACGACGAACGAGCCCTTGTGGGCGCCAAAGTCGACGTCGAATCCGCAACCGCGGCCGATCTCGTACTCCCGCATCATCCGGAAGTAGCAGTCCTCGAGCGGCAGATCCTTCAGCGCGTTCCGCCACTGCGCCCACATCTGCGTGTCGACCGCGCTGTTCGCGATCGCGCCTGCGGCGGTGAGGAGTCCGGGGATCTGGTCGGACGTGAACGCCGGCATCGCCTCGCAGTGCACCGTGGGCACGGTGTTCTTCCGGAACGGCACCACCCCGGACGACACCACGGCGAGCGTCTCCGAGCCGACCTGGGTGGGCAGCGGCTCCCCCGCGCCGCGCGGGCCGCCCTGGTAGTTGTCCACAGCGATCGCGACCGGAGGAGTGATCAGGCCGGTGGTGTTCGTGGCGGTCTGCGCCCACAGCGGCTGGCTCAGGTCACGGGAGCGGCAGTTGGACCCGGGCCGCTCGAACGTGTTGCCCGCCGCGGCGATGATCGCCCCGGTCGACAGGATCGAGGTCTCCTGCTGGCTGGTCTGCGTCGCCATCGGCTGCCACAGGTGCTTCTCCGTGCCGTGCACGGCCTTCGCCGGCATGAGGACCGCGGGGAAGTCCGCGAACCGCTGACGGCAGCGTTCGGCGCGGGCCATCGTCGACCGGGCCAGTGGGCCGACGAACCCGTCCTTGAACGTCTTGACCGGCTTGTCACCGATCCGTATGCCGAGGTCGGTCAGGTCGAGCGCGGCCAGCGAGGGTGTCATCGGCGGGACGACGGGGCGGCGGCACGACGGGCACCGGTACTCGTACTGCTTGCCGTAGCGCACCGACCCGGTCGCGGGGATGCCGGTGCGCCAGGACCACACCGCCTCGACGTCCTTGTCGCAGTGCTGGCAGTGGGACACGGGCCGGTGCTCGAGGTCCGGAGCGGGTAGCGCCTTGTCCCAGAACGCGATGTACAGCCGGTCCCGCGACTGCGGCACGCCGAAGAACTGGCTGTTGAGGTACAGCACCTTGTGCCGGTAGTTCAGAGCGTCGAACTGCTTGAGCCACCACCGGTAGGTGGAGCCGTCACCGACCTTGGGGCGGCCGGGGATCGCGGGCCCCCACGAGGTGAGTTCGGTCGTGCACTCGATGAGGATGAGCCGCGGGTGGTGCTGGGCGGCGTAGTGCAGGACGCAGTTCGCGGTGGCCCGGTCCCGCTCCGAGCGCGTCACCCGGGCCTCGTAGTCGGGATCGTCCAGGTCGAACAGGGTGGCGCCCTGCTCGTATGCCTTGATCGTGTTGGCCTGGGAGTGGTTGACGCACGAGACGCCGGCGACGAGGAGGTCCGCTGCGGGAAGGTCGCGGGCGGAGTGGTAGTCCGCGGCGTCGGGGTCGACGAGGTCGGCGATCCAGTGTTCGGCGTCCGGGTGGTTCGCCTCGTGGACCTCGACCTTGTAGCTGTTGTGGTTCGCCGCCATGATCGTCGTGAACCCGGCCATCTCGATCCCGCGGGTCAGCCCACCGAAGCCGGAGAACAGGTCGACCGCGACCAGGTCGTCGTGACGGAAGCGGCGCCGCCTGACGGCCGGCCGGTGCGTGGCGATACGGGGCTTCTTGCTGCGCGCGCTGGACATCAGGCGGCGGTTCCTTCCTGGGGTCGGTGGGTGAGCGAGTCCGGGGTGGCGACGAGCCGCAGGTGTGCGCGCTGCCGGCGGTAGCGGTCGCGCTTGTGGGTGGCGTACTCGTCGTCGAGCTCGAAGCCGTCGAGGGCGGCGTCGAGTTCGGCCCGGTGCCGGGCCTGCTCCTCCGGCGTCCACGCGGGCGCGGGCTCGGCGGTCCGCTGCTGCCGGGTGGGGCGGGGCTGCGCGGGGCGGGCGCGGCCGAACGTGCCCGTCGGCACCGCCTCCGCCATCAACCGCTCGTAGGCGTTCACGCGGCGGTCTCCTCGGCTTCCTGGTAGCGGCGGGCGTGGACGGTGGTGCGGGCGCGGCCTTCGTCGTGGCAGGGCGTGGTCGGCTCGACCTGGCATTCCGGGCAGCAGGCGGTCAGCTGGGCCCACGCGGAGATGCGCTGCGGGTGCGGCTGGATCAGCAGCTGGTTGCGGGTGCGGAGCTGGCAGGGCCGGTGGGCGTGGGCGCCGCAGTGCGGGCACGGGACGGCACGCGCCGGGTGATGCTTGGCGCGCATGAAGTGGCGGAGGCTGTCGGGCATCGGGGCACCGGCACGGATCGTCATCGGGTCTCCTCGGGGCAGTTGCCGCAGTCGCAGGGCAGGTCGGGTCGGTGGGTCTCGTTGCTGTAGTGGCGGGCCGCCGCCTGCCACTCCCCGGCCGGGATGTCCCAGTCGGGTGGCGGGCCGGGCGGGCTGCTGCCGGTGGGCCAGGCGCCGGGCCGGTGACCGGGCGGCCGGGGCGTCGCCGGCTTGACGGCGGGTTCGCGGCGGGCTTTGCCGATCGCGATCTGCGCCCGCATCAGGGCGCGCAGCTCGTCACGGCCCTCGGCGCGGATCGCCTTCATGTCGGCGACCTGGATGCCGTCGTCCTCGGGGATCGCATCGCCGGTCACGAGGCGGCCTCCTCGTTCACGATCACCGCGTCCTCGACGGTCTCGGCTTCACGGGCGAGGGCGCGGGCGGACATCTGCCGGATCCGCTGCTCCTGCTCGGCCCGCTCCGCGGCCGCCTGCTCCGGCTCGCCCGCGGCAGCCCGTATGCGGGCACTGTGCGGCTTCAGGCGCGGCTTCCCCAGCGGCTGCTTGTCGCTGCCGCCCGGGGCCTTACACGGCTTGCCGATCGCGGCCCGGCACTTGTCGACGGGGCAGACGACGCCGAGCGGGCCGGAGCGGCGCACCTCGTCGACCAACTCGGCGGCGGCCGACTCCTCGTCGTCCTCGACCGGCCGGCCTACCTCCCAGCCGCGCGCCTCAAGCTCGGCGACGAACTCCTTCGACGGGCCGCCCTCGAGCGCCAGCCGCCCCGTCGGGGCGGGCACGGCGCCGGAGGCGATCGCCTGGACCTGGCCGCGGTAGCGGGCGAGGAACTCGGCCGGCGACTCGTCGGGAAGGGGCTCGTACTGGAAGTTCTCGAGCCGGGCGGAGCGGATCTTGGAGCGGAGGGTGCGGATGTGGTGGGGCAGGATCCACAGGCGCTCGTTCGGGTTCTGCGGCGGCGTCGTGTAGTAGGCGGCGACGGCGTTGCGGGCGTCGTCGTCGAGGGGGACGTCGTAGAGGGCTGCGGCCCAAGCCTTCGCGGCAGCAGCGGAGCCGTTCCGGTTGTCGAACGCTGCGGCATGCATGAGCAGTTCGGCGGCCTCGGCGGGGTTCATGCGGAGTCTCCTTCCTGGCTGAGTTGTTCGGCGATGGCCATCCAGCCGGCGACCTTCGCGTCGGTGCCGGTGAGCTGCTGGCCGTTGGGGAGGGCGATCACGTTCGTGGGGCGGGTGGCGCGCTCGGACGCGAACTTCGCGGAGCGGCGGACCCACTTCTGGTACTCGTCGTTCCAGTTGCGGCGGGACTGGCCGGTGGAGCGGAAGTGGCTCAGGAACTGAGCGGCTTCGTAGTCGGCGTCGATGGTGGCGCCGAAGGTGCCGACGACCCAGCGGCGGAGTCCGTCGTTGAGGGTCCAGCCGTCGTTGTCGATCGGGGAGGGGGCGCCGAAGGCGTCACGCTCGGCCCCGTTACTACCGACACTCTCTCCATCTACATCAGCCACAGATATGGGGTTCGGGTCGGGTCGGGTCGGGGCGTCGTTAGTAACGGCGTTACGAAACCCTGTGACCTGGGGCTCCTCGTTCTGAACGGTGCTGGTTCGAGTCGCCGTCGTGTCGCTGTCGTGTCGCGGTCGTGCTTCCGTCGTGTCGCTGTCGTGCGTTTCGCCGTCTCGCGTAACGCCGTTACTACTGCCGTTACGGTCGCCGTCGGTGGGCGGCGTCGGCTTGCCGTTCTTCCGACGCCGGAACCGCTCCTGCCGCTCGGCGTTTTTCTTCCGCTCCAGGAGCACCTGCTCGCGGGACGGGTTGTAGTCGAGGTAGTCGTGGATCTCCCAGCCGCTTTCGGTGCGGTCCCACAGGCCGGCGTCCTGCAGCTGCTTGGCGACGTTCTTGATGCCGCGGATGTGGGCCACGAGCGGCAGTTCACGATCGGCGATGCGGCCGTCGGTCAGGTTCTCGGCGCACCAGCAGATGGCGGACACGTGCAGCCGGAAAGCCCGGTCGGACAACAGCGCGATCTTCCGGTGGGAAGGGAAGCGGTCGTCGAGCTTCACCCATGGCATCGGGAACTTCTTTCAGAGAGGGGTGATCAAGGACTTCTGGGCGCGCGGAACCAGGGCCCTCAGGGCGGCATGTCACTGCCGCTCCGTTCGTAGCCATCATAGCTAAGAACGCTAAGTTGCTGTGGTGTGCAGCGTGACAAATCCGCTACGCTGTTGCCATGACCGCGACCCGCACCGAACACCGCGCGAAGATCGCCGAAGCGCGCAACGTCCTCGGCGAGGTCATCTCGCGCGCCCGCTACGCCGGGGAGACCACGGTGCTCATCAACCGCGGCAAGGAGGCGGCCGTCATCGTGCCGTTCGACTTCTACGAGCGAGCCCTTGAAGCGCTCGGCGAACGCGCCGTTCCTGCGGACTCCTGATCCCGTCGCCCTTCGGCTCACCGCGCCTCCTCATGCTTCTTGCGGCATGAGAAGTGCTCCGGAATGCCTTCCGGACCCAACAAGCTCGCGGGTTTCCCGCAATCGAAACGGCAGAGCGGTATCGGCTGTCCCGCCGCGTCAACCGCGACTTCGTCGCTCTCCACTCCCAGTGATCCACGGGTCTGAAGAACGATCGTCCGACTTACATGCCGCTCCCTGGGGGTCGACCTGAGATCGGGCGCCGGCCGGTCCTCTGTGCATAGCGACCGCCGGTCGGCGTCACGGACGGCGGGGCGCGCATTCCTCGGCTGGGGCTCGGCCCCGTACTCGGACAAGTACCGCTCGTACTGGACCGCCCGAATGAAGCCGTGCTGGCCGTTCACCTTGAACGGGACGCGCTCCCCATCTGCGACTTCCACGACAAAGCGAGCGAGGTCCAGCGTCGACTTGTCCGACTCGTAGGCCGCGCTGGACTGGTGCTCAGGCACCACGACCAAGTGGTGATTTCCGCAGTACGCGTCGTTGGGGTTTTCGGAGTCATAGGGCTTTTCGGGGCACCGGGCAAACGTCCCTTCCGGCGTGCACCAGCCTTCCTCGACCACGAAGTTGCCGTCGCGGACTTCAAGGGCGCGCTTCTGTGCGCGGATAACTGGCGCAGGCAGGTTGGGTGTGCGGATATAGGGGACCGCTCCGATTCCAGGGTGATCGGGATCCACGAAGTCCCAGATACGGGTGAACCCTGCTCGCTTCCGGTGTGCATCGCGACTGATGGCCGACCGGCGCGTTTGCTCGCTCAACTGCGGCTCGTAGTCCAGCAGCCGCCCGTCGGCACCTTCGATGCTGACGTCGAGGCGTGCGCGACCACCAGCCACCACCTGCTCGACTCGGGCATCGTGGCCAGCGTCCACGCACTCGTTGGCGACGAGTTCTTTCCTCGCGATGTGCTCGTCCGACTCGTGACTCACGGGCTTCTCGCCAGGCTTCCGGTAGTGAGAGGGGAACCATTCGCCGCCGCGGTTGACGAGGAACATCGGCACGCGCATGCCGCGAAGCCGCATGCAGTCAGGGCAGATGAGTCCGCGCTTGTCGACCGGGACGCGTCCCCGCATCAGGAGGAATTTGCCTAGAAGCCCTTCCTCTTCGGGAACGCCGAGGTCTGCGCGGTCGAGGTCAAGGTTTCGGCCGGCCGGCTCATAGAAGACCGGATTACGGAAGAGCTCCTCGTCGGCCTCGGGTTCGAAGTCCTCTTCGGTGTCGTCGGTGTACACGGCGTTCCCTCCTTCCTCCTGGCCCCGCTTTCGCGGGGCCTTTGTCGTGTGCGTGCTAGCGGATCTGGGCTTCGAGGGACCGCATGATCTGGACCATGCGGAGCTCGAACTCGGCTTGCTCCTCGCCGGTGAGGCCGGGCTGCTGGGTGTTCCACTCAGGCGCGGCGTCGCTGATCCTGCGTGCGGCGTAGTCGTAGGCGCGGCTTCGGATCTCGGCGGCCCTCTGCTCGGTCACGCCGCCACCTCGATCGCGTATTCGGGGTGGTCGCGGAAGGCGTGGTCGAGGTAGGACTTGTCGACGCCGAGGCGGGCCGCGGTAGCTGCCTTGTTGAGGCCGGAGGTCCGCATGATCCAGTTGGCGTTCTCGGCGATGTCATGTCGTCGGCTGGTGGCCCTGCCGGTTGCCGGCTTGAAGTCCGGATCGTCGAAGTCGTCGTCGTCCCACCAGGCGGTACCCATCCAGCCCTTGGCGGCGGCGCGTTCGCGGGTGCGGCGCGCGATGTGGGCGGGGACGCCATGCTCTTCGGGCTTCAGCCCGTCAAGCTCGCGGTACAGCCTGGCGACGTAGTCGGCGACCCAGCGGCGCACGGTCAGGGTGTTGGGCTGGTTCTGCAGGTAGACGATGAACTGCTTGTGCTTGCCGCAGCGGCGCCCGAGTTCCGCGGCGGTCCAGCCGTCGGCGGCGAGGGCTCGGAGTCGGCGCGTGGTGCCGAGGCCGGGGATGTGGGTGCCGGATCCGGGGAGGTCGGTGTCGCGCGGCTTGACGGCGAGCACGCGGGTCTCGGTGGAGCGGCGGATCACGCCTTCCCGCCGGATGATGCGGTAGAGGGCGTGCTGGCTGATGACGGCGTCGGCCATGATTTCGCGGTCGGGCATGCCGGCGGCGCGGAGGCGTTCGACGTGGCGGGCGGCCCGCTCCGTGGTGGTCGTCTGGCCGCGGCCGGTGGCCCGCAGGTAGCGCCCGCGTCGGACTTCGGCGGTGACTCCTGTGGTGCACTGCTTGCACCGGCAGCCGCGGCGGTAGCGGCGGGGGTCTCCGTGTTCGAAGGCTTCGGCTGGGATGGCGGGGCGGCCCATCACTTCTCCTTCCGGTCAGGGCTGTGCAGGCGGCGGGCGAGCTTGTGGTTGGCGTAGTTCTCGATGCGGCGGAGTTCGCGACGGGTGCGGATGCGGGCGGCGGCGCGGCGGGTGGCCTTCGCGGCGCCCCAGGCGGCCCACGTGCTGGCGGCGACGGCGAGGCCGGGCCCGTAGGTGCCGATCTGGTCGTCGACCCACACCCAAGCGTTGATCGCCGCGTCCAGCTTGTCGGGGGTCATCGCCGCCTCCGCTGCATGAGCCAGGCGACGAACGCGAGGGTGAAGAAGCAGGCGGCGAGGACGAGCAGGTACAGGGCGGCGTCGTTCATCAGGCGGCCTGCTTCCGGGTGCGTGCGGCGCGGCGCCGTGCGGCTATCAGCCGGCCCTTCGGCGTGAGTTGCCAAACAGCGATCGGGTGGCCGTGGGTGGCGGCGCTGGTGGAGGGCACGTACTGGCCGGTGTGGGCGATGATCCCGGCGGTGCGCAGCGAGTTGATGGCGGCGCCGAGGAAACCGGTGCCCAGGTCCGGGAGCTGCTCGCGGATCTGGTTGCAGCTGAAGGTGATGTAGCGCTCGCCGAAGTGGAGGACCGCTTGCTCGACGAGGAACCGGTCCCATTCGGAGTGGCGGGTGATGTCATCGAGGAGGGCGTCCTTCTCCATGGACGCGAGCCGCTCGGCAACAGACAGACGCTTCTTCATCGTGCTTCCCTTGGGTGAGGGGCCGGCCCGCATTGCCCGCGGGCCGGCCTCGGGTGTGCGGGCTAGTCGACGAGCTCGCCCTCGAGGGGGCCGTCGTCGTCGTGGTCGGCGTCGACCGTGCCGGGTGCGGGCGCGGGGACGTTGGCGGGAAGGGGCTGGGGGTGCTGCTCGCTGGCGACGACGGCCTGGGCGCGGATCTGCTCGCGCATGTACTCGGCGGAGGTCGGCACCCACTTGGCGAGGCGGTGCGCCGCGGTCTTCAGCCACATGGCCTCGGTGTCCGTCTTCCACGGCGACCACGACTGGTCGGCGCTGTCGGACTTGGCCATGGCCTTGGCGATGTGGCCTTTGTTGAGGACGACGACCTTGCTGGTGGCGCCGTCCTTCATGACGGCGTAGGCGTAGACGAGGCGGAGTTCGCCGCGGTCTTCGGCGTCCCAGTCGATGTCGTGGATGGGGCGCTCGTCGCGGCCGGGGCGGAACTGGAACTGGTCGTTGCTGTAGACGGCTTCGACGATGACGGAGGAGACGGCGCCGGCCCGGTACATGAGCTCGATCTCGCCTTGGTAGCCGCGCACCCCGGTGACTTCGGTGCACTTCTTCTTGTTGTTCCAGCGGGGTACCAGGTAGTACTGCTCGGTGCCGGGCTCGAGGCCGAGGCGTCCGGCGTCCATGAGGACGGCGATGAACTGGCCGACGTCGTTCTGGGCGGCCTTCATCAGCTTCTCGTCGCGGCGGAGGAGTCCCTGGGTGTTGCGGATCCAGGCGCCGACGCGCTGCTGGAGGTGGCTGGGCATGACGAGCTCGAGGGACTCGCGGTACTGCTCGACGATCGCGGCAGGTCCCTGCTCGCGCTTTTCGATGGCGTTGCCGATCTGGCTCACGTTCAGGCTGCTTTCTGCTGGTAGGGGTTGAGGGAGTAGGTCTTGCCGTCGCGGACGGTGCGGTAGGCGATGCGGCGGCCTTCGCAGACGGCGCGCTTGCCGTTGCCGATGGCGTCAAGGACTTCGCCGCGGATCTGGGTGAGGTCGGCGGACGCCTTGGCCATGGCTTCGTAGGCGTCGTCCCAGCGGCAGACGAGGCCGAAGCCGATCTCGACGTCGCGGTCCTCGAGCCCGTCGGGCTGGACGCGGATCGTCTGGTAGGTGTCGGTGGCCCCGTCGATCGGCGGACGGTGGCCTGCGCGTACCTCGTCGAGGAACTCCTCGGCCGCGGTCCGTAGGGCTTGGGCGTCGTCCTCGTCGTAGTCGACGGTGTATTCGCGGTAGTCGTGGCCGGAGATGAGGACGGCGAAGTGGGTGCGGCGCAGGCCGAGGGTGTCCATCTGCCACATGGCCTGGCAGCGGTACCAGATCGGCACGCCGTCGTCGGCGCCGTCCGGCCCCCAGTCGTCGCCCATCGGCGAGGTCTTCACCTCGAGCAGAGCCTCCGCCTGCTCGGGCACCTCGAACTCGCCTGCGGGCTGCGGGTAGATGAGCCGGTCGGGGGTGGCGCGCTGCCACTGGCGGTCGCGGTGCTGCCAGGTGCCTGCGGGTGCGGCGAGCTGGCCGGGGTGCTCGTCCTCCCACTTCTGAGCGACGGTGTCCTCGAGCCGATTGCCCCACTCGATGGCGGGGTTCATCTCGAAGGGCGGAGTGGGCAGGCCGGCCTTCTTGTGCCAGAGGGTGAAGCGGGACATCCAGGGGCTGAGGCCGACGACGGCGGCGATCTCGGTGGCGGTGATGGTGAGGCCGGCGCGGGCCTCGTCCCAGGCGGCAGTGCCCGGTGTGAGGTGCCCGATGAGGACACCTTCCGGCGCCGCATACGGGTGGTCAGTGGTGCTGCTGGTGCTCATGAGGTCTCCGTGTGGGTGTGCGAGGTGGGGGCCAGCTCCCGGGCGGGGGGGTGCTCCGGGGAGCTGGCCCTGTGGGGCGGCGCGGAGACGGGGGCTCGACGCGCCGCCGGTATGGGGTTGTCGGTCAGGCGGTGGTGGCGGTCTCGGCGGCCCGCTTCTCGGCCCGCTGCTTGAGGTGGGCCTCGTAGTCGTCGCGCCACTTCTGCGGGTCGTGGCCGGCCTGGGTGGCGGCGTCCCACGCCCACTCGCCGATCTCGCCGGACTCCAGCTGCTCGTTGAGGTCGCGGACGGTCGTCTCGGCGAGGTCCGGGTCGGCCTTCTTCAGCGCCTCCAGGAGCCGGTACGCGGACCAGGCGTAGATGCCGGAGTGCACCCAGGCGTTGAAGGCGGCGCTGCCCTGCTCGGTGTCCATGTCGGCGTCGAACATCTCGGCCGTGGACCGCAGCGTCTGGCGGAGCATGGTCTCCGCCATCTCTGCGACGGCGCCCGGCTCGGGCAGCGGCTCCAGGGCGTCCGTGCCCTCGCCGCTCTGGCCGAGGCTGCCGGACCAGTCGCCGAGCACGGCGGCTCGGTCTCCGGTGTCGCCGCTGTACCGGCACGGCATCTGCATGCCGAGGAAGTCCTCACCGATCAGCAGGAGCGGCTTCTCGCGGCCGGTCAGCCACACCCGCAGGTAGGTGTCGGCGGCCTTCCAGCGGGCGAGCATCCGCGTGTCGAGGCTGACGAGGTCGACGGGCGTGGTGGCGTCCTTGAGCGCGTCGCGGAACAGGTGCTGCCACTTGGGGAACGTGTGGTCCTTGGCGGGGACGACGAGGGTGCCGCGGTCGTCCTTGACTGCCAGGCCCTGGTCGGTGACGGCGAGGTCGAGGATGGTGTCGCCCTCGTGGGTCTTGAGCCAGCCGGTGAACCAGTCGAGGTCTTCCTCGCTGACGGTGATGGTCCAGGTTTCGGTCTCCTCGCGGACCTTGGCGCGGGCGACGGCGAAGGAGAAGCGGTCGGAGGCGAGGGCGTGGATGTGGACGCCGTCGCACTCGAAGCGGATGCCGTTGATGGCGGGCAGGGTGTCGTCGGGGCTGACGTGCGGCCGGGTCTGGTTGATGAGCCGCTGGAGCTTGTGGGCGTTGATCGTGGTCACGGGTCCTCCGTGGGATGCTGGGTGGTGGACCCCGGGTGCTTCGGACATCCGGGGTTCTTCTTGTGCGCCGCCCGGCCGGCCGGTGGCCTTCCGGCGGGGCGGCGGTCTATGCGGCGGCGAGTTCGGCGTCGGTGACGATGGGCACTTCGACCGTGTCCTCGCCTGTGACCTTCACCAGCCGCTCGAGTTCGGCGATCCGGGAGTCGCGCTCCATCAGCTGCGCCGTCTGCCGGGCGATGAGCTGTTCGGCGAGGACGCGCTGCCCGTCGGCGATCTCGGCCTGCGCGGCGAGGGCTCGGCAGCGTGCGGTCGCGGCCATGAGGCGGCGCCGGTACCAGGCCAGGTCGTCCTGGAGGTTGCTGTTCTCCCGCCGGAGGCGGATGTTGTCCTCGCCGGCCCTGCGTCGACCGGGGCCCCGCCTCATGCCGCTGCCGCCGATCGGAGGCTGGCCGCGGTGTCGCGGAGCAGCTTGGCGGCCTCCCGTTTGCCGCGGCCTCGGGCGTCGTTCCAGGTGACGATCGCGGCTTCGGGGATGTGGGCGAGGAGGGCGTCCTCGGCTCGCCAGGTGAGGAGGGACTTCCCGGTGTAGAGGGGGGTGCCGTGGGCGGCGATGTTGATGGCGCCGATCAGGTCGACTCGGCAGTTGGCGGGCTTGGTGCCGCCCGCGGCCTGCTTGTGGTCGTATAGGTCCCGCTTGCAGTGCCCGTTGCGGTCGATGACGTCTGCGGCCTCGTCGAGGAGGTCGGCTATCTCGGCGGTGGTGGGTTCGGTGAGCGTGGTGGTCACAGTTCGTCCTCTTCCTGCAGGGTGCGCTTGAGCGAGAGCCAGGCGGCGCGTTGGCGCGGTTGGGTGCGGATGCGTTCGTCGATCCAGGCGAGCCGGGCCTCCGCCTTAGCCGCCCTACGCCGGTGCAGGTGTTCGTGGACGGCGAGGATCAGGAGCGGCAGGCAGAGGATCGCCGCGGCGGCGATGTTGAGTGCGGTGCTCACGGCCACCGGCCCCGTTCCAGCAGCCGGCCGACGCGGACGGCCGCCCACCCGACCAGCCCGGTGGCGACCATGAAGCCGATGAAGGCGCCCATCAGTGGCCTCCGCCGAGGTCGTCGGGCAGGTCCATCAGGCCGGCCTTGATGGAGGCGATCAGGTCCGGGTCGGTGATCCACGCCGGGACGCGTCGCGGGAGGATGCCGAGGCCGGACAGCAGGCCCGGCAGGATCACCGGGTCGCTGTCCTCCGGGGCGGGCGGCAGGTCGAGGATGTTCACGAGGCGACTCCCTGCGGGTGGCGGCGTAGCCACTCACGGCGCAGCGCGTACCGGGCGTGCACGGCGGCGACGGCGTCGAGGAACTCCTCCGTGGTCCATGGGCGCAGGCCGTGCGAGCGCTCCTCCCAGGCGGCCTCAACGGCGAGGACCGAGTCCATCTCCAAGTCCGCCAGCGGGCGCGGCTCCAGGACGGTCGCCATGTCAGGCCACCTCCCGCAGATTCCGGGCCCGGCTGTCTGCGGCGGCCTGGGCGGCGACGACTGCGAGCTTGTCGACAGCGGCCTGGCTGGAGGTGCTGACAGCGATCGAGACACCGCCGAGGACGATGAAGCCGTGTCCCATCCGCTCCTCGAAGCGGATCTCGTCCGGGTCATCGCCGAGTGCGATCGTCTGGTGCAGGACGTGGGTCGGGTTGTCCATCACGCGGCCACCTCCGCCGTCTTGCGGGTGGCGTCCCACATGTCGATGCCGTGGCGGATCGCGAAGCAGGAGTGCAGGAAGCCGGGCGTGTAGTCCTTCAGCCGCCACTCGTGCCAGTCGGCGAAGTAGTACGGGTACTCGGCCTCGCTGCCCTCCGGCCGGAACGAGAACTCGTGCAGGGCGCGGTGCGCCTCCGCCTCGTACTCGATGCTGTAGTCGGCCATGTCGCTGAAGAAGTGCTCGTGGACGGCCTCACGCAGCTGCCGGTTGGCGCTCATCCAGTCCGACCTGACCTGGTGGGCCAGCTCCTTGCGGATGCCGGGCCGCGCCTTCAGCTCCTCGGGCTGGAAACCCATCTCCTTGGCCTGCTGCCATACCCGAGCGTCAAGGTCGTCCCGCATCCACTGGGCGATCGTCGAAGCGACCTCCGCCTTCAGCAGGTCCGGGTCGTAGCCCATCACCTCGTCGCGGCCGGCGCGGACCTTCTCCGACCAGTAGCCGGGGTTGATCTGGCCGGTGAGGGCGGTGCGCCGGAACAGGTCGAACATGTCCTCGGTGGCGTCGATGTCGAAGTGGAACGTCCACCCGGTCTTGACGACGAGGTTGTACGGCCAGGTGATGATCTGGAAGGAGCCGATGCTGCCGTGCTCCGGGTTCATGAACTTCAGGTGCCGGTAGAGGCCGTCCTCGTGGAGGACGGTCATCTCGTGCTTGGCGGTGTCGCGGGCGAACCGGGCCGCCATCTCCGGGTACTCAGCCATGGGACGCCTCCTTGGCGGTCTGGGTGTAGGGCAGGTCGCGGCGTCGCAGTTCCTGCACCGCGTCGTCGAGGGCCTCGTTGGTGGTGTGCCGCTCCGCCTCCAGCTCGGCGACTCGGGCCATGGCGCCACCCAGGTCGGACTCCAGCGCGGCGATCTGGTCGCAGGCTTCGCTGAGCGCCTCTCGGGCGGAGTCCCGCTCCTTGATGGCCTTGTCGAACTCGGCGTCGCTCTTGTCCTGCTCGGCCGTCAGGCCGGCGAGCTTGCGCCGGAGCCGGGCGATCTCGACGTCGCGCGGGTCATCAGACGCCGGCTTGGGCTTGGCTGCGGCGACTGCCGCAGCAGTCCGCTCCGCCTTCTTCGCCGCCTCGTACACCGTCTCCGACACCACATCGACGTGGCTGAGGGCGATGCAGGCGCTGTGGCCGTCCACCCAGACGACGTCGGTGTGACCGCCCAGGACGGATGCCTTGCTGCGGGTGCGGGTGACCAGGCGGCGATCGTTCGGGAAGTCCTCCGGACGGGCGCCCGGGTAAGCGAAGACGGGAGTGCCGACCGGGTAGCGGGCGTTGAAGGTGTCGGCGTTCACGACAGCACCTCCGTCGGCACGACGGGACGCAGCGCGGTCGCGGCCAGCACCTTGTCGGCGCGGTGCCACTCGGCGAGCGCGGTCTCTCGGTCGCCCTGGTCCTCGACTGAGAGGAGCGGGCCGCGGAGGCGGCGCAGTTCACGCTCGGCGTCGTCCTTCAGCAGCGTCGCCTCGACGACGTGCTGCGGACCGTGCATCGCCTTGAACACGCCGACAGCGGCCGGGACAGGGATGCGGATCTGGGCGCTCATCGGGCACCGCCCTCACCGGTGCCGACGTAGCGGGCGTAGACGCGGTACTCGCCATCGACCTTGCGCGACACTGCCTCATACGACCCGGCGGGGGCGTAGGGCCTGAGTCGAGCAGTGCGGATCGCGGAAGCCATCGAGTGCGCGACCGACGCTCGGTCGCTGACGTCGATGACGGCCCACTCGCCAGCACGGTCACGCAGAACGTCCGCCGTCTTAGCGTGGCGAGTGCCCACCGAAGTACCAGTCTTCGGCGCCGGCGGGGGGCCATCGAAGCGGATCTCGCTCATGCCGCACCGCCAAGGTCCAGCTGGGTGGGGTACTGGTCCGCGTAGTAGCGGTCCCAGGTCTCCTCAAAGACCGGGCGGTGCCGCTCCGTCCACGCGTAGGTCTCACGCACAGAACCGTTCGGGAGGTCCGACTGCCGCTTGCCGGGCTTCTCGCCGTGCTCCGCCTCGTACAGGGCGGCGGCGCGCCGACCAAACCAGGACTGCACCGACTCGATCTGCTTCCGCTTCAGGCCCTTGGCCTTCAGGAAGTCCGGGACATACAGCGGGACATCAAGCGGGTCGACCTCCGGCTCCTCACCCAGTGCGCGCGCAGCGACGAGGCGAGCCTTCGTCTCCAGCCACTCCGGCGAGACGATCGGCGCGAGGATCGACAGCACCTCGGCCTGCTGCTTCGCGCGGGAAATGAGCGAGTCCAGCTGGTCCTCGGTGGCCCGCGGGTTGATCGCGCCGCCCTGCATCCAGTACGCCTCGATCGCTTCGGCCGTCTCGTTCTGGAAGGCGATCAGGGTCGGGCGGGCCGACTCGGTAACCCGGTTCTCGTTGACGGTGGCGAGCAGCATCAGGAACGTGCGGACCGGGATGACTGCCATCAAGCGCGTCTTGCCGTCTTCCGCAACCATGGGGCTCTGCCCCACGGTTGCCCACGAGCGCTGACGCAGCTTGGCCAGCTGGGTGGAGTAGTCCAACCCAAGCTCTTCGATGGCGGGCTTCAGCACGATCTGCGGCTGTCCGTCGACCAGGACGGTCTGGAGGGAGCCGGCGGAGAGGTCGAGTTTCACGACCTCATGCGACTCAGGTGATGATGTAGGCATAGATCTGCCTCTTCTCTTCGGAGTGGTGAGGGGTGGATCGCGCGGCCTTGGCCGCAGGGCCCCGGCTGCCGGAGTGCGATCCGGCGGTTGGGGTCTTTGCCGTCAGGCGGCGGTGGCGTGAGCCGGCTTGCTGAACGGCTTGACGGTGTAGCGCTCGTTCAGGGCGGCGATCTGACGGCCGGTGAGGTAGTTGTCGCGGCCGTTGAACGTGTACTCGATCTCCCGGGCGGCGATCAGGGCGCTGAGCTTGCGGCCGGAGAACGGAGTCCACGGCGCCGCCTCGTAGGGGGTGTAGTGGAAGAGCTCGCCCTCGGGGGAGCTCGGGGCGGGAAGGTTCTCGCGGATTCGGGGGACCCGCTTCTTGGTGGTGGCCCTGGGGGCGGTCACTGCTTCTCCTGGGGGTGGTCGTCGTGGGTGATGGCGGTTGGGGGCACGCCGTACACCTCCGCGAGCTTGTGGATGTTGTTGTCACTCAGGCGGGCCTTGCCGTTCTCGACCTTGGATAGGTGGCCCTTGTCGATCCCGGTCAGCTCCTGGACTCGATCAAGGCTCAAATTGCGTGCCTTGCGAGCCGCTCTTATGGCGTAGGCGTGCGGTCTCACGCTCTAGAACTTAGCTACAGATAGAGCGCTAGGCAAGCCTTAGTGCAGCATCAGTGCACGCTTTCTGAGCGCCGGAAACAGGTCGTGCGCCCCGTACCACCCAGTACGCCCGCTGCGCGTCATGCAACCCAAAAGCTCCGTTTACGAGCCCAAGTGCAGGTCAAAAGGCTCGAACCCGGCTAGGGGGTTGAATGGAAGTAGTGCATGATGAGGGTCATGACGCGTGAGCGAGACTGGGAAAAGCTCGGCAAGGCATACGCCGCAGCTCGCAAAACCATTGGCCTGACACAGCCAGACGCGGCAGATCAGCTCCACGTCAGCCGCACCACCATCCAGGCGATCGAACGCGGACGGCAGTCGAACGGCACGCCCTTCGACAAGGTCACCGCGACCATGCGCGCCTACGCACGGCTCGTCGGCTGGACGGAGACCTCCCCCGGCGTGGTCCTCGCAGGCGGCGAACCGGAGCAGGCACCCGAAACCGAGGCCGCAGCCGACACACCCAGGTCCGACCTGCCGCCGGCCGTCGACCGTGAACTGCGCTCCGGGAAGACCCTCGACACCACCGTCGTCCACCTCGGCGACGAGGACGACGACACGCGGATCATCGTCGTCCTCAAGGGCGGCGACAGCATGACCGAGGAAGAGATCGACGAGGCCTGGCAGAAGTGGCGCAGGACTCGACGTCACCTTCAGGCAATCCCCGGCGAATCAGACACCCCTCCCGAGGCGTGAGATTGTTTCGGCCTCAACTGGTCGACTGTGACTCAAAAGTGTGCTTCGATCGACAGACCGTCACCGAGGGGGGGCACTGCTCGGATCGGGGAAGTGCGTATGTGGGTGATGCACGTTGAGCGTGTCGAAGGCGGCTACACCAAGCCCGAGATCATCGATCTCGGCGACGGCAGTGGATGCCTGTTCCGTCTGCACGAGAGCGACCTGAGCAAGGACGGCGTGAATATCCTCGCCGACCTGCTCACCGAACAGGCCCAGCGGTGGGCGCCGCGCCCGCCCTCCTCGCCGCCGGGCCCCGTCATCCCGGTCCGCTGGGAGCGCGTCCCCAACCCGCCCGACCCGCTCGCGATCGGCGTCGAGGAAGACGCATCGGGCATCACCTACACCGTCGATCCGGACCTGCTCAGCCAGCGCGCCGCGGACTATCTGAGCCGACTCGACACCGAGCGATCTCCGTACTGGCAGCGTGTACCCAAGGGCTACCACGACGAAGGCGGCACAGAGGCCGGCGAGTAGCCGAGAGCAAGGGGACACCGTGGCCTACGCGGAGAAGGTCTACAAGGTCAAAAACGGCAAGCAGACCAAGCAGTTCACGTGGCGCTGCCGCTATAAGCGCCCGGACGGCACCTGGGGCAGCGAGCCGGGGTTCCCGACGAAGAAGCTGGCCGAGGAGTGGGGTGAGCAGCAGGAGGCGGCGATCCGCTCCGGCATGTGGATCGCCCCGGAAAAGCTGCAGACGCCGTTCGGCCAGTGGGTCGAGATCTGGAAGACGGCGAACAAGAAGCGCCCCCGCACCCAGTCCAGCCGCGCCTACCTCCTGGACAAGCTGCTGCTGCCGGAGTGGGAGCACACGCCGCTGACCGAGGTGAACAACGTCTTCGCCGTGCAGTCGTGGGCGACACGCGCAGCGAAACCGCACGGCAAGCACGACCCGGACACCGTCGCCCAGGCCCGCAGCCTGCTGTCGACGATCCTGTCGGGGGCCGAGGACGCCGGCTACATCCCGGCGAACAAGCTGTACGGCCGACGCATCCTCGTCGGCTCCGAGCACCACGAGGAGGAAGAGGAGGTGTGGGCGCAGCCCGACGAGATCTACCGCATCTACCAGCGGCTCGACGGCGTGCACGCCCTGATGCCGCTGGCCGACTGCTACCTGGGACTGCGCTGGGGCGAGCTGGCCGGCCTGCACCGGGACAACTGCCTGCTGAAGCGGGAGGACCGGATCGACGGCAAGCCGTTCGTGCGGCACGTCGTCCGGGTGGACCCCAAGGTGGGCTCCCTGCACGAGGACACCTTCGAGCTGGACGCGGAGGGCCTCGAGGAGTGGCACCGTGCGGAGGATGCCCGGCTGGAGGAGTGCCGGGTGAAGGGGTGGAAGGCGAACCGGCGCAAGCCGCCGAAGAACGTGGTGAAGCTGTACCTGGGGCCGCCGAAGAACAAGTACTCCGCCCGGGAGGTCGACGTGCCGGAGTTCCTGGTGCGGCTGCTGGCCGAGCACATCGAGGCCTGGCCGCACGAGCATCCCTTCACGACGCCCGGCGGGCCGTTCTGGCGGCGTGGGAACTTCACCCGTGCGCAGCTGCGGCCCGCAGCCGACGGCCGGGAGGCCGTGCCGCGGAAGAAGGGGTTCGCCGGCCGGGCGGCGTGGGAGCCGATCCTGCCGGGGTTCACGATGCGCGGGGCCCGGCATACGCACGACACGTGGATGAAGGACGACGGGGTGGACCGGGCGCTGCGGTTCTTGACGATGGGGTGGGTTCCGAAGGACATTGAAGGGACCTACGAGCATGTGACGCCCGAGATGCGCCGTCACCGGTTGCAGCAGCTGGAGGCGCGGTGGGAGCGCGGGATGCGCGTGGCTGCGAAGCACTCCGGATGATGACTGCTCCGGGCTCCGTCCCCTAAGAATCTCCTAAACGATCTACGAGAGGCCCCTCACCCGATGGGTAAGGGGCCTCTGACCTGCGTGGGCGCGGACGGTTTCGAACCGCCGACATCCTGCTTGTAAGGCAGGCGCTCTACCCCTGAGCTACGCACCCGAGAACGAGTCGACAGCCTACATTGTGCCGGGCGTCGAGCCGCAAACCCATATCCGGGTCCCCCGGCGTCCACCGGCAGGGAACCCGGGGGCTACCCCCACCCCCGGTCCGGTGGCGGGCCGGATCCTCGCAGGGGCCTTCGGTCCGTACGGTCGGAGCATCGTCGCGCAGCGGGCCGCCAAGGGCCCGGATCAGCTCTGGGGGAGATCGTCATGGCCCGTACCGTTCCCGCTCGGTTCGCCGTCGCCGGAGTGCTCGTGGCGCTGGTCGCGGGGGTGAGCGCGTGCGGGGCGTCCGCCGGGGACGACAAGGAGCCGGAGCACCGGTCGTTCGCGCTCGAGGGGCGGACGCTGACCGTGGACTCGGACGACTCGGCGCTGGAGATCGTCGCCGCCGAGGGGCACGAGGCGGGGTCGGTCGAGGTCACGCGGTGGTTCGAGGGGTCGGTGGTGTTCGGCGACGGCCCGAAGGCGACCTGGGCGATGAAGGACGACCGGCTGGTGCTGCGGGAGAAGTGCTCCGGAGTGGTCGCCGACTGCTCGGCCAGGCACCGCATCGAGGTGCCGCGCGGGGTCACCGTGCGGGTGCTGGACGGGGACGGGAGTGTACGGGCGAGGGGGTTCGAGGACCCGTTGCACATCCGTACCGGGGACGGTTCGGTGCAGGTCAGCGAGTCCAGTGGGCCTCTGGACCTGGAGACGGGGGACGGGTCCGTGCGGGTGTTCGACGTCTCGTCGCGTGAGGTGCGGGCGACGTCGGGCGACGGTTCGGTGCGGCTGTCGCTCGGGAGCGTCCCGGACCTGGTGGAGACCCGCAGCGGGGACGGTTCCGTGACGGTCGAGGTGCCGCGGGCCGGCTACCGGGTGGAGGCGAAGGCCGGGGACGGCTCGGTCGACGTGTCCGTGCCCAGGGACGCCGCCAGCTCCCGCCGGATCAGTGCCCGCAGCGGCGACGGGAACATCACGGTGCGAACGGCGAACTGACCGGCCCGTGTGTTCGTCCTTCACCGGTGGGAGAATGACACCGGCAGGGTGAATGACAGCACGGGAGAGGGATGTGACGGCGACACCTCCGCAGCCGAACTCGCCGTCCGTGCCGCCCGTGATGCGGCGGCACCGTCCTGAGCGCCGGGCCGGGCCCGGTGCGCTTCGGGTGCTGGACCATTGGGTGCTGGCCGTCGCCCTTCCCGTCGTCGCCGTCCTCGCGCTGCCGGCCGCGTTCGCGGGCGGGGGGACCCGGCGCTGGTTCGGCGGGCGGGCGGAGAACCAGCGGGCGGAGGCGCAGGCCGCGAAGGACGCCGCCGCGGCCGCCTTCTACGAGCTGGACACCGCGCAGCGGGATCTGCGGATCTCGATAGAGACGATCGCGGCCGTGGACGACTCGCCGGCGGCCCGGCGGGCGATCGACGACTTCGACGCGCTGGGCCGGCGGATCGACGAGGCGAGCCACCGCTATATCCAGGCCGTCGACGCGCACGATCTGGACCGTGACGACCTGGAGGCCGCGGCGGCGGGCCGGGCCCGTGCCGAGCTGAGCCGGGCGAAGGACGACCTGGACGGCGTACGGCGGGAGCTGGAGCGGTTCGAGGACGGGCTGGCGCCGCTGCTGGGGAAGGCGGAGACGCAGCTGGCGCGGCTGGCGCCGGCGGTGGAGCGGGCCCGGCAGGGGCTGCTCGCGGCGTCGAACGCACTGGACGCGGTGCGGGATTCGGGCCTGCGGGCGGACGATCTGGCGGCGCGGCTGGCGGCTCTGGGACCGGAGCTGACGCTGCTGAACGAGGGCGCGGGGCGGCATGGCGTGCCGCAGACGCTGGAGCGGGCGGAGCGGGTCGCGCGGGGTGCCGGGGCGATCCGGGCGGAGGCAGAGCGGCTGCCGGAGCGGGCGGCGGAGATCGATCACCGGCTGGTGTCGCTGCGGACGCGGGCCCAGGCGCTGACGACGCGGGCCGAGCAGGTGGAGCCGGTGCTGAGCGAGTTGCGGCGGCGGTTCACGGTGGCGTGCTGGCAGGACCTGCAGGGGGTGCCCGAGGTGGCCGCGGAGAACGTGCGGCAGGCCGAGGCGAAGCTGCGGGAGGCGCGGGCGGCGCGGGACGAGCAGCGCTGGCCGGACGCGACGGCGTTGCTGTCCACGGTGCGGGCGCTGCTGAACGCGACGGACGAGTCGGTGTCGGCGGCGGGTGACCGGCTGCGCCGGCTGAACGCGGTGCAGAAGGATCCGCAGCAGGAGATCGACCGGACGCGTTTCGCGATCCGGGACGCGCAGCGGCTGGCGATGGCGGGGCGGAACACGCCGGATCCGCGGCACGCGCGTCCGCTGGACGAGTCGGTAGCCCGGCTGGAGCGGGCGGTCGGCACGCTGGAGGGCCGGCACCCGGACTACTGGCACTTCCTGTCGGAGACGGAGGCGGTGCGGCGGTCGGTGGCGCGGGTGGTCGCGCAGATCCGTGAGGAGCGGGGCGGCGGTCACGGGCCGGGCTAACCTGTGCTCATGCCTCGCTACGAGTACCGCTGCCGCAGTTGCGGCGACACGTTCGAACTGAGCCGGCCGATGGCGGAGTCGTCCGCTCCGGCGAGTTGCCCGGCCGGGCACGACGACACGGTGAAGCTGTTGTCGACGGTGGCCGTCGGCGGGACGGCGAGCGCCCCCGCGGCGCCCAGGACGTCCGGCGGGGGCGGTGGCGGCTGCTGCGGTGGGGGCTGCTGCGGCTAGGGCGTTTCGTTCGGATCAGCCCGGCTGTGGCCGACGGGACATGGTGACGCCGGGCTGATCCAAACGAAAGGCCCTAGCCCTGTCGTTCCGCTCCGGGGGCCGTCGTGGTGCGGGCCGCCTTCAGGAACTCCCGCAGGATGCGTTCGCCCGCGAGGACGCCTCGTTCGGGCAGGGCGGTGACCGCGGGGGCGGTGAAGTCGGTGTCGGCGAGCTCGCCGTGGCCGGGGCGCCAGCCCCGGTCGGCGGCGAGCAGCAGGTCCGCGTCGAGCAGGGAGTCGCCCGCGGCGAGGGTGAGTTCGGCGCCGGTGCGGCGGGCGAGTTCGCGCAGGGCGGCGCTCTTGGTGAGCGGTTTGGGGACGGCGTAGATCTTGCGGCCCTGGAGGGAGACGGTCCAGCCGCGGTTCTCGGCCCAGACGGCGAGTTCCTTCACCCATTCCTCGGGCAGCAGTTCGCGTTCGACGACCAGATAGGCGAAGAGGTCCTCGGCGATGCGGTGCTTGCGCACCCAGGCCGGGGAGGCCGTGGCCATCAGGTGGTCCTGGACCTCGGCGAGGGGTGCGCATCGCTCGGCGAGGCGGGCGGTGACCTGGGCGTGCCAGTCGGGGTCGGAGACGCCGTCGACGAGGAGGTGGCCGCCGTTGGCGCAGATGGCGTAGGTGGGGGGCGGCCCGGGCAGGTTGATGCGCTGGTACTGCTTGCGGGTGCGGGTCGTGGTGGGGACGAAGAGGGCGCGGTCGCCGAGGTCGGTGAGGAGGTGGGCGGCCGTCTCGGTCATGTAGGACAGCGGTCTGCTCTCGTGCACCTCGACGCAGAGCAGGCGCGGCGCCCGGGCGTCGGGCATGGTGAGCGCGAGCGCGGCGGAGGAGTAGATCAGGGTCCGGTCGAGGTCGCTGGCGACGAGGACGGGCATCAGAGGTTCACCGCCCGGCCGTCGGCGCCGGTGGCGCCCCGGGTGTACTTGGGGTGGATCAGGCCGACGCAGGTGTAGGGGAGGTCGGGGACCTCCTCGACGGGTACGCCGCGCTGTTCGGCGAGCAGGCGCACGTGGGCGAGGTCGGCGCCGGCTCCGGCGCGGGCGAGGATCTTCCAGGGCACGCGGCGCAGCAGGACGCGGGTGGTCTCGCCGACGCCGGGCTTGACGAGGTTCACGTCGTGGATGCCGTACTCCTCGCTGATGCGTTCGACGGCGGCCCAGCCTTCCCAGGTGGGGGTGCGGTCGGCGGAGAGGAGTTCCTTGGCGGTGGCGTCGACGGCGTCGGTGACCTCCGGGAAGCGGGCGGAGACGGCGTCGAGGAAGGCGACGGAGACGTCGGATGCGGCGAGTTCGCGGTAGTGCTTGGCGCCGTGGAAGTCGTGCGGGCCGACGAGGTCGGCGCGCAGCACCGTGCGGGAGATCAGGCCGGAGACGGTGGAGTTGAGGCAGGCGGACGGGATGAGGTAGTCGTCGCGGGTGCCGTAGGTGCGGACGCAGGAGCCGGGGTCGGCGAGCACGGCGATCTCCGGGTCGAAGCCGGTGATGCCGTCGGTCGCCTCGAACTCGCGTATCGCGGTGGCGAGTTCGCGGGTGATGGCGCCCTTGCCGGTCCAGCCGTCGACGAAGACGACGTCGCGGGGGTCGTGGTGGCGGGCGAGCCAGCGCAGGGCGTTGGCGTCGATGCCGCGGCCGCGCACGATGGACACGGCGTAGTGGGGCAGTTCGAGGCCGTGCCGGAACTGGGCCCAGCGGCGCATGAGGACGCCGACGGGGGTGCCGGCGCGGGCGAGGGAGACGAGCACCGGCCGGGGTGAGCGCTCGGCGAGGACGATCTCGGTGACGGCGCCGACTGCCTGGGCGAGCCGGGCGGCGGACTCCTCGAGGGCGCTGTGGAAGATCGCCTGGTACTGCTCGCTGGGCTGGTACTCGACGGGCAGGGATTCGGCGTAGTGCGCGCCGCCGCTCTGGATGGCCTCCTCGCGTTCCTCGGTGGGTGCCTCCAGGGTGACGTCCGAGAGGTCCTGGAGCAGCCAGCCGACCTCCTCGGGCGCGTACGAGGAGAAGGCGGGGCCGCGCAGGGGCTCGGGCAGCATCGGGGGCCTTTCGGGCAGGGCGACGGGGCCGGGGACGTACGAGGGGACGACGGCCAGCAGGACGTGCGGGGTCTGGGCGGCGAGCTGGGCGAGGAGTCCGTCCGGGGCGTGCAGGGCGGGGGTGTCGGCGACGGAGTCGACGACGGTGACGACGGCGTCGAAGCCGGCGCCGGCGACGTTGTAGGCGTAGCGCTCACCGGGGCCGTCGGCGGGGTCGTCGTGGGCGGGGAAGAGGAGGCGGGTGCGGATCGCGTAGCCGGGGTCGTCGACGGCGAGGACGGGTGAGCGGGTGGTGGTCGAGTAGCGGACCTCGATGCCCGTGGTCTGCTCCAGTTCGCGGGCGAGCCGGAGGGGGGCGTACATGAGTTCCTCGAAGCCGAGGACGAGGACGCGGCGCGCGCCGGCCGGGAGGGCCTGGGCCAGGCGGGCGGCCATGGCGGGCAGGGCGTTCTCCAGCCGGGCGCGGTGGGCGGGGGTGAAGCCGTGCCGGCCGCCGTCGGGGAGGCCCGCGGGCCAGTGCAGGTCGACGCGGGTGGGCCGGGGGGCGCCGGCGCCGCCGGGGGCCGGGGGCGCGGTCTCGTGGCGTGCGACGAGTTCCTGGCCCTTCTCCAGCACTCCGTCGGGGAGCCGTACGGTGCCGGTGGCGGCGGTGACGAGGTCGACGCGGGCGCCGATCTCGCGGGCGAGGTCGTCCAGCCGTCCGGCGTCGGCCGGGGACCGCATGTCGACGAGGGCGACGACGACGTAGCGGCGGCGCGGGTAGCGCTCGTGGAGTGCGCGGATGGTGTTCAGCACCGTGTTGCCGGTGGAGAACTCGTCGTCGACGAGGACGAGGGGTCCGTCACCGACGAGGAGGGTGGGGTCCTCGGGGAGCAGCAGGTGGGAGGTGGCGTGGGAGTGGGACTCCTCGAAGCCGCCGGCGCGGGCGACGCCGGGGACGGGGCGGCGGGTGGAGTGCAGGTAGGGCGCGAGGCCGAGGCCGTCGGCGACGCAGTGGCCGAGGCCGGTGGCGGTCTCGGCGTAGCCGAGGACGACCGCGGCGGCGGCGTCCTCGTCGCCCAGCAGGTCGCGGACGCGGCGGCCGAGGCCGTGGCCGACGCCGTGGACCACGGTCGGTGACTGGGGCACGTGCTTGCCGAGCACGTTCGAGACGAGCAGGTGGGCTCGTTTCGGGTTGCGGCGCAGGGCCAGGCCCAGCAGGGAGGTGAGCGTGTCGTCGCCCTCGAGCTGGACCCCGAGCCGTTCGGCGACCCAGCTTCCGGACCAGACCCCGTTGTTCACTGCGTTGTTCATGCGTCCCTTGGATCGAGGGGCCGGGCGTCCCGGCGTGGGGCCCGGCCGTGCGGATGCCGGTCCGGTCAGGCCGGTATGCCGGCGGCGAGCAGCTCCACGAAGCCGATGTCCTCGTTGGCCACGCCGAAGACCTCGGCGCGCAGGAGGGTGCGCTCGGCCCAGGCGCGGTGCGGTTTCACCTCGTTCATCTTGTTCGTGTACTGCGACCTGAGTACACCCCCGCCGCCACGCTCGGGCTTCAGGATGTCCTGGGCGTCGCTGAACTCCTCATGGCTGACGACGGACAGCGCGTGCACGGGCAGGACGTGGGAGGGGTGGATGCAGGTCTTGCCGAGCAGGCCGTTGGCGTGGTCGAGGGTGATCTCGCGCAGCAGGCCGTCCATGGCGTGCTCGATGAGGGCCTCGCGCAGGTTCTCCGCCTGGCCTTCGAGGAAGGGGCTGCGGCGCAGCTGCGGCTTGAACATGCGTTCCTGTACGCGGAAGTACTCCCAGACCGGCCCGGTGACGGTGAAGCCGGTGCCGTCGGCGCGACCGAGCATGTTGACCACGTCGGAGATGACGGAGGCGACGACCTGGACGTCGTAGGCGGTCATGTCGGGGGCGCGGCGCAGTCCGTACGAGGAGCAGAAGTCGGTGACGCCGAGGCGCAGCGCGAGGACCCGGTCGCGGTACTTGTCGACGGCCCGGAAGATGCCCTCCAGGGTCTCGACGCGGGACTCGCGGTAGAGCAGCTCGGGCGACTCCAGGACGGGCATGGCGAACAGCCGGCGTCCGCTGTCGGTCTCGGCGCTCGACAGGGCCTCCAGGAACGGCATGCCGCGTTCCCCGGTGAACTTCGGCAGGACGAATCCGGACAGCAGCCGGACGGCGGGGCCGAGGCGGCGCACGAGGTCGGGTATCTGCTCGGGGGTGCGGACGCGGATGAAGAGCAGCGGCGGGTCGTCGGCGTCGGGCCGCCCCGCGAGCTCGGTGAGCTGGGCGACGAGGTTGTCCTCGCCGGCCGGCACGTCCTCGTCGCCGATGGAGTCCTCCAGGCACAGCACCATCGAGACCACGCCCCGGCCGCTCTGCTTGACGATGTCGTCGGTCAGCCGCGGCCGGGTGGCGGGGCTGTACAGCGTGGCTCCCAGGGCGGCGGAGAGCAGCCGGGCCGGGGAGTCGGCGGTGAAGGCGCCCGGCTCCTGGTGGAAGAGGCGCTGACGCACCTCCGGGGCGATGTGCCCGAAATGACGCATGGAGCTCCCCCGTGGTGACTCAGTGGCCCCTGTGACCTGTTCACAGGTGGCCGGTAATAGTACGTAGGTGCCCATGTCGGGGGTTCCCGACGGGCATGAATTTCTGGTAACGCGGACCTGCACGACTGCGCAGACACCGTGTACCCCGCATTGTCGTGACCAGGACGGAGAAGGCAGGATGACCGTATGACGCACGCGATGCTGAAGGGGTCGAACATCCCGCTGGAGGCCACCACGGTACGCGCCGTGCTGCGCTGGACGCCCGGGCAGGGGGTCCCCGACGTCGATGCCTCTGCTCTGCTCCTCGGCCCCGACGGTCGTGTGCGCTCCGACGAGGACTTCGTCTTCTACAACCAGCCCCGGCACCCTTCGGGGACGGTGTGGCGGCTCGGCAAGAAACAAGGCGCCGAGGGCCTCACCGACACCATCCAGACGGACCTGGCCGCTGTCGAGTCCGCCGTCGGCCAGATTCTGCTCGTCGCGTCGGCGGACGGTGTCCCGTTCGACCGCGTACGGGACCTGCGTATCACGCTGTACGACGCCTCGGCGGCCGAGAGCGAGCCGCTGGCCTTCTTCGACATCAAGCCGGAGACCGGCGAGGAGACCGCGCTGATCTGCGGCGAGCTGTACCGCCGGGGTGAGGGCTGGAAGTTCCGCGCCCTGGGCGAGGGCTACTCGGACGGCCTCAAGGGGCTGGCCACGGACTTCGGGATCTCGGTGGACGAGTCGGAGGCGGCCGCGCAGGAGCCATGGGCGGCCCCGGCCCCCGAGGTGTCCCAGCCCCTGCCTCCGGAGCAGCCCACGACGGTGGTGCCGCCGCAGCCGTCGTACGGCTACCCGCAGCAGCCCCCGCCGACCCAGCCCGCGTACGGCTATCCCCAGCCGGCCGGGACGGCCGCCGCCGCGGGGTACGGCTATCCGCCCCCGGCGACCGCGCCCGGCCCGGCGCCGGAGGTGCGCCTGCCTCCGCAGGGCCCGCAGTTCATCGGACGCTGATCGGGCGCCGTCCCGCGGCGCCTGGGGCCTTTCGTTTGGATCATCCCGGCGTCGCGGGGCCTGCTCGGGCACGTCACCATGTCCTGTCGGCCACAGCCAGGCTGATCCAAACGAAAGGCCTAGTGCTCGGCCTTGGTCTTGTAGCCGCGGCCCCACTGCAGGCCCCAGCCGAAGAGGCGGTCCAGCTCGGCCTGGAAGCCGTAGACGAACTTCACCTCGCGGCGGACCCACAGTTCGCCCTTGACGTTCTCGATGGTCACCACCGCGCAGGACCGGGCCTGCGGGTGCCGTTCGTCCAGGCCGATCTCGATGCGCGGCCCGTTGCTGGGGTAGAGCGTGACGCTGGCGTGGGTGCGGTCGAAGGCCGGGGTCTGGTCGTAGATGTAGACGAACACCAGCAGCCGTTTGATGGCCTCCCGGTGGTCAAGGTTGACGTAGATCGTCTCGCCGGACGCCGAGCCGAACCGGTCGTCGCCGCTGAGCTTGACGTACGGCGGCGCGTTGACGTCGCCGAGGAAGCCGCCGAGCGGCTGGACGACGCCCTTGGTGCCGTCGGCCAGCTCGTACAGGCAGCCGAGGTCGAGGTCGACGTTGACCATGCTCTGGCTGTGCCCGAGGACCTCCGGGGGCCGCAGCGCCTTGAAGGGATGCCGCAGCAGGCTCTCCCGCTGGGACCCCCCGATGTCGGAGGTCCGCATGCGCCAGGTCAGGTTGATCCGCAGATGGCCGGTGGCCGCTCCCTGCCGGGTGAGCGAGACCCGGTCGTGCCGTTTCGTCAGCTCGATCGCGTTCGACGACGCGCTGCCCGAGTCGAACTCGGCCGCCCGTCCACGCCAGAGCCCGTCCAAGAAGCCCATGTCCGCCCCCCACGTCCCGCAGGACGTTCGTGTCCCTGCACAAACCGGCGGGGCGGCCGGACGTCCGGCCGCCCCGCTCAGAGCGTTCCTCACCCTCGGGGGTGTCACACCCCGGACGACACCTCAGTCTTGTCCGGGGTCTTTGCTTTTCCCTCCGCCGCCGCCAGCGCGCGGTTGCGGCGGACCGAGGACCAGAAGGAGGCGCCGATCAGCACGACGCCGACCAGGCCGGTGATGATCTCGTTGATCTGGTACTGGATGGTGACCAGCAGGATCATGGCGAGGGCGCCGATGGCGTAGTGGGCGCCGTGCTCCAGGTACACGTAGTCGTCGAGGGTGCCCTGGCGGACCAGGTAGACCGTGAGCGACCGGACGTACATCGCGCCGATGCCGAGGCCGAGCGCCATGAGGACGATGTCGTTGGTGATCGCGAAGGCGCCGATCACGCCGTCGAACGAGAACGAGGCGTCCAGGACCTCCAGGTAGAGGAACATGAAGAAGGCGGCCTTGCCGGCCAGGGCGACAGCGGAGCGGGGTTTGCCGCTGCGCTCGGCCTCCTCCTCGGCCTCGTGCTCGCGCTCCTCCTCTTCCTCGAGGCGGTCCTCGAAGAACCCGGACAGACCGCCGACGATCATGTAGGTGATCAGACCGGCGATACCGGACAGCAGGACCGTCTCGGCCTTGTCGACGTGGGTGCCGCCGTGCTGGTGGGCGTGGGTCGCGAAGGTCAGCGCGGAGATCAGCAGGACGATGAGCGCGATGCAGACCGACAGCATGTCGACCTTGCCGAGCTTGGCCAGCGGCCGCTCCAGCCAGGCCAGCCACTTGATGTCCCGGTCCTCGAAGATGAAGTCCAGGAAGATCATCAACAGGAACATGCCACCGAACGCGGCGATCGCCGGGTGGGCGTCGGTGACGAGCTCCTGATAGCGGTCCTTGTCGCTGAGCGCGAGGTCGACGGCCTCGATCGGTCCGAGCTGGGCGCTGATCGCCACGATCACGACCGGGAAGACCAAGCGCATGCCGAACACGGCGATCAGGATGCCGATGGTGAGGAAGATCTTCTGCCAGAAGGCATTCATCTTCTTCAGGATCCCGGCGTTGACCACCGCGTTGTCGAAGGACAGCGAGATCTCCAGGACCGAGAGGATCGCCACGATGCCGAGGGCGGTCCACCCCCCGAAGAGGACCGCTGCGACCAAGCCGAGCGCGGTGACCGCGAACGACCAGCCGAAGGTTTTCAGAACCACTGGCTACCCAATCCTGTGTGTACGGGGCTCCCCCGCGCCGTACTCGGCTTTACGAAACTTTGAACCCGGAGTCTATGTCGGCGTCGTGGCGCGCCCCACCCGGACCCGGGTTTTGCCCATATCGCGTCAGGAGACGTCGACCCCGAAGTCCAGGGCGATGCCGCGCAGTCCTGACGCGTACCCCTGGCCGACCGCGCGGAACTTCCACTCGCCCTGATATCGGTAGACCTCGCCGAAAATCATCGCCGTCTCGGTGGAGGCGTCCTCGCTGAGGTCGTAGCGGGCGAGTTCCTGGCCGTCGGCCTGGTTGACGACCCGGATGAAGGCGTTGGCGACCTGGCCGAAGGTCTGGCCGCGCTCGTCGGCCATATGGATGGAGACGGGGAAGACGATCCGGTCGCACTGGGCGGGCACCTTCGACAGGTCGACCAGGATCGACTCGTCGTCGCCCTCGCCCTCGCCGGTGAGGTTGTCACCGGTGTGCTCCACCGAGCCGTCGGGGCTCTTGAGCTGGTTGTAGAAGACGAACCACTCGTCGCCCATGACCCGGCCGCCGCTGCACACCAGGGCGCTGGCGTCGAGGTCGAAGGGTGCTCCGGTGGTGGAACGCGCGTCCCAGCCGAGCCCGATCATCACCTGGGTGAGATTCGGTGCGGCCTTGGACAGGGAGACGTTTCCTCCCTTGGCGAGCGTGACGCCCATGATGCTGGTCCTCCCCAGGTGGTGCTTCCCGGTTGTTCTGCGCGTCCGGCGCCGCACCGAAACGGTACGGCGCCGGAATCGGCCGGACGTGTCCTGGACGGACACGCCCGGTGACGTCAGACGTTGACCCCGAAGTCCTGCGCGATGCCGCGAAGACCCGAGGCGTAGCCCTGGCCGATGGCGCGGAACTTCCACTCCGCGCCGTGGCGGTACAGCTCGCCGAAGACCATCGCCGTCTCGGTGGACGCGTCCTCCGAGAGGTCGTAGCGGGCGATCTCGGCGCCGCCGGCCTGGTTGACGACGCGGATGAAGGCGTTGCGCACCTGGCCGAAGGACTGCTGACGGTTCTCGGCGTCGTAGATCGAGACCGGGAAGACGATCTTCTCGATGTCGGCCGGGACGCCCGCCAGGTTGACCTTGATCTGCTCGTCGTCGCCCTCGCCCTCACCGGTCAGGTTGTCACCGGTGTGCTCCACGGAGCCGTCGGGGCTCTTGAGGTTGTTGAAGAACACGAAGTTCTGGTCGTTGGCGACCTTGCCCGTGTTGTTCAGCAGCAGAGCGCTGGCGTCGAGGTCGAAGTCGGTGCCGGTCGTGGTGCGGACGTCCCACCCCAGACCGACGATGACCGCGGTGAGGCCGGGGGCCTCCTTGGTCAGTGATACGTTGCCGCCCTTGCTGAGGCTGACTCCCACGAGTCCTCCATTGATGTCCGGGGGCTGGGAGCCCCGCCGTGCGTTCGATATCGGATCAACGACTCGATCCTAGTGACGGGTTCCCGTCGCTCGCAGGGGTTGTACCCACCGATCGCGGGTGTCGGTGTCGAGTCGGTGGCGCAAGGGGATCAGAGCGCGTCGAGCGCCTCGACGTACTCCTCGAGGTCGCGCGCGTCCGGCAGGGCGTTGACGACGGTCCAGCGGACGACGCCCTCCTTGTCGATGACGAAGGTGCCGCGCACCGCGCAGCCCTTGTCCTCGGCGAAGACCCCGTAGGCGCGGCTGACCTCGCCGTGCGGCCAGAAGTCGCTGAGCAGCGGGTACTCCAGGCCCTCCTGCTCGCCGAAGACGCGCAGGGTGTGGATGGAGTCGTTGGACACGGCGAGGATCCGGGTGTCGCGGTCGGTGAACCGCGGCAGGTTGTCCCGAACGGCACAGAGCTCGCCGGTGCAGACGCCGGTGAAGGCGAAGGGGTAGAAGAGCAGGACGACGTTCTGCTCGCCACGGAAGTCGGAGAGCCGCACGGTGCGGCCGTGGTTGTCCTTGAGCGCGAAGTCCGGGGCCTTGTCGCCGACCTGGATCGCCATCGTCGTCGTGTCCCTTCGGTGGGCTGTCCGGGTGGTGTCCACCCTACGCAGGGCCCACCGGGGGCCGCACAGAAGGCCGGGCCGGACCCTGGGGTCCGGCCCGGCTCAGCCACCGGTTACTTCTTGGACTTCGCGGCCTTGGGCGTCACCAGCCGGCTGCCGCTCCAGTCCTTGCCGACGCTGACGCTCTTGGACGCCGACAGACCCGCCGTGGTCGCGGCTTCAGAGATGTCGCTGGGCTCCACGTAGCCGTCACGGCCCGTCTTCGGTGTCAGGAGAAGGATCGAGCCACCCTCCTCGATGTACGTGGTGGCGTCCACCAGCGCATCCGTCAGGTCGCCGTCCTCGTCGCGGAACCACAGCACCACGGCGTCGGCGACGTCGTCGTACTCCTCGTCCACCAGCTCGCTGCCGATGACTTCCTCGATGGCCTCGCGGAGCTCCTGGTCGACGTCGTCGTCGAAGCCGATCTCCTGGACCACCTGCTCGGGCTGGAACCCCAGCCTGACGGCAGGGCTCGTCCGCTCCTCCGCGTGGTCCGCGGTCGCGCTCACGGGTTGCCTCCTGATCATGTCTTGGGAATAACTCAGCCACGCGCGTGCGCGAAGCATTGGCCGTAGTCCACACGGGCGGGGCGGATCGCGCAAGTACCCGGCCGTCCGGACCGCCGAAACGGTGACGATCCGGAACGTGTCACCGCAACTCCTGGCACACGAACTTGGCTCCGTGGTGACGTGCACCACACCAATGTGCCCCCTTTGTGAGTTTGGGAACCCTTCAGAGGCACTCGACCGTTGTCCAGACCCCGGTTACCCAGCAGTAGAGATGACGTCCGGTCCCCCGAGGTACACGATGGGGAGCGGTGCAGCGCACCCAGAAACTCCAGAAACACGGCCCTCTGACAGGTAAGGACCAGCGTGGCTTCCGGTTCAGATCGCAACCCGATCATCATTGGCGGCCTTCCGAGTCAGGTTCCTGACTTCGATCCCGAGGAAACCCAGGAGTGGCTCGACTCCCTCGACGCCGCCGTGGACGAGCGCGGCCGGGAGCGGGCCCGCTATCTGATGCTGCGCCTGATCGAGCGGGCCCGCGCGAGGCGCGTCGCGGTCCCCGAGATGCGCAGCACGGACTACGTCAACACGATCGCCACCAAGGACGAGCCGTTCTTCCCGGGCAACGAGGAGATCGAGCGCAGGATCCTGAACGCGACCCGGTGGAACGCCGCGGTCATGGTGTCCCGGGCCCAGCGCCCCGGCATCGGCGTCGGCGGCCACATCGCCACGTTCGCCTCCTCCGCCTCCCTGTACGACGTGGGCTTCAACCACTTCTTCCGCGGCAAGGACGAGGGCGACGGCGGCGACCAGGTCTTCTTCCAGGGGCACGCCTCGCCGGGCATCTACGCGCGCGCCTTCCTGCTGGACCGCCTCAGCGAGCAGAACCTGGACGCCTTCCGCCAGGAGAAGTCCAAGGCGCCGTACGGCCTGTCGTCGTACCCGCACCCGCGGCTGATGCCGGACTTCTGGGAGTTCCCGACCGTCTCCATGGGCCTCGGCCCGATCGGCGCGATCTACCAGGCGCGGATGAACCGCTACATGGAGGCCCGCGGCATCGCGGACACCTCCAAGTCGCACGTGTGGGCGTTCCTCGGCGACGGCGAGATGGACGAGCCGGAGTCGCTGGGCCAGCTGTCCATCGCCGCGCGCGAGGGTCTGGACAACCTGACGTTCGTGGTGAACTGCAATCTGCAGCGCCTGGACGGCCCCGTCCGGGGCAACGGCAAGGTGATCCAGGAACTGGAGTCGATCTTCCGCGGCGCCGGCTGGAACGTGATCAAGCTGATCTGGGACCGCTCCTGGGATCCGCTGCTCGCGCAGGACCGCGACGGCCTGCTGGTCAACCGGATGAACACCACGCCGGACGGGCAGTTCCAGACGTACGCCACCGAGACCGGCGCGTACATCCGCGACCACTTCTTCGGCGACGACCAGCGGCTGCGGGCCATGGTCGAGGGCATGACCGACGACCAGATCCTGCACCTGGGCCGCGGCGGTCACGACCATCGCAAGATCTACGCGGCGTTCTCGGCGGCCAAGGCGCACAAGGGCCAGCCGACGGTGATCCTCGCCAAGACGGTCAAGGGCTGGACCCTCGGCCCGAACTTCGAGGGCCGCAACGCCACGCACCAGATGAAGAAGCTGACGGTCGACGACCTCAAGCGCTTCCGCGACCGGCTGCACCTGCCGATCGCCGACAAGGAGCTGGAGGGCGGCCTCCCGCCGTACTACCACCCGGGGCGCGACTCCGAGGAGATCCAGTACATGCACGACCGCCGCAAGGGCCTCGGCGGTTATGTGCCCACCCGTGTCGTGCGGTCGAAGCCGCTGGCCCTGCCGGACGACAAGACGTACGCGACCGTGAAGAAGGGCTCGGGTCAGCAGTCGATCGCCACGACCATGGCGTTCGTCCGCCTCCTGAAGGACCTCATGCGGGACAAGGAGATCGGCAGGCGGTTCGTGCTGATCGCGCCGGACGAGTACCGCACGTTCGGCATGGACTCGTTCTTCCCGAGTGCGAAGATCTACAACCCGCTCGGGCAGCAGTACGAGTCGGTGGACCGGGACCTGCTGCTCGCCTACAAGGAGTCCCCGCAGGGCCAGATGCTGCACGACGGCATCTCGGAGGCGGGCTGCACCGCCTCGCTGATCGCGGCGGGCTCGGCGTACGCCACGCACGGCGAGCCGCTGATCCCGGTGTACGTCTTCTACTCGATGTTCGGCTTCCAGCGCACCGGTGACCAGTTCTGGCAGATGGCGGACCAGATGGCACGCGGTTTCGTTCTGGGCGCCACCGCCGGGCGTACGACCCTGACCGGCGAGGGACTGCAGCACGCGGACGGGCACTCGCAGCTCCTCGCCTCGACCAACCCGGGTTGTGTCGCCTACGACCCGGCGTACGGCTACGAGATCGCGCACATCGTCCAGGACGGCCTGCGCCGGATGTACGGAGGCGACGCCGAGCACCCCCACGGCGAGGACGTCTTTTACTACCTGACCGTCTACAACGAGCCCATCCAGCACCCGGCCGAGCCCGCGGACGTCGACGTCGAGGGCATCCTCAAGGGCGTGTACCGGCTGAGCGAGGGCACCGCGGGCTCGGTGCCGGCGCAGATCATGGCGTCCGGTGTGGCCGTGCCGTGGGCCCTGGAGGCGCAGAAGATCCTCGCCGAGGAGTGGGACGTCAAGGCGGACATCTGGTCGGCGACCTCCTGGAACGAGCTGCGGCGCGAGGCGGTGGCCTGCGAGGAGCACAACCTGCTGCACCCGGAGGAGGAGCAGCGCGTGCCCTTTGTGACGCGCAAGCTGAGCGGTGCCGAGGGGCCGTTCGTGGCCGTCTCCGACTGGATGCGGTCGGTGCCGGACCAGATCGCCCGCTGGGTGCCGGGCGCGTACCAGTCCCTGGGTGCCGACAGCTTCGGCTTCTCGGACACGCGGGGCGCGGCGCGGCGGTTCTTCCACATCGACGCGCAGTCGATCGTGCTGGCGGTGCTCACCGAGCTGGCCAAGGCGGGCAAGGTGGACCGCTCGGCCCTGAAGCAGGCCATCGACCGGTACCAGCTGCTCGACGTGACGGCGGCGGACCCGGGTGCGGCCGGGGGCGACGCCTAGGGACGGCAGAGCGACGGGGTGGGGCGCCCCGCGGGTGATCCGCGGGGCGCCCCACCCCGTCCTCATGTACGGAGTCGTCAGGTACGGAAGGGAACATCGGGGCGCCGGGTGACCGGCCGGCATGGCCGTTCACGGCGGCGGCCGCCGTGGGGCCGGGCGGGTCAGGCCAGGCCGATGCCCGGGGTGGCCGCGCCCGCCAGCCAGATGATCGCCAGCAGGGTGTCGATCGCGCCCAGGACCAGCGCCACCAGGGCGGGGGCCGGGCGGGCTCCCGACCATGAGCGGCCCATGGCCAGCCAGCCGCAGACGATCGCCACCGGGCCGAGAACGATGCCCAGTACGAAGAATCCGGCGATCGCGCAGATGGCTCCGACGATTCCCAGCGTCGCGCGATCCGGCCCGGTCCGTGACCACGTCCGGCCACGTGAGCGGGGGTACCTGCGCGTGCCGTGTCCGAAGCCCGCCATCGTCAACTCCCTGGTTCGGCGTTGGACTTGACGAGTAACCGCTGGGGCCGACTTCATGCCCGCGCGGACCGGACCGTCGGCGCGCTGTCCCCCTCCGGCAGCGCGCCGCCGGCCGCGGTCCCCCTCCCCGGCGGCGTCCACCTGCCCGAGGACCATGCCGTACGGAGGGCTTGACTTACTGTCACCTGCGGGGCCCGACGAGGGGAGGGATCCGCGGCGTTGTCACCCTGATGAGGGAACTCCCGCCACGGACCCCTCGGTTCGCCCGCGTCAGATGTGCGCCGCGCCCGCGCCGGCGCCGGCGTTCTCGCCCTTCTTGGTGAGGAAGGCGACGAGGACGGCGACGACGGCGACCCCGGCCGCGACCAGGGAGGCCGCGCTCATGCCGGAGATGAAGGTCTCGTGGGCCACGTCCGCGATCTTCCCGGCGATCGCCTCGGGGGTGCCCGGAGGAACGGGGGCGCCGCCCTTCTGCACGGCGGTCGCCGCCCCTTCGAGTTGCTCGGGGGTCAGCGGCGGCAGTCCGGCGCCCGTCCAGTTGCCCGGGAGGTCGTTGTCGACCTTCGAGGCCATGACGGCACCCAGCACCGCCGTACCGAGGCTTCCGCCGACCTGCATCGCGGACTGCTGCAGACCGCCGGCGACACCGGACAGCTCCAGCGGCGCGTTGCCCACGATGACCTCGGTGGCGCCGACCATGACGGGGGCGAGACCCAGGCCCAGCAAGGCGAACCAGAGCGACATCACGGCGCTCGCGGTGTCCGTGTCGAGCGTCGACATGCCGTACATGGCGAGGGCGGTGAGGGCCATGCCGCCCGCCAGCGGGATGCGCGGGCCGACCTTGGTGATCATGGCGCCCGCGAGCGGGGAGCCGACGATCATCATGCCGGTGAGGGGCAGCAGGTGCAGACCGGCGTCGACCGGACCCAGGCCGCGGACACCCTGCAGGTAGAAGGTGACGAAGAACAGGCCGCCCATGAAGGAGATGGCCATCAGGACCATCAGCACCACACCGGCGGACAGCGGGACCGAGCGGAAGAGGCCCAGCGGGATGAGCGGCTCCTTGACCTTCGTCTCCCAGAAGGCGAAGAACCCGAAACTGGCGAGCGAGCCGATGATGAAGGCCCAGACACCGGTGTCGCCCCAGCCCCACTCCGGAGCCTTGATGATGGCCCAGACGAGGCAGAAGACCGCGGCGGACAGCGCGGCGATGCCGAGCAGGTCGAAGGAGCGCGGCGCGTTCTCCGCGCGGTGATCGAGCAGGATCCACACGCCGAGCGCGACGGCGAGGACGCCGACCGGCACGTTGATGAAGAAGACCGACTGCCAGCTGACGTGCTCGACGAGGACACCGCCGAGGATCGGGCCGCCGGCGGTGGAGGCGCCGATGACCATGCCCCAGATGCCGATGGCCATGTTGAGCTTCTCGGCCGGGAAGGTCGCGCGCAGCAGGCCGAGCGCGGCCGGCATCAGCAGGGCGCCGAACAGTCCCTGGAAGACACGGAAGACGATGACCATCGTGATGCCCTGGGACAGCCCGATGGCGGCCGACGAGGCGGCGAAGCCCGCCACGCCGATCAGGAAGGTCTGGCGGTGCCCGAACCGGTCGCCGAGCTTGCCCGCGGTGATCAGGGAGACCGCCAGCGCGAGGAAGTACGCGTTGGTGATCCACTGCAGATCGGACCAGGTGGCTTTGAGGTCCTCGCCGATGGCGGGGTTGGCGATGGCCACGATGGTGCCGTCGAGGGCCACCATCATGACCCCCACTGCGACGGTGATGAGCGTGAGCCAGGGGTGTCCGCGCATCCCCTTGGCCGACGTCGCGTCCGAGGAGACCGCCGGCGCGTCGCCCCCCGACCCCGTCGTGTCGATGGTGGTCTGACTAGTCATGTGTTCGAGGCTAGTGACAGTCACTGACAATTGACAAACCGATTCACAAGTCGGTAACTGACACCTATGGAAACGTTGCGCGAACGCAAGAAACAGCGCACCCGGGAAGCGCTGCTGCGTACCGCGCTGGAGCTCTTCACGACACGGGGGTACGAGGACACCACCGTCGACGACATCGCCGGCGCGGTCGATGTGTCGCAGCGCACGTTCTTCCGGTACTTCGCGGGCAAGGAGGAGGCCGCCCTCGCGCTGCAGGAGATGACGGAGACGCACTTCCTGCGGGCGGTGCGCGCCCGGCCGCCGCACGAGGCGCCGATGGAGGCGCTGCGGCAGGCCGTCCTGGACAGCTGGGACACCCTCAGCGAGGTGGTCGAGTCCGTGGTGCCGGTGGAGGTGTTCCTGCGCATGTACCAGGTCATCGAGTCGACGCCGGTCCTGCTCGCCGCCCATCTGCGGCGCTCGCTGGAGACCGAGGAGGCGATCGCGCGGGTGCTGGCCGAACGCGAGGGGGTCGACATCGACGCGGACCCGCGGCCGCGGCTGGCCGTGGCCGTGTTCGGCGGGGTGATGCGGCTGACGGAACGCCGGTGGTGCACCGGCGGGGACACGAGCCTGGACGCCATACGGGCGTTGACGGAGCGGTACCTGGAACAGGTCGGTCCGGCCCTCACCGGGAGCTGGCGAACAGCCTGAGACGGTCGGCCCGTTCACGACACCTTGATCCAAACGTGATCCGTGTCACTTGGTTAACGCGAGACCCTCTCGTTCTCCTAGTGTGTCCTCCCAGTGACTTCCTTCGACACCACCCCGCAACTGAACGTCTGGCGCGCTCTGCTCGCACTGGGCGTCGTGTTCGTGATGCTGGCGACCACGGGCTGGACCGCGCTGCGGCACGAACGCGGCACCGCCCCGCTCGAAGCCTCGCTCAGCGCCTGGGAGCAGGGCAGTCTCGCCGGGCACCGGCTTCCGGCGGCGGACTCCTCCCCCGCCCGGCTCGCCTCGTTCTTCGCCTCCCTCACCGAGCACCAGCGTTCGGATCTCGTACGCCGCTATCCGCTCGCGGTCGGCAACATGAACGGCGCCCCGGTCGACCTGCGGTACCGCGCCAACCGCGTCGCGCTCCGCGAGGCGCGTGAGGTCGAGCACAAGCGCGTGCACGACAGCGGTCTCACGCCGGACGGGCAGCGCGAGGCGGCACACCGCGAGGAGCGCTTCGGGTCGCTGCTGCGCTCCGACCGCCAGATCCTCGCCTTCGACCCGGCCGGCACCGGACGGGCCGCGGAGGTCTTCGGCGACCTGGACCGGGCCGAGCGGGTCTCGGTCGTCGTCCCCGGCGTCGACACCGACGTGCTCACCTTCCAGCGCACGCACCGCAGGTACTCGGCCCCGGTCGGCATGGCCCGGTCGCTCTACGACGCCGAGCGGCGGGCCGCCCCCTCGACGCGTACGGCCGTCATCGCCTGGGCCGACTACACCGCGCCCGGCGGTCTCGGGCTGGACTCGGCGACCGCGACGCGCGCCGCCGACGGGGCCGTACGGCTGAACGCGCTGGTGCGGGCGCTGCCGGGCCGGTCGCCCGTCTCGCTGTTCTGCCACAGCTACGGCTCGGTGCTGTGCGGCCTGGCCGCGCGCGGACTGCCGGGACGGGTCACCGACATAGCGGTGGCGGGCAGTCCCGGTATGCGGGTGGAGCGGGTCTCGCAGCTGCGCACGTCCGCGCACGTGTGGGCGATGCGGGACGCCGACGACTGGGTGCAGGACGTGCCGTATCTGGAGCTCGGCGGCCTCGGGCACGGCGAGGACCCGGTGTCCTCGGTGTTCGGCGCGCGGGTGCTGTCGGCGCGGGACGCGAAGGGGCACAGCGGCTACTTCGAGCCCGGCACGGAGAGCGTGACGAACTTCGCGGAGATCGGGGTGGGCGCGTACGAGTCGGTGCGGTGCGCCGACGGCACCGTCGGGTGCCGTGCGGGCCTGTCGGACGCCGCTCCGGCCGGACGCGCGTAGAGACGGAAGGAACTGCGGTGTGCGCGGGGTGGGGACGGAGGAACACGTGCCGCATACGATGAGCCGCATGGGTGACGTACTGGCCGGATTTCATGCCGCCTGGGAGTTCGAGTCCGACTCCGTGCTCATCCGCTACGAACGGGGCCTCAGAACACCGAAGCTGTTCCAGGCCCTCGGGGAGCGCCGCGTCCCCTACCGGGCGATCGCCGACGCGACGCTGACGCCGGGCAGACGCGGGACCGTGGTGCTGCGGCTCGAACTGCGCGCGGGCGCCGATCCGTTGCTGGCGGCGGCCGCCGGGCAGCTGAAGGAGGGCAGCGACCCGTACCGGCTGGTGCTGCCGGCCGAGCGCGAGACGCTCGCCGAGTACTACCGCGACGAGGTGCGGGACCGGCTGACCGACTCCGGCGCGGTCGAGGACTTCCTCGTGGGCGCGCCCGAGGCGCCGTTGCAGTTCAAGGCATATGACGGAAAAGCCTCGTTCGACGGGAAAATCGTCCATTTCAGGTGGTTCTGGACGGGTGCGTCCTCGGCGAAGTGGAAGGCCGGCGACCAGAGTTTCCCGCTGGCCGAGCTGAGCGGTGTCGAATGGCGCTCGCCCGAGGTCTTCGAGGGGCATCTGCGACTGCTGCGGCAGGACTCGGCACAGCAGCCCGCGCAGGCCGACCAGGACCCGGCGGCCGTCGTCTTCGGGCTCGGGTACGGGCCGGTGCACGAGTCGCTGCCGTTCGCCGCGGCCGTGCTCGCGGCGGTCCGCCGGGCCGGACCGGTGGCCGCGCCGCCGGCCGGGGCGGCGCGGCGCGACCCGGCCGACATCGCCGAGCGGATCCGTCATCTCGGCGAGCTGCACCAGGCGGGGCTGGTGACGGACGAGGAGTTCGCCGGCAAGAAGGCGGAACTGCTCGCCGAGCTGTGAGCGCTCCTACTCCCGGCCGGCGGAGGTGAAGGTCATGTCCGCGTAGCGGGTGCCGGCCACCCGCTCCGCCAGCGGCTCCAGCAGGGCCAGTTCGGCCGCGTCCAGTTCGATGCGGGTCGCCGCCGTGTTCTCCTCCACGCGGGACGGCCTGCGCGTGCCGGGGATCGGGACCACGGGGAGGCCGTGCACCGCCGCGCGCTGCTGGACCCAGGCCAGGGCGATCTGGCCGGGCGTCGCGCCCCGGGCCTCGGCGAGGGCGCGGACCGGCTCGAGCAGGGCCGCGTTGGCCGAGGCGTTCTCGCCCGTGTACCGGGGCTGCTGACGGCGGAAGTCGTCGGCGCTCAGCTCCTCGGCGCGGGCGAAGGACCCGGTGAGGAAGCCCCGGCCCAGCGGGGAGTACGGCACCAGGGTCACACCCAGCTCGCGGGCGGCCGGGACGACGCCGGACTCGATGTCCCGGCTGAACAGGGACCACTCGGACTGGACGGCCGCGATCGGGTGCACCGCCTGCGCCTGGCGCAGTTCGCCGGCCGTGACCTCGCTCAGGCCCAGCTGCCGCACCTTGCCCTCGCGGACCAGCTCGGCCATCACGCCGACGGTCTCCTCGATCGGCACCTCCATCTGGCGGCGGTGCATGTAGTAGAGGTCGATGACGTCGACGTCCAGCCGCCTCAGGCTCGCCTCGACGCACTGCCGGATGTACGGCTCGTCGTTGCGGATGGTCCGTTTCGTGAGGTCGTCGGGGTCGATCGCCAGACCGAACTTGGTGGCGATCACCACCTCGTCGCGGTGCGCCTTGAAGAACGGCGCCAGGAACCGCTCGTTCTCACCGCTGCCGTACGCGTCCGCCGTGTCGTACAGCGTGACGCCGAGGTCCAGTGCCCTCTCCAGGGTGGCCCGGGAGGCGTCCGCGTCGACGGGGCCGTACGCGAAGCTCATGCCCATGCAGCCGAGGCCCTGGACGCCCACCTCGGGGCCGTCCGCCCCGAGGCGCGCCGTCGCCGTCCTGCCGTCGCTCATCCGGCCTGCTCCGTGTTCTCGTCCAGGTAGGCCTCCCGTTCGAAGCGGCGGCCCGCGTCGGCATAGAAATTGATCTTCCGGTCGAGCACCGCCAGGGTGTCCCGCAGTTCGGCGATCCGGGCGAGGACGTCGCGGCGGGTCGCCTCCAGCAGCTCGAAGCGCTCGCCGAAGGTGTGGTCGCCCGCGCGCACCAGCTCGGCGTAGCGGACCATGTCGGCGACCGGCATGCCGGTGAGCCGCAGCTTCCCGACGAGGTCGAGCCAGTCCAGGTCCCGATTGCTGTACCGGCGCTGGCCGGTGTGCGAGCGGTCGATGTGCGGCATGAGGCCGATGCGCTCGTACCAGCGCAGGGTGTGGGCCGTCAGGCCGGTGAACGCGACGACCTCGCTGATCGTGTAGCTGTCCTGCCCCTGGGGGCGCCGGTCCGGGCGCGGCGGGGCGGCGCAGCTGTCGGTGCTCGTGGTCTCCATCACCGTCATGCCGTCCACGCTATGGCCTTGGAGTGCGCTCCAGGCAAGCGGAAACGGTGAGAAACGCGTGGCACATGGCGCGATCTCCGTGGCGCCCGGACCCGGACGGGATCGCCTACGCCGTGTCACGGCCCGGGACAGGGAGGCTTAGGCTCGACGGCATGTCGCTGAGCAGCCTCGCACTGATCGAGAACTGGCCTGTTCCCACCGCCGCCGCCGGGGTCGTCCGGGCCGACGGCACGGTCCTCGGTACCCACGGCCCCGTCGGACACCGCTTCCCCCTGGCCTCGGTGACCAAGCCGCTGGCCGCCTACGCGGCCCTGGTCGCCTACGAGGAGGGCGCGATCGAACTCGACGAGCCGGCCGGGCCGGAGGGCTCGACGGTGCGGCATCTGCTCGCGCACACCTCGGGGCTGGCCTTCGACGAGCACCGGGTGACGGCCCCGCCCGGGGAGCGGCGGCTGTACTCCAACGCCGGGTTCGAGCAGCTCGGGGACCACATCGCCAAGGCGACCGACATCCCGTTCGCGGAGTATCTGCGCCAGGCGGTGCTGGAGCCGCTGGGCATGACGGACACCTCGCTGGACGGCTCCCCCGCGAAGGACGGCGTGTCCACGGTCGGGGATCTGCTGCGGTTCGCGGCGGAGGTGCAGGCGCCCCGGCTGCTGGACCCGCGCACGGTCGCTGAGGCGATGACCGTGCAGTACCCGGGCACCAAGGGCGTCCTGCCGGGGTACGGGCACCAGAACCCCAACGACTGGGGGCTGGGCTTCGAGATCCGGGACGGCAAGGCGCCGCACTGGACGGGCGCCGCGTCCTCGCCGCGCACCTTCGGGCACTTCGGCCAGTCGGGGACGTTCCTGTGGATCGACCCGGACGCGGGCGTCGCCTGTGCGGCGCTCGCGGACCGGGCGTTCGGGCCGTGGGCGGCCGAGGCGTGGCCGCCCTTCACGGACGCGGTGCTGGCCGAGGTGTAGCACCGGTCAGCGGCCGGGCGTCAGGATCCCGTCCGGCCGGCGGGGCGTCCACAGCAGCCGGACCACCGTGGCGGCATCCGCCGCCGCGGCCGCTCGCTGACGCCGGTCAGCCGGTCATCTCCCAGACCAGCAGCTCGGCCGGGGTCACCGCGACCGCCTCCAGGTCCGCGGCGCCGGTGACGCGGGCCGCGTCACCCGGGCCCAGCTCCTCCCCGGCCAGCCGCACCTCGCCGCGCGCGACGTGGACGTACAGGTACGCCGCGTCCGGTACGGCCGTCCGCTCCCCCGCCGTGAGCCGCCGTACATGGAGCATCGCGCCGGCCTCGGGGACGGCGTACGGGGTGGAGTCCGCGATGCCGTGGACGATCTCGTACGCCGGGTCGCCGCCCGGGGCCAGGGGCGCCAGCCAGGTCTGCACGAAGGTGAGGGGCACGTCGGCGTCGTTGCGTTCGACGTGCCGGACGCCGCCCGCCGAGCTGAGCCGCTGGACGTCGCCGGGGCGCACCACGGTGGCGTGACCGGTGGAGTCGCGGTGGGTGAGCTCGCCCTCGACCACCCAGGTCACGATCTCGGTGTGGCTGTGCGGGTGCTCGTCGAAGCCGGCGCCGGGCGCGAGCCGCTCCTCGTTGCAGGCGATGACCGCGCCGAAGCGGAGGTTGTCCGGGTCGTAGTGCGGGCCGAAGGAGAAGGCGTGGCGGGAGGTGATGCCCGCGGCCGGATCCCCTCCCGGATAGCGCTCCACGGCGCGCCGTACATCCATCACGGGACCACCGTAGACCCACCGGACAGCCCGCGGGCGACCCTCGGGCACGCGGCGGCGTCCCGATAAGGCAGTCTTGTCCCCGTGCCCGAACCCGTAACCCGAAAGCCCGAAGCCGCCGCGCACGACGTCCACGCCCACGCCGCGACCCTGAAGCGACTGGAGAAGTCCTCCGGTTCGCTCGCCGCGCAGGCCATCGCGCGCATGGACGAGACGCTGCCGTGGTACCGGGCCATGCCCCCGGAGAACCGTTCCTGGATCGGTCTCGTCGCCCAGGCCGGTATCGCCGCGTTCACCGAGTGGTTCCGGCATCCCGACGCGCCGCAGGCGATCTCCACCGACGTCTTCGGCACCGCGCCGCGCGAGCTGACCCGGGCCATCACGCTGCGGCAGACCGTGGAGATGGTGCGCACCACGATCGAGGTCATGGAGTCGGCGATCGACGAGGTCGCGGCGCCCGGCGACGAGAGCGTGCTGCGCGAGGCGCTGCTGGTGTACGCCCGGGAGATCGCCTTCGCCACGGCGCAGGTCTACGCCCAGGCCGCCGAGGCACGCGGTGCCTGGGACGCCCGGCTGGAGTCCCTCGTCGTCAACGCCGTGCTCAGCGGGGAGGCCGACGAGGGGGCCGTCTCCCGGGCGGCCGCGCTCGGCTGGAACTCGCCGGAGCACGTCTGCGTGGTGCTCGGGACCGCGCCGGACGGCGACAGCGAGCTGACGGTGGAGGCGATCCGCAGGGCCGCGCGGCACGCCAAGCTCCAGGTGCTGACGGGGGTGCTCGGGGACCGGCTCGTGGTGATCGCGGGCGGCAGCGACAACCCGCTCGCCGTGGCCAAGTCGCTGATCGGGCCGTACGCGGCCGGACCGGTGGTGGCCGGGCCCGTGGTACCGGACCTGCTGGCCGCCACACGGTCCGCGCAGGCCGCGGCGGCCGGGCTGAAGGCGTGCACGGCCTGGCAGGACGCGCCGCGTCCGGTGCTCGCGGACGATCTCCTCCCGGAGCGCGCCATCGCCGGGGATCCGAGCGCGCGCGAGCAGTTGGTGGAGGAGATCTACAGACCACTGGAGGAGGCGGGGTCGGCGCTGCTGGAGACGCTGTCCGTCTATCTCGAACAGGCGAGCAGTCTGGAGGGCGCGGCCCGGATGCTGTTCGTTCACCCCAATACCGTGCGCTACCGGCTTCGACGTGTGACTGACGTCACCGGTTGGTCACCGTCCGATGTACGCTCCGCCTTCACCCTGCGAATCGCGCTGATCCTGGGGCGTCTGGCCGACGGCGATCTCCAGCTCTAGTCTTTTGTCGGAGGCCCACAAAACCCCCTCGTGTTCTTCGTCCTTGTCCTCACGGGCGGCGTCGGCCGTCCCCAAGAGAGAGTGTGAGAGTGCTCGTACTCGTCGCTCCCGGCCAGGGCGCCCAGACGCCCGGCTTCCTGACCCCCTGGCTCGAACTGCCCGGTGCCGCCGACCGCCTCGGCGCCTGGTCGGACGCCATCGGACTGGACCTCGCCCACTACGGGACGCAGGCCGACGCCGACGCCATCCGGGACACCGCGGTGGCCCAGCCGCTGCTGGTGGCGGCCGGCATCCTGTCCGCCGCGGCACTCGGTGACATCGTCCCCGGTGCCGTCGCCGGCCACAGCGTCGGTGAGATCACCGCGGCCGCCTACGCGGGCGTCCTCGACGACACCGCCGCGCTGACCCTCGTGCGCAAGCGCGGCCTGGCGATGGCCGAGGCCGCCGCGATCACCGAGACCGGCATGTCGGCGCTGCTCGGCGGCGACCCCGAGGTCAGCGTCGCGCACCTGCAGAAGCTGGGCCTGACCCCGGCCAACATGAACGGCGCCGGGCAGATCGTGGCCGCCGGCACCATGGAGCAGCTGGCCGCGCTCAACGACGACAAGCCCGAGGGCGTGCGCAAGGTCGTCCCGCTGAAGGTCGCCGGCGCGTTCCACACGCACCACATGGGCCCGGCCGTGGACAAGCTGGCCGAGGCCGCCAAGGAGCTCGTCTCCGCCGACCCGAAGGTCGCCTACGTCTCCAACAAGGACGGCAAGGCGCTCACCACCGGCGCCGAGGTGCTGGAGCGCCTCGTCGGCCAGGTCGCCAACCCGGTCCGCTGGGACCTGTGCATGGAGACCTTCAAGGAACTCGGCGTGACGGCCCTGATCGAGGCGTGCCCCGGTGGCACGCTGACCGGACTGGCCAAGCGCGCCCTGCCGGGCGTGAAGACCCTGGCGCTGAAGACCCCCGACGATCTCGACGCTGCTCGCGAGCTCGTCGCAGAGCACGCCTGACAAGGAGCCCGGAGCATGGCGAAGCTGAAGCCCAGCAAGGGCGCCCCGTACGCCCGCATCCTGGGCGTGGGCGGGTACCGGCCCACACGGGTGGTGCCCAACGAGGTGATCCTGGAGACGATCGACTCGTCCGACGAGTGGATCCGTTCGCGCTCCGGCATCCAGACGCGGCACTGGGCGAACGACGAGGAGACCGTCGCCGCGATGTCGATCGAGGCGTCCGGCAAGGCGATCGCCGACGCCGGCATCTCGGCCGAGCAGATCGGCGGGGTGATCGTCTCGACCGTCTCGCACTTCAAGCAGACGCCGGCGGTCGCCACGGAGATCGCCGACAAGCTCGGCACGAACAAGGCCGCCGCCTTCGACATCTCGGCCGGCTGCGCGGGCTTCGGCTACGGTCTCACCCTCGCCAAGGGCATGATCGTCGAGGGTTCCGCGGAGTACGTCCTGGTGATCGGCGTGGAGCGGCTGAGCGACCTCACCGACCTGGAGGACCGGGCCACGGCCTTCCTGTTCGGCGACGGCGCCGGCGCGGTCGTGGTGGGCCCCTCCGAGGAGCCGCACATCGGCCCGACGGTGTGGGGCTCCGAGGGCGACAAGTCCGAGACCATCAAGCAGACCGTGCCGTGGACGGACTACCGCGACGGCGAGGTCGAGAAGTTCCCCGCGATCACGCAGGAGGGTCAGGCGGTCTTCCGCTGGGCCGTGTTCGAGATGGCGAAGGTCGCCCAGCAGGCGCTGGACGCGGCCGGGATCAGCCCGGACGACCTGGACGTCTTCATCCCGCACCAGGCCAACGAGCGGATCATCGACTCGATGGTGAAGACTCTCAAGCTGCCGGAACACGTGACGGTCGCCCGTGACGTGCGCACCACCGGCAACACCTCGGCCGCCTCGATCCCGCTCGCGATGGAGCGGCTCCTGGCGACCGGCGAGGCGAAGAGCGGCGACACCGCGCTCGTCATCGGATTCGGGGCGGGTCTCGTCTACGCCGCCACGGTCGTTACTCTCCCCTAGGCACTTCGTGCCGGATCATGTGAACCGGCACGGGACGCGCACCACCTGCCGCTCGTGCGGCGGGCGCCCAACCCTCTGAAGAACCTGAACAACAACGAAGGAGCGCCACCATGGCCGCCACTCAGGAAGAGATCGTCGCCGGTCTCGCCGACATCGTGAACGAGATCGCCGGCATCCCGGTCGAGGACGTCCAGCTGGACAAGTCCTTCACCGACGACCTGGACGTCGACTCGCTGTCCATGGTCGAGGTCGTCGTCGCCGCCGAGGAGCGCTTCGACGTGAAGATCCCCGACGAGGACGTCAAGAACCTCAAGACCGTCGGCGACGCGACCGAATACATCCTCAAGCACCAGGGCTGATCCACCGACCGGCCCCTGGGCCGACTGCCCCGCCACCCGGCGGTGGCGCCGCTGAATCCTCGTATCCGTTGGAGAAAGAATTCCCGTGAGCCCGACCAATCGCACCGTGGTCGTCACCGGTATCGGCGCAACCACACCGCTGGGTGGCGACGCAGCCTCTACCTGGGAGGGCCTGGTCGCCGGACGTTCCGGCGTCAAGCCCCTGGAGCAGGAGTGGGCCGCCGACCAGGCGGTCCGTATCGCCGCGACGGTCGCCGTGGAGCCCACCGAGGTCATCCCCCGGCCGCAGGCCCGCCGCCTGGACCGCTCGGCGCAGTTCGCCCTGATCGCAGCCCAGGAGGCGTGGAAGGACGCCGGGTTCGAGGCCAGGGCCGGTGAGGACCCGAACGTCGACCCCGACCGCCTGGGCGCGGTCATCGCCTCCGGCATCGGCGGCGTGACGACGCTGCTCGACCAGTACGACGTGCTGAAGGAGAAGGGCGTCCGCCGCGTCTCCCCGCACACCGTCCCCATGCTGATGCCGAACGGCCCCTCCGCCAACGTCGGTCTGGCCGTGGGCGCCCGCGCGGGCGTGCACACGCCGGTGTCGGCGTGCGCCTCGGGCGCCGAGGCCATCGGTTACGCCATCGAGATGATCCGCAGCGGCCGTGCCGACGTCGTGATCGCGGGCGGCACGGAGGCGGCCATCCACCCGCTGCCGATCGCCGCGTTCGGCAACATGATGGCGATGTCCAAGAACAACGAGGACCCGCAGGGCGCGTCGCGTCCCTACGACGTCGCCCGGGACGGCTTCGTCCTCGGCGAGGGCGCCGGCGTGATCGTCCTGGAGTCCGCCGAGCACGCCGCGAAGCGCGGTGCCCGCGTGTACGCCGAGGCGGTCGGGCAGGGCATCTCCGCCGACGCGCACGACATCGTGCAGCCGGAGCCGGAGGGCCGCGGCATCTCGCACGCCCTGCAGAACCTGCTGGACCGCACCGACCTGGACCCGGCGGAGATCGTGCACGTCAACGCGCACGCCACGTCGACCCCGGCCGGTGACATCGCCGAACTGAAGGCGCTGCGCAAGGTCTTCGGCGACGACGCCGACCACATGGCCGTCTCCGCCACCAAGTCGATGACGGGGCACCTGCTGGGCGGTGCCGGCGGTGTCGAGAGCGTCGCGACCGTGCTGGCGCTCTACCACCGGGTGGCCCCGCCGACCATCAACGTGGAGAACCTCGATCCGGAGGCGGAGGCGAACGCCGACGTGGTCCGCGGCGAGGCCCGCAAGCTGCCCGTGGAGGGCCGTATCGCCGCGCTGAACGACTCGTTCGGCTTCGGCGGGCACAACGTGGTCCTGGCGTTCCGGACGGTCTGAGCGACCCCCGTACGCACGGGAAGGGCCCCCGCCTTCGAGGCGGGGGCCCTTTCGTGTGCCCGGAGGTGAGCGGGTGTCAGACCACCTGGTGCAGCCAGCGCACCGGCGCGCCCTCGCCCGCGTACCGGAAGGGTTCCAGTTCGTCGTCCCACGGCTTGCCGAGGAGCTTGGCGATCTCCGCCTCCAGGTCCGCCCCCTCGTGCTGGGCGCGGGTCAGGGCGGCGCGCAGCCGGTCCTCGGGGATCAGGATGTCGCCGTGCATGCCCGTGACGGCGTGGAAGATGCCCAGGTCGGGGGTGCAGCTGTAGCGCTCGCCCTCGGCGGTGGGGCAGGGTTCCGCCGTCACCTCGAAGCGCAGCAGGTGCCAGCCGCGCAGGGCGGACGCCAGCTTGGACGCCGTGCCGGCCTCGCCCTGCCAGGAGAACTCCGAGCGCCAGGTGCCGGGCGCGGCGGGCTGCCGGATCCAGTCGAGGTTGACGCGCGTGCCGAGCACCCCGGCGACGGCCCACTCGACGTGCGGGCACAACGCGCGCGGCGCGGAGTGCACGTACAGGACTCCACGTGTCGTCACCGGGACCTCCGGGCTGAGCGGACATCTTGCGAACTGGCGGACGAGCGTGGCGGGGGAGCCACGTTTGATGGCGAGGCTACCGTGCGGCGGGGCAAGGAGTGTGACGTACCGTCGGTCCCAGGGCCGTGAAACGCCTGCCATTCACCCGGCAGGACGCTTGTACGGGTGTGAGCCGTTGCATGCGCGGACCGGGAACCCGCGTGCGGTCTCATGGGTTCACACTTCGACAGGTCCGACGAGGGGATGGACGGGTATGCGGAAGCGACGGCTTGTCACACGCGCTGTCCTCGCCGCCGTGACCGCGGCCGTGCTGGGCGCGTCCGGCTGCGACGCCGTGGGCGGCGCCTCCCCCGCCCCGTCCGGCACCGGGGGGCGCGGCGCGCGGCCCTCGCCGAAGCCGACGCCGGTGTGGGACCGGGCTCCCGCCTCGGTCGCGGCGGTCGGCGACTCGATCACCACCGGTTTCGACGCCTGTGCGGTGCTGTCGGACTGCCCGGAGGTGTCCTGGGCGACCGGCACCCGTGCGGCGGTCGACAGTCTGGCGGTGCGGCTGCTGGGCCGGGCGAAGGCGACGGAGCGCAGCTGGAATCTCGCGGTGACCGGGGCCCGGATGGGTGACGTTCCCGGCCAGATGGCCCGGGTCGTGACGCACCGGCCGCAACTGGTCGCGGTGATGGCGGGCGCCAACGACGCCTGCCGCAGGTCGGTGGACGCGATGACGCCGGTGGCCGAGTTCCGCGCGAGCTTCGAGGAGGCGCTGCGCACGCTGCGCCGGTCGCTCCCGAAGTCCCAGGTGTACGTGGCGAGCGTGCCGAACCTGATGCGGCTGTGGGAGCAGGGCCGCCTGAACCCGATGGCCCGGCAGGTGTGGGACCTGGGGATCTGCCCGTCGATGCTGGGTGACGCGGAGTCCCTGACGGCGGCGGCGAACCAGCGCCGGGCGACCGTGCAGGACCGGGTCGAGGCGTACAACAAGGTGCTCAAGGACGTCTGTGCGAAGGACCGCCGGTGCCGGTTCGACGGCGGGGCGGTGTACGGCTACCGGTTCGACCAGGCGCAGTTGAGCCAGTGGGACTTCTTCCATCCGAGCGTGGACGGTCAGGCGCGGCTGGCGGAGATCGCCTACCGCACGGTCACGAACTAGTGTTCCGCTCATGAGCGAACACTTCGGCACACTTTCCGACGGCACGGAGGTCCATCGCTGGACCCTGGAGCGCGCGGGCGTTCGGGCGCGAGTCCTGTCGTACGGCGGGATCGTGCAGTCACTGGAGGTGCCCGACCGGGACGGCCGGACGGCCGACGTGGTCCTCGGGTTCGCCGATCTCGACGGGTACGTGACGCATCCCGGGCCGTATCTCGGCGCGCTGATCGGCCGGTACGCCAACCGGATCGCGGGCGGCCGCTTCTCGCTGGACGGGGTCGCCCACGTGCTCGGCCCCAACACCCCGCCCCACTCCCTGCACGGCGGCGCCCGCGGATTCGACAAGCGCGTGTGGGACGTGACGCCCGTCGCGCACGGGCTGCGTCTGACCCGCGTCAGCCCGCACGGCGAGGAGGGCTTCCCGGGGCGCCTGGAGGTGACGGCGACGTACACCCTGGAGGCCGACGGGGCGCTGCGGTTCGTGTACGAGGCGGTGACGGACGCGCCGACCGTGGTCAATCTGACCAACCACAGCTACTTCAACCTCGCGGGGGCGGCCTCCGGTGACGCGGGCGGCCACGAACTGCGGCTGGCGGCCTCCCGGTTCACCCCGGTCGACGCCGATCTCATCCCGACGGGCGTCCCGGAGGACGTCACGGGCACCCGGTTCGACTTCCGCCGAACGCGCAAGGTCGGCTCCGGGTACGACCACAACTTCGCGCTGGACAAGGGCGTGACCGAGGACGCGCGGGAGGTCGCCGAGCTGTACGAACCCTCGACCGGGCGGGTGCTCACGGTCTCCACGACCGAGCCTGGCCTGCAGCTGTACACGGCCGACCAGCTCGGCGAGCCCTTCTCCCCCGGCGACGGCATCGCACTGGAGACCCAGCACTTCCCGGACTCCCCGAACCGGCCGGACTTCCCGAGCACGGTGCTGCGGCCCGGCGAGGTGTACCGGTCGGAGACGGTGTACGCCTTCTCGGCGCGCTGACGGACGAAGGAGGCCCGAGCCCCGGTCCCGGTGTCAGGGCCCGGACCGGGGCTGTTCCTGGGTACTTCTCCCGGGTCAGACGTTAATGGTCGCGGTCAGCCTGCGGTCGGCGATCGAGCGTCCGAGCTGAATCTCGTACGAACCTTTCACAAAGGTCCACGCCTCGGTCGTCTCGTCCCACACCTCGAAAGCCCGGCGGGACAACTCGATCACGGCCTCGCCGCTCTCCCCCGGCTCGGCCGACACCCCCGCGAACCCGGCGAGCCACCGCGCCGGCCGCCCGGCGTCCGGCTCGGCGGGCGCCAGATAGACCTGGACGACCTCGCGGCCCGGCCGTTCGCCGGTGTTGCGCACCCGCACCCGGACCGTGGTGCCCTTGACCTCGGCGGCCTCGTACGCCCACGTGGTGTAGCCGAGGCCGTGCCCGAACGGGTAGGCCGGGGTGCGGCCCGCCTTCTCCCAGGCGCGGTAGCCGATGAAGACGCCCTCGGTGTAGACGAGCTCGCCGTCGGTGGGGACGACCTCGGTGACCGGGGCGTCCGCCAGCGGGCCCCAGGTGGTGGGCAGCCGGCCGCCGGGCTCCTCGGCGCCGGTGAGCACGTCGGCGAGGGCCGCGCCGCCCTCCTGCCCCGGGAACCAGCCCAGCAGCACGGCGGCGACCTCCTCGCGCCACGGCAGTTCCACCGGGGAGCCGGAGTTGACGACCACGACCGTGCGGGGGTTGGCGGCGGCCACGGCGCGGACCAGGTCGTCCTGGCGGCCGGGCAGCCTCAGGTCGGTGCGGTCGAAGCCCTCCGACTCGACCCGTTCGGTGGTGGCGACCACGACGACGGCGGTGTCGGCGGCGCGCGCGGCCTCGGCGGCCTCGGCGATGAGTTCGCCGGGGTCGCGCAGCGGCTCCTGGTGGGCGAGCGTGAAGCCGACGACCCTCAGCGGGGCGTCCTCGGGGTGCTCGACGACGTGGGTGAGGGAGACCTCGACGGGGGTGCCCGCAGTGAGTTCGGGCTGGGCGCGCGGGACGGGGGCGCCGAAGAAGCTGATGAACGGGTCGTCCCTGGTGGGGCGCTGGACGTCGTCGTAGTACGTCGTGCCGTCGACGACGAGTGTGAAGGCGCCGATGCCCTTGATGCCGAAGGTGTGGGCGCCGGTGACGCGCGGGGTGAACGTGCCGGTCAGCTCGACGCTGTGCAGGGTCTCGTGGGTGACGCCGTCGGGGAGGTCGGAGCCCATCCACTGGATGTGCCCGCTGGGCGCGGAGCCGGTGCCGAGGACGTCTCCCGCGGCGTCCCGGCACACGGCCCGCAGGGTGAAGCCCCGGTCGGCGACACCGAGTTCGGTGCTGGGGTCGGCGCCGACGGCGTAGGTCAGGGCCCCTTCGGGGAAGGCGGCGGCGAGGCCGTCGAGCGGGGAGACGGTGCGGGCCGGGAAGACGGTCGCGGAGCCACCGCCGAGGACCCGGGCGTCGCGGGCGGCGGCGCCGATCAGGGCGACCGTGCCGCCGGGCGGCAGCGGCAGGGCGTCCTGGTTGCGGACCAGGACGAAGGAGCGGCGGGCGATCTCGCGGGCCAGGGCGGGGCCGTCGGTCTCGGGCGGAAGGGCGGTCACGGCCGGTTCGGCGCCGGGGAGTACGCCGACGCGGGCGGCCAGCCGCAGGACGTTGCGCACGGCGTCGTCGACCCTGGCCTCGGGGACCTCGCCGTCGCGCACGGCCCGGGCGAGGGCCTCGCCGTAGACGGTCCGGGGGCCGGGCATGGCGATGTCGAGGCCGCCGTCGAGGGCGGCGGCGGTGTCGCGGGCGGCCGCCCAGTCGGAGACGTTGACCCCGTCGAAGCCCCACTCGCCGCGCAGCACCTCCTCGACCAGCCGGCGGTGCTCGGTCATGGTCGTGCCGTTGACCGTGTTGTACGCGGTCATCACGCCCCAGGGGCGGGCGTGCTCCACGATGTGCTCGAAGGGCGCCAGATACAGCTCGCGCAGCGCGCGTTCGCCGACGACGTTGTTCACCGTGAAGCGCTCGGTCTCGGCGTCGTTGGCGACGAAGTGCTTCACGGTGGTGCCGACGCCGCCGGACTGCACGCCGGACACATAGCCCGCGCCGATGACCCCGGTCAGATACGGGTCCTCGCTGTACGCCTCGAAGTGGCGTCCGCCGAGCGGGGATCGGTGCAGGTTGACGGTGGGGGCGAGCAGGACGTGGACGCCCTTGCGGCGGGCCTCCTGGGCGAGGAGGACGCCGGCGCGACGGGCGAGGTCCGGGTCCCAGGTGGCGGCGAGGGCGGTCGGGGACGGCAGGGCGACGGAGGGGTCGTCGGCGGTCCAGCGCACACCGCGGATGCCGATCGGGCCGTCCGACATCACGAGGGAGGGCAGGCCGATCCCCGGGAGGGCGGGCAGGCTCCACATGTCCTGGCCGGAGAGCAGCCGTGTCTTCGCGTCGAGGTCGAGCCGGGCCAGGGCCGTCTCCACGACCGCCTCGCGTGCCGCATCGGCCTGGGTGCGCGTTCCCGCCATCGCGGTGCCTCCTCGTCGAGTCCGGGCTGTGCGCACCATCCTGCATCGACCACCTGTCGACCGGTAGGTTTCGTTATCCGCGCGTTACACATGGGCCGTTGGCGTCCCGTACGGTGACGCCATGAACGCGAGGGTCAGGGGCGAGGAGCGCCGCGGCGAGATCGTCCGGGCGGCGCTGGAGGTGATCGCCGAGCGCGGCTACCGGGGCGCGAGCCTGGCCGCGGTCGCCGAGCGGGTGGGGCTCACCCAGCAGGGGCTGATGCACCACTTCCCGACCAAGGACGCGCTGCTCGTCGCCGTGCTCCAGGAGCGGGACCGGTGGGACGCCGTGCCGGACAGCCGGTGGCGGGTCGATCTGCTGGCCGCGCTGGTCGAGTACAACGCGATGCGGCCCGGCATCGTGCAGACCTTCTCGGCGCTGCTCGGCGAGAGCGTGACGGACGGGCACCCGGCGCGGGCGTACTTCTCCGAGCGGTACACCCGGGTGCGGGCGAGCATGGCGGAGATGCTGCGCGCCGAGTACGGCGACCGTCTGCCGAACGGGCTCACGCCCGAGCGCACCGCCCCGCTGCTGGTCGCGGTCATGGACGGGCTGCAGTACCAGTGGCTGCTGGACCCCGCGTCGGTGGACATGCCGGGCGTGTTCCGGGACTTCCTGCGGCTGCTGGGCGAGCCGCCGGACTGACGGCGGCGGACGGACCCGGCGCACGCACCATGGCGTGGACCTCTCCCGCCACGCGATACTTCCGGCGTCCCGCACGACCCCCACCGTGACGGAAGGACCGGAACCCCTGTGATATCCACCCGTGTTCGGACCGGAGTGCTCGCCCTGGCCCTGCTGACCGGCCTCGCGGCGCCCGCCACCGGGACCGCTGCCGCCGCCGGGACGGCCGCCGCGCCCACCGTCGAGGAACAGCGGCTCACCCGGGCGGTCCCCCAGGAGATCCTGCGCCGCTCCGGGTTCGGCACCGCCACCGCCGCCTTCGCCCGCGCCCTGGACAGCGCGCACGGCTACACGGCGGCCCGCCGGGCCGTCGAACACCACGGAACGGCGCTGTGGCGCCGGGCCGTCGACCGGGCGCAGGGGCGGGGGCCGGCGGGCGGCGACCTGAGCCGGGACGACGACCGGCCGCTGTACTGGGCCCGGTTGACGATGACACGGGAACTGCGGACGTGGGAGCCGGGCTTCGCCCTCGGCGAGGGGCGGCGGGCCGCGCTGCTCGACGCGCTGGAGCGGACCTCGCGCGGGCAGGGCGACATCCGGCTGCCGCGGGAGAAGGGCGTCCGGCGCATCCTGGTCACCGGGTTCGACCCGTTCACGCTCGACCGCGACATCCGCATCTCCAACCCGTCGGGGGCGGCCGCGCTGGCGCTGGACGGCACGGTCGTCGAGACGGCGGCCGGTCCGGCGCGCGTGGAGACGGCCGTGTTCCCGGTGCGCTGGCGGGACTTCGCGGAGGGGACGGTGGAGCGGGCGCTGCGGCCGTACCTGGGGCGGGCCGACCTCTTCACGACCGTGAGCCAGGGACGGGTGGGGCGGTTCGACGTGGAGCGGACCAACGGGGCCTGGCGGGGCGGGTTCCCGGACAACGAGAACGCCTCCAGCACCGGCCTGGTCCCCGTCGCCGGCCCCGGCTCGCAGCCGCAGTGGACGACGACCACCCTGCCGTACGCGGCGGTCGTCGCCGCGCCCACCGGCCGGTTCCCCGTGTTCGACAACACGAGCGTGACCGAGATCCCGGCGGGCGGTACCCAGGCCGTCGTCCGGCCGGACGGGCCGACACCCGGTTCGCGCGCCCGGGCCGGGGGCGGCGGGGACTACCTCTCCAACGAGATCGCCTACCGGGCGACGCTGCTGCGCGACCGGCTGGGGCTGCACGACGTGCTGCCGGGCGGGCATGTGCACACGCCGGTGCTGCAGTTCGGGGCCGGCAACACCGATCCGGCGTCGGGCGCGGTGACGGACCCGGAGTTCGTCCGCAACCGGCTGGACATCATCGCCCAGGTCCGCACGATCCTGACAGTGGCGGCCGGCAACCCGGTCACCAGGTGACCTTCTCGCTCTCGGGCCCGGCCGGCTCGTCCTCCCGCGTCTCCTCCCCCGACAGCTCCCGGGCCATCAGCGTGGCGCCCGCGACCGCGCCGGGCATCAGGAACACCGCGACGAACGGCACCAGGAAGACGGCGGCGAGCGGGGTGCCGAAGCCCCAGACGAGCATCTTGCGGGAGCGCAGGAGCCTCAGGCGCTCCCGCAGCTCGACGCGGCGGCGCTGGAGGGCGACCGCCGTCAGCTCCTCGGTGAGGAAGAAGCCGGTGACGACGACACCGAGGACCGGGACGGCCGTCTGGCCGACAACGGGGACGAAGCCCGCCGCGAACAGCAGCACGCCCCAGACGGCGGCCCGCACGACGATCCGCAGGCTGTCACGGCCCGAGATCCACAGCTCGCGCCAGAGCGGCAGCCCGGACTCGGGCGCCGTGCCGTCGGGCGAGACGTCCCGGTCGACCCGCTCCGAGAGGCTCTCGTAGAAGGGCTGGCCGATCAGCAGGGTCGCGGCGGTGAAGGTGACCACGGACAGCAGCAGGGCCAGGGCGAACAGGACGGCGGTGAGCAGCCCGCGGAACAGACCCTGCCAGGGGCTCGCCCAGCCGTCGGCGAACGGGGTCGACCAGGCCACGAGGTCCTGGCCCCACAGGGCGAGGGCCACGAGCGTGGCGGCGTACAGCACCAGGGTGATCAGGCCCGGGATCAGCCCGAAGCCGTACTGCCTGCCGTGTCGGGCCACCCATCGCTGGCCCTTGAGGAGAAACCTGAAACCGGCACCGAGATCGCGCATGCGGATCACTGTAGACGGGGTGGGTCACACCGCCGTCACGGTGGCTTCGGTGCCCGGTCACGGCGGCCGGCGGCCCCCGCGGGGGAAGGGGCCTGGACAGGGCGCATGCTGTGGTCGTGGCGGACGTCACGAGCCAGGGTGAGGAGAGCGGATGACACCGGAGATCCACGGCACGGTCGCGGACGGCTTCGAGGCGGTCCGGGAGGAGTTCGCGGCGTTCGTGGCCGCGGAACGGCCGGACTACGAGGGCCAGGTGTGCGCGTACGTGCACGGCAGACGGGTGGTCGACCTGTGGGCGGGCCCCGGTGCCGGGGCCGACTCCCTCTACGGGGTGTTCTCGTCCTCCAAGGGCGCGGCCCATCTCGTGGTGGCGCTGCTCGTCCAGGACGGCGTGCTGGACCTCGACCGCGAAGTGGCGTCCTACTGGCCGGAGTTCGCGGCCGAGGGCAAGGCCGGGATCACCCTGCGCGAGCTGATCGCGCACCGCGCCGGGGTCGTCGGCCTCGACGCCGGATTCACGGCGGACGAGCTGGCCGACGACCGGGCGATCGCAGAACGCCTCGCCGGGCAGCGGCCTTTCTGGCGGCCGGGCGCGGCCTTCGGCTACCACGCGCTCAGCGTCGCCGCGCTCACCGGCGAGGTCGTGCGGCGCGCGACCGGCCGCACCCTCCAGGAGGTCTACGAGGACCGCGTCCGCGCCCCGCACGACCTGGGCTTCTTCCTCGGGCTGCCCGAGGCGCTGGAGTCCCGCTACCGCCCGGTGCAGCCGATGGAGCCCACGCCGGAGCAGCAGGCGGCGCTGGACGCCGCACCGACCGGCCCGCACACGCTGGCCTCGATCGCGTACAACACGCATGTGCCGATGCCGGGTGAGCCGGCGGACTACCCCAACTCGCGTGCGGTGCGGGCGAACGGGCCCGCCTCGGCGGGCGGTGTCGCCTCCGCGCGGGGCCTGGCGGGGATGTACGCGGCCGCCGTGAGCGGGCTGGGCGGGCGCCCGCCCCTGCTGAAGCCGGACACGGTCGCCGAGGTCAGCCGGATCCACTCCACCGGCCGGGACCTGGTGTCCGGGACGTACAAGTCGTTCGGGCTCGGCTTCCAGGCGGTCGCGGACCCCTGGTACCCGTTCCTGGGCGCCGGTTCGTTCGGGCACGCCGGCGCGAGCGGCTCCCAGGCGTTCGCCGACCCGCGCGGCGGTCTCGCGTACGGCTACACCCGGCGCCGCTACGCCTTTCCGGGCGGGGCCGCCGTGGAGAACGACCGGCTGGTGCGGGCGGTGCACACCGCGGCGCGGGCCGGCTGAGCGGGGAACACGTGCGGCCGCGCCCCCGTGCGGGGACGCGGCCGCTTGGTGTGCCGGGACCGTCAGAGCTTGACGATCATCTTCCCGGTGTTGTCGCCGCGCAGCACGCCGAGGAACGCCTCGAGGTTGTTCTCGATGCCCTCGACCACGGTCTCGCGGTACTTCAGCTCGCCCGAGGCGACCCAGGGGCCCACCTCCTGGACGAACTGCGGCTGCAGGTCGTAGTGGTCGCCGACCAGGAAGCCCTCGATACGGCCACGGGTCTGGATCAGCCGGGCGAGGTTGCGCGGGCCGGGGGCGGGCTCGGTGTCGTTGTAGACGGAGATCATGCCGCAGACCGCGATACGGCCGTCCCGGTTGAGGGAGCCGATGGCTGCCTCCAGGTGCTCGCCGCCGACGTTGTCGAAGTACACGTCGACGCCGTCCGGGGCGGCGGCGCGCAGCTGCTCGCGCACCGGGCCGTTCTTGTAGTTGAAGGCGGCGTCGAAGCCGTACTCCTCGACCAGGAGCTTGACCTTCTCGTCGGAGCCGGCGGAGCCGATGACGCGCGAGGCGCCCTTGAGCCGCGCGATCTGGCCGACCTGGCTGCCGACGGCGCCGGCGGCGCCCGAGACGAACACCGCGTCGCCCTCCTTGAAGGCGGCGGTGCGCAGCAGTCCGGCGTAGGCGGTGAGACCGGTCATGCCGAGGACGCCGAGGTACGTGGACAGGGGCGCGGCCTCCGGGTCGACCTTGACGGCGTGCTGGGCGTCCAGGGCCGCGTACTCGCGCCAGCCGAAGAAGTGCAGCACGTGGTCGCCGACCGCGACGCCCTCGGCGTTCGACGCGACCACCTCGCCGACCGCGCCGCCCTGCATGACCTTGCCCAGCTCGTAGGGGGCGGCGTACGACTTCGCGGCCGACATGCGGCCCCTCATGTAGGGGTCCACCGAGAGGTACCGGTTCCGGACGAGCACCTGGCCCTCGCGGGGCGTCGGCACCTCGGCCTCGACCAGGGCGAAGTCCTCGGCCTTGGGCCAGCCGACGGGACGGGAGACGAGGTGCCATTCGCGGTTGATCACGGGGTGCCCTTCCATCAAAATACTTCAGTACCTGAAACAACCATGCGCCTGAATATTTCAGGATGTCAAGTAACCCGTTACCCTGGACGAGTGACCACTCCACCCAAGACGAACCGTCCGGACGAGCTGACCTTCGAGGTCGTCGATCTCATCGGAGCGGTCGTGGCCCGCTATCACGCGGAGTACGAGGAGGCGGCCGCGGAGCACGCGCTCACCGGCGCCCAGGCACGGCTGCTGAGCCTGCTCTCGCTGGAGCCGCTGCCGATGCGCAAGCTGGCGCAGCGGCTGCGCTGCGAGCCGTCGAACGTGACCGGCATCGTGGACCGGCTGGAGGCACGGGGCCTGGTGGAGCGCCGGCCGGACCCGGCGGACCGGCGGGTGAAACTGGCCGCCGCGACCGGGGAGGGCCGTCAGGTGGCCCGGAGCCTGCGGGAGTCCCTGCGGTTCGCCCGGGAGCCGCTGGCGGGCCTGTCGGAGGACGAGCGGGTGGCGCTGCGGGACCTGCTGCGCCGGATGCTGGCGGACTGACGCCCGCCCACGCGCGGCGGGATCAGGTGCACCACCACAGGAAACGCTCGCACTCCTCCGTCGGCTTGGGGTCGGGCGTCGGTGCCGACGTGGGCGGGGCCTCGGTCGAGGTGGGGTCGCCGCCCGACGTGGGCGTGGGGTCGGGGGCCGGGGGCGGCGTCTCCGCGCCGGTGCCCGCCGACGCCGACTGCGACTGCGGGTCCGGGGTGCCGTCCCCGTCCGCGTCCTCGCCCTTCTTACCGTCCTCGTCCTTGTCCTTGTCCTCGTCCTCGCCGGACGCGGAGGCGGAGGGGGACGCGGACGGCTTCCCCGAGGCCGTGCCCGCCCCCGTGCCGACGGCGGCGCCGGTGGCGCCGGGCGACGCCGGCACCTCGTCCTCGGCGGCGCCGTCCGCCGAGGAGTCACCGGCCGCGGCCGTCGTGGGGCTGTCGCCGGGGGCGTCCATGCCGAGTTCGGCGAGGCTCAGGCCGCCGGCGGCCAGGACGAAGCCCGCGGCGACGAGCAGGGTGCGGCGCCGTCTGCGGCGGTGCGCGGCGGCCTTGCGGTCCCGGCGGCTCGCGCCGGCCCCGGTCTCGTCGGCGTCGCCGTCCTCGTCGTCGTACGCGTCCTCGTCGTCGTACGCATCCGGGTCGTCGTACCCCTCGGAGTCGTCGTAACCGTCGGGGCCCGTCCGCCCGTCCTGCGGGCCGGCAGGGGCATCCCGCTCGTCACGGCCGCGCCGGCGGCCCCGGCCGCGCCGCTGCGCCGCCCGCCGCGCGGCCCGGCCGCCCGCCGGTGCCGCCTCCGCGAGCTCGCCGGTGCCACCGGGGGCGTGCGCGCCCTCGGGAGCGTCCGGTTCGGCGTCGGTGTACTGCCCCGCGTACGCCGCGGGCGCGCCCGGGGACCGCTCGGCCGGCTGGGGGTACCCGGCGCCGGCGAGGGCGTCCGCGTACACATGCGGCTGTTCGGTCGTGGCGCCGCACCCCGGACAGGCGAGTGCGCCGTTCAGGTGCCGTCGGCACGGCTGGCAGTAGTCCATGACGCGGGAAGACTAGGTTCCGGACGCACACCGTTCCTAGTCACCGCTGTGAAAGTTTTGTGGACAACAATGCGCACAGGCATGACCGGTTGGCGGATATGCCATGACACGCCAGACACGCCCCGCACACTGCGCGACGAAGAGGCCGGTTCGGACGCCGGAAGGGTGTCGAAACCGTTATGCGCGCGACCCATTGACACCCCCGTCACCCCGTCCCTACTGTCACGTCAGCATTTCGAACGTGTGACGAAATTTCGAACACCGCCGGGTGCACAACCGAATGAGCCGACGACGCATCGAGGGGCAACTGCCGTGCGCATCACCGGAATCAGCACACACGTGGTCGGGACGCCGTGGCGCAATCTGACCTACGTCCAGGTGCACACCGACGAAGGGCTGACCGGAGTCGGCGAGACCAGGATGCTGGGCCACACCGACGCGCTGCTCGGCTACTTGCGGGAGGCCGAGGCCAACCACATCCTCGGCTCCGACCCGTTCGCCGTCGAGGACCTGGTGCGCCGTATGAAGTACGGCGACTACGGCCGCGCGGGTGAGATCGTGATGTCCGGCATCGCCGTGATCGAGATGGCCTGCTGGGACATCAAGGGCAAGGCGCTCGGGGTGCCGGTGTGGCAGCTCCTCGGCGGCAAGGTCACCGACAAGGTCAAGGCGTACGCGAACGGCTGGTACACCACCGAGCGCACGCCCGAGGCGTACCACAAGGCGGCCCGCGGGGTGATGGAGCGCGGGTACAAGGCCCTCAAGATCGACCCCTTCGGCACCGGGCACTTCGAGCTCGACCACGAGCAGACCCGCTACGCCGTCTCCCTCATCGAGGCCGTACGGGACGCCATCGGCCCCGACGCCGAGCTGATGCTGGAGATGCACGGCCGCTTCTCCCCCGCCACCGCCGTCCGCCTCGCCCGCGAGCTGGCGCCCTTCCGGCCGGCCTGGCTGGAGGAGCCCTGCCCGCCGGAGAACCTCAAGGCGCTGGAGAAGGTCGCCGCGAAGGTCGACATCCCCGTCGCCACCGGTGAGCGCATCCACGACCGGATCGAGTTCCGGGAGCTGTTCGAGAGCCAGGCCGTCGACATCATCCAGCCCGACGTCGGCCACATCGGCGGCATCTGGGAGACCCGCAAGCTCGCCGCGACCGCCGAGACCCACTACACGCTCATCGCCCCGCACAACGTCGGCGGTTCCGTGCTCACCGCCGCCTCCCTCCAGGTCGGGTTCACCTCGCCGAACTTCAAGATCCTGGAGCACTTCAACGACTTCGCCGACGCGGAGATCAAGAAGGTGGTCAAGGGCGCGCCGCAGGTCGTGGACGGGTACTTCCACCTCTCCGACGCCCCTGGGCTCGGCGTGGAGTTCGACGCCGACGCCGCCGCCGAGTTCCCGCAGCAGCAGGCCCGGTTCGACCTGTGGGCCGAGGGCTGGGAGCAGCGCAAGCCGAAGGGGACGCGATGAGCACCGCCGTCGTCGTCGAGGCGCCCGGCCGGCACCGGCTCGCCGAGCACACGCCCCGGGAGCCCGGCCCCGGCGAGGCGCTGGTCCGGGTGCACGCGGCCGGCATCTGCGGCAGCGACCGCGAGGTGTACCAGGGCAACCGGCCCGAGGGGTACGTCCGTTACCCGCTGACGCCGGGCCACGAGTGGTCCGGGACCGTCGCCGCCGTCGGCGCCGGGGTGCCGGAGCGGCTCGTCGGCCGCAAGGTCGTCGGCGAGGGGTTCCGCAACTGCCAGGTCTGCGACCGCTGTCACGCCGGTGAGACGACGCTGTGCGAGGCGGGGTACGAGGAGACCGGGTTCACCCGGCCCGGCGCCATGGCGGCCACGCTCACGCTCCCGGCCCGGCTGCTGCACGTCCTGCCGGACGACTGCGACCTCACCGCCGCCGCCCTGCTGGAGCCGGCCGCCTGCGTCGCGGCCGCCGCGATGAAGGCGGGCGCGCTGCCGGGCGAGCGGGTGGCGGTGGTCGGCACCGGGACGCTCGGGATGTTCGCCGTGCAGTTCCTGGCGGCGGGCTCGCCCGGCGAGCTGCTGGTGGTGGGCACCCGCCGCGACCGGGAGCAGCTGTCGCGCGCGTACGGGGCCACCGCCTTCCGCACCAAGGACGAGGAACTGCCGGGCGGTTTCGACGTCGTCGTGGAGACCGCCGGGTCGGCGGAGGCCGCACGCACCTCGGCCGCGCTGCTGCGGCGGGGCGGGCGTCTCGTACTCACCGGCATCCCGGCGCCCGGCGCGCAGGGGCTCGACCCGACCGATCTCGTCGTGCGCCAGCTGGAGGTGCACACCGTCTTCGGGGCGCCGCCGGACGCCTGGGCCCACGCCGTGCGGGTGTTCTCCGCCGGCCTCCTCGACCCGCTGCCGCTCGTCACGCACGAACTGCCGCTGACGGAGTTCGCGCAGGCGATCGAGCTCGTGGGCTCCGGCGACCCGAAGGTGGGCAAGGTTCTCCTCCGCCCGTGAGCGGCCCTTCGCCGTACGCCGGGACGGGGGCACCCTGACGGTCCCCGTGCCGGCGTACTCCCGAGGTCCCGCCACCCAGAGACGCGAACCTCGTCCGAAATACCGAACACAAAGGACATCCCGTGACCGACGCCTCCGCAGCCCGACGACCCGGCGAGCCGGTGCTCGCCGCCCTCGGCCTGGGCGCGCCCGACCTCTCCCCCGCCGACGCCTCGCCCCACACCTTCCCGGGCGGGGGCCGCTGGCGCACCGAGATCCCCTCGTGCGAGGGGCCCGAGGCGCTGGCCGTCGTCCTGAAGGAAGCCTCCCGGCTGGACGTGCCGATCCACCGGATCAGCCAGGGCAGCGGCGTGTGGATGCTGACCGACGCCGAGATCACCGAGATGGTCGAGGCGGCGGCCGAACGGGACATCGAGCTCTGCCTGTTCACCGGACCGCGCGGCACCTGGGACATCGGCGGCTCCACCCGCACCGACTCCCGCGGGGCCGGGCTGCGCGCCCGCGGCCACGACGCGGTGGCCGGCTGCGTCGAGGACGCCGTGCGCGCCACCGAACTGGGCGTGAAGTGCCTGCTGGTCGCCGACGAGGGCGTGCTGTGGACGCTGCACCGGGCGCGCGCCACGGGCATCCTCCCGGCCGACACCACCCTGAAGGTCAGCGCCCTGATCGGCCCGGTCAACCCGGCCGCGTACGCGGTGTACGAGCGGCTGGGCGCCGACTCGGTCAATGTGCCGAGCGACCTGACGCTGGACCACCTCACGGAGATCCGCCGGGTCTCCGCCGCCCCCATGGACATGTACATCGAGGCCCCCGACGACCTCGGCGGCTATGTGCGCATGTACGAGGTCGCCGAGCTGATCCGGCGCGGCGCCCCGCTCTACCTGAAGTTCGGGCTCTCCAAGGCCCCCGGCATCTATCCCTACGGCCACCACATGAGAGAGCTGACGCTGGCCACCGCCCGCGAACGCGTCCGGCGCGGACGGCTGGCCCTGGACCTGCTCGCACGGCACGGGGCCGACGGCGCGATGGCGCCCCTCGGCTCCCGGCTGCCCGGAACGCTGACGCGTTTCGAAACGCGCGCATAACGTTCCGGCGAAACCCCCTTCACAGAAGCAGACGCAGTCGAACACAATCCCACACACCCTCGGTCGACCGATCCGCCGACCCGAACAGCCCCGGACATGTCCTCGCATCGCCCACCGCACCACCGGGACCTGACCGCACCGAGCACGACCGAGTCCCGCTCCACTCACATCAAGGATGATGATCATGCGTAGTCGCAGAGCCGCACTCGCCGCCATGGCCTCCGTCGCCTCCCTCGCCCTGACCCTGACCGCCTGCGGCCAGGACAGCGAGGGCGGCAGCAAGGACGACAACGGCAGCGCGAAGGGGGCGACGATCGGCATCGCGATGCCCACCAAGTCCTCCGAGCGCTGGATCGCCGACGGCAACAACGTCGTCAAGGACCTGCAGTCCAAGGGCTACAAGACCAAGCTGGTCTACGGCGAGGACGACCCCGACCAGCAGGTCTCGCAGATCGAGAACCTGATCACCCAGGGCGTCAAGGCGCTGATCGTGGCGGCCATCGACAACAAGTCGATGAACAACGTCCTCCAGCAGGCCAAGGACGCGGACATCCCGGTCATCTCCTACGACCGCCTGATCCTGGGCACCCCGAACGTCGACTACTACGCCTCCTTCGACAACGAGAAGGTCGGCGAGCTCCAGGCCGGCTACATCGTCGACAAGCTCGGCCTGAAGGACGGCTCGAAGAAGGGCCCGTTCAACATCGAGCTGTTCGCCGGCTCGAACGACGACAACAACACCCGCTACTTCTTCGGCGGCGCGATGAAGGTGCTCCAGCCCTACATCGACAAGAAGCAGCTCGTCGTCCGCTCCAAGCAGACCGCGCTCAACCAGGTCACCACCCTGCGCTGGGACGGCGGCACCGCGCAGAAGCGCATGGACGACATCCTGACCTCGGCCTACAAGAGCGAGCGCGTCGACGCGGTGCTCTCGCCGTACGACGGCATCTCCATCGGCATCCTCTCCGCCCTGAAGTCGGACGACTACGGCTCCAAGGACAAGCCGCTGCCGGTCGTCACCGGTCAGGACGCCGAGGTCGCCTCGGTGAAGTCGATCATCGCCGACGAGCAGTCGATGACCGTCTACAAGGACACCCGCGAACTCGCCAAGGTGGCCTCGAACATGGTCGACGCCCTGCTCAACAAGAAGAAGCCCGAGGTCAACGACACCAAGACCTACGACAACGGCTCGAAGGTCGTCCCGGCCTACCTGCTGGAGCCGGTCGCCGTGGACAAGACCAACTACCAGAAGGAAGTCGTGGACTCCGGCTACATCAAGGCGAGCGACCTCAAGTAACCGCCGGCCCACTCTGATTGGAAGGCACGACCATGGCGGGACCCGTCCTGGAAATGCGCTCGATCGTCAAGACCTTTCCCGGCGTCAAGGCGCTGTCGGACGTCACACTGACCGTCCGGCAGGGCGAGGTCCACGCCATCTGCGGGGAGAACGGCGCCGGCAAGTCCACGCTGATGAAGGTCCTCTCCGGCGTCCACCCGCACGGCACCTACGAGGGGGAGATCCTCTTCGAGGGCGCGGTCTGCGAGTTCAAGGACATCCGGGCGAGCGAGCAGCGCGGCATCGTCATCATCCACCAGGAGCTGGCGCTGTCGCCGTTCCTCTCCCTCGCGGAGAACATCTTCCTCGGCAACGAGCACGCCCGGGGCGGCTTCATCGACTGGCGGGAGACGCTGCGGCACGGCACCGAACTGCTGCGCCGCGTGGGGCTCTCCGACCACCCCGACACCCGCGTCGCCGACATCGGCGTGGGCAAGCAGCAGCTCGTGGAGATCGCGAAGGCGCTGTCGAAGAAGGTGAAGCTGCTCATCCTCGATGAGCCGACCGCGGCCCTCAACGACGAGGACAGCGGCAAGCTCCTGGACCTGATCCTGGAGCTGAAGAAGCAGGGCATCACCTCGATCATCATCTCCCACAAGCTCAACGAGATCCGCAGGGTCGCCGACTCGGTGACGATCCTGCGCGACGGGCGGACCATCGAGACGCTCGACGTGAAGGCGCCGGAGACCACCGAGGACCGGATCATCAGCGGGATGGTCGGCCGGGATCTGGAGCACCGCTTCCCCGAGCGCACCCCGCACGAGCCGGAGGAGGGCGCCGCGCCGGCCCTGGAGATCCGCAACTGGACCGTGCACCACCCGATCGACCAGCAGCGCAAGGTCGTCGACGACGTGTCGGTCCAGGTGCGGCGCGGCGAGATCGTGGGCATCGCGGGGCTGATGGGCGCCGGCCGCACCGAGCTGGCGATGAGCGTCTTCGGGCGCACCTACGGCCGCTACCACGGCGGCACGGTCCTCAAGGACGGCAGGGAGATCCGCACCAGGACCGTCCCGGAGGCGGTGAAGCACGGCATCGCGTACGTCACCGAGGACCGCAAGCACTACGGCCTGAACCTCATCGACACCATCAACCGCAACATCTCGCTCAGCGCGCTGGGCAAGGTCGCCAAGCGGGGCGTGGTCGACGAGCACGGCGAACGGCAGGTCGCCGAGGGCTTCCGGAAGTCCATGAACATCAAGGCGCCGACCGTCTTCGAGCCGGTGGGCAAGCTGTCCGGCGGCAACCAGCAGAAGGTCGTCCTCAGCAAGTGGATCTTCGCGGGTCCCGATGTGCTGATCCTGGACGAGCCCACCCGCGGGATCGACGTCGGCGCCAAGTACGAGATCTACACGGTCATCGACCAGCTGGCCGCCCAGGGCAAGGCGGTCGTCTTCATCTCCTCCGAGCTGCCCGAGCTGCTCGGCATGTGCGACCGCATCTACACGATGGCCGCGGGCCGGCTGACCGGCGAGTTCTCCCGCGAAGAGGCCTCGCAGGAATCGCTGATGCGTCAGATGACGAAGGACAAAGAGGTAACCCGATGAGCACGGATGTGACCGCCAAGAGCCCGGCTCCCGCGCCGCCGGGGAAGAGCGCGCCGGGCGGGGGCGACGGACTGCTGCGGCTGGTGCTGGAGGGCCTGCGCCGCAACATGCGCCAGTACGGCATGCTGATCGCGCTCGGCCTGATCGTGGTGCTGTTCGCCGTGTGGACCGACGGCGACCTGCTGCTGCCGCGCAACGTCTCCAACCTGGTGCTGCAGAACAGCTACATCCTGATCCTCGCCATCGGCATGATGCTGGTCATCATCGCGGGCCACATCGACCTGTCGGTGGGGTCGCTGACGGCGTTCGTCGGCTCCATGGCCGCCGTGTTCATGGTGAAGAACGACATGCCGTGGCCGCTCGCGGTCCTGCTGTGCCTGGCGATGGGCGCGCTCGCGGGCGCGGCCCAGGGCTTCTTCATCGCGTACGGCGGCATACCGTCGTTCATCGTGACCCTGGCGGGCATGCTGATCTTCCGCGGTCTGACGGAGATCTTCCTGGAGGGCCAGACCCTCGGCCCGTTCCCGGAGGGGCTGCAGAAGGTCGCGAACGGCTTCCTGCCCGAGGTCGGCCCGGACACCAACTACCACAACCTCACGCTGCTGCTCGGCTTCGCGATGATCGCGGTCGTGGTCTTCCAGGAGTTCCGGGACCGCCGCCGGCAGCAGGAGTTCTCGCTGGACGTCCCGCCGTTCAACCTGTTCCTGCTGAAGCTGGTGGCGCTGGCCGCCGCCGTTCTGACGCTGACGATGCTGCTGGCGAGCTACAAGGGCGCCCCGATCGTGCTGCTCATCCTCGGGGTGCTGCTCGTCGGGTTCGGCTATGTGATGCGCAACGCGATCATCGGCCGCCACATCTACGCGATCGGCGGCAACCTGCCCGCGGCCAAGCTGTCGGGCGTGAAGGACAAGAAGGTCACCTTCCTGGTCTTCCTGAACATGGGCATGCTCGCGGCCCTGGCGGGTCTGGTCTTCGCCGCCCGCTTCAACGCGGCCTCCCCCAAGGCCGGCCTGAACTTCGAGCTGGAGGCGATCGCGGCCTCGTTCATCGGCGGCGCGTCGATGAGCGGCGGTGTCGGCACCGTCCTCGGCGCGATCATCGGCGGTCTGGTCCTGGGTGTGCTGAACAACGGCATGAACCTCGTCGGCATCGGCACCGACTGGCAGCAGGTCATCAAGGGCCTGGTGCTGCTGGCGGCGGTCGGCTTCGACGTGTGGAACAAGCGCAAGGTCGGTTCGTAGGTCCACGCACGGGGCCCCGCCGCACGGCGGGGCCCCGCCTTCCTGAACAGGAGCCGCACATGGACATGAGCAGACGCACGGTCATCGCCGGTGCCGCGGCGGCGGGCATCGGCGCCGCGACCCTCGGCAGCGCGCACGCCACGGGAGGCGGGGCGCCGGTCAGGTCCCTCTTCGGCACCCTCCCCGACGGCACGAAGGTGTACAGCTGGTCGCTCGCCAACGGCAGCACCCGGATGAAGGTCCTCTCCTACGGCGGTGTGGTGCAGTCCCTGGAGGTCCCCGACCGCCGGGGCCGGTTCGCCAACGTCTCCCTCGGCTTCCGCTCCCTCGACGACTACGTGGCGTCGAGTCCGTACTTCGGCGCGCTGATCGGGCGGTACGGCAACCGGATCGGCAAGGGGCGCTTCACCCTCGACGGCAGGACGTACCAGGTCGACGTCAACGACGGCGAGAACAGCCTGCACGGCGGCGCCAAGGGGTTCGACAAGCGGGTGTGGGACGTCGAGCCGTTCACCAAGGGCACCGACGTCGGCCTGCACCTGTACTACACGTCCCTCGACGGCGAGATGGGCTACCCGGGCACGCTCCGCGTGAAGGTGACGTACACCCTCACCAAGTACGGCGACTGGCGCGTCGACTACGCGGCCACCACCGACAGGGCCACCGTCGTCAATCTGACCAGCCACGCCTACTGGAACCTCGCCGGCGAGGGCAGCGGAACGATCGAGAACCACGAGCTGAAGATCGACGGCTCCCGCTACACCCCCGTCGACGCGGGCCTCATCCCCACCGGCGAACTGGCGCGCGTCGCGGGCACCCCCTTCGACTTCCGCCGCTCCAAGGCGGTCGGCGAGGACCTGCGCGCGGCCCACCAGCAGCTCCTGTACGGCAAGGGCATCGACCACAACTGGGTGCTCGACAAGGGGATCTCAGCGCGCCCGGAGTGGGTCGCCACCCTCAAGGACCCGTCCTCGGGGCGCACCCTGCGCATCGCGACGACCGAGCCGGGGCTCCAGTTCTACTCGGGCAACTTCCTCGACGGCACCCTCGTCGGCACGGGCGGCCGCGTCTACCGGCAGGGCGACGGGCTGTGCCTGGAGACCCAGCACTTCCCGGACTCGCCGAACCGTCCGTCGTTCCCTTCGACGGTGCTGCGGCCGGGGCAGACCTACCGATCGACGACGGTGCACTCGTTCACCCGCTGATTCCCCGGTGATTGAACGGCTCCACCCCAGCCTCCGTATGTAGGGGCGGCCCGCGCTCCCCCGCGCGGGCCACCCCAAGACGACGGGCCCGGTCGTCCCCGCCGGGTCCGCCCCCTACGGAGGTTCCATGGCCGACAACGTCACCTCGCTGTTCCGCAGCACCGCGGCACACAGCCCGTCGATGGCGGCGCTGACACGCGAGGGCGGCGACGGGGCCGGCCCGGTCGACTTCTGCATCCCCTGCAACCCCTACTTCCCGACGCCCGAGATGTTCGAGGACATGGCGGGGAAGCTGCGGGACATCATCACGTACTACCCGAGCAGCGCCGACACCATCACGGCCGAGCTGTGCAGCCTGCTCCAGCTTCCGCCGCAGTGCGTGGCGATGGGCAACGGCTCCACCGAGCTGATCACCTGGATCGACCATCTGATGGTCCGGGAGTCCCTCGCCGTCCCCGTCCCCACGTTCGGCCGCTGGACCGACCAGCCGATGGAGACCGGCAAGCGGGTCGACATGTTCCCGCTCCAGGAGTCCAGCGGGTTCGCCCTGGACCTCGCGCAGTACGCCGAGTTCATCCGGGCCAGGGGGACCCGGGTCGCGGTGATCTGCAACCCGAACAACCCCGACGGCGGCTTTCTGCACAAGCACGCGATCGTGCAGTTCATGGACGCCATGGCCGATCTGGACCTGATCGTCGTGGACGAGAGCTTCCTGGAGTTCGCGGACGCCGAGCAGGAGCCGTCGGTCGTCCAGGAGGCCATGCTGCGGCCCAACGTCATCGTGCTGCGCAGCCTCGGCAAGAACTTCGGCCTGCACGGCATCCGCTTCGGCTATCTGGTGGCCAACCCGGCTCTCGCCCGGATGGTCCGCTCGATGCTGCCGAAGTGGAACCTCAACTCCTTCGCCGAGCACGTGGTGTTCATGCTGAAGGAGCACGGCGCCGAGTACGCGCAGAGCCTCCAGCAGGTGCGCAGGGACCGGCTGGAGATGGCGGGGGCCCTGTCGGCGCTGCCCGGCCTGACGGTCTACCCGTCCCAGGGCAACTTCCTCTTCGTGCGCCTTCCCGTGGGCGCCGAGGGCACCGTGGTCCGCGACCGGATGCTCACCGAGCACCGGATCCTGGTCCGCGAGTGCGGCAACAAGATCGGTTCGTCCAGCCGCTTCCTGCGACTCGTGGTGCGCCCCCAGGTGGACGTGCGTCGCCTGGTGTCCGGCCTGGAGCAGGTGCTCTACGGGTCCAGGAGGGGAGCCGCCGTACCCGAGCCGGGTAACGGGACCAACTACAGCTCGGGTACGGCGGCCGTGGACCGGCTGGTGGGCTCCACGAACGGGGCGGGCTTCACGGCGGTGCCGCAGCCGCAGCCGGTGCCGCAGAGCGGCGGCGCCCCCATGCCGGCTGCCATGCCGACCCCCATACCGGTGGCCCCCGCGCCCGCACCGGTCCCCATGCCGGCGCCCGCCCCGGTGCCGGCCGCCGCGGCCGCGGCCCCCGCGCCTGCTCCCGCGCCTGCTCCCACGCCGTTCCCGTCCCCGGTGGCGCCCACGCCCACGCCGATGCCCTTCCCGTCCCCGGTGGCGCCGGCCGCGACGATGGTGCCGCCCGGCCCCACCCCGCCCGGCGTCCCGGCCCGGGGCGGCCTCACCGCGGCCCAGGTCCGGGGCACCACCGGCCCCGGGCTGGCACCCGCTCCGGCCACCGGATGGCCGGGCAGCCAGAGTTGGCCCAACGCGGCGGGCGCCTGAACCGGCTCCCGCGCACTCACCCCTTGCAGGTTCGACTCTCCGGGGGGGAATTCGACGAGTCGACGGAAAGATCCGCGCCCCTGTCCGCGATCAGGTGCCGGGACGTCCGGCCGAAATCGAGCGGCTGGTCTTCCGACCGGTGGACCCGCTGCGCATGCCGACGGCCCCCCGTGAGGAATTCCCGGGGGGCCGTCGCGAACGGTCCGTCAGAGAGCGGTGGCCTGTGCCTGCGCGTGGGTGTGCAGGCCCAGCGCCACGCCCTCGGGGGAGGCCGCGGCGAAGACGTCGACGCAGGCGACCGCGTTCACGGTGCCGGCGAGGGCGCCCGTCAGACCGGCGGAGGCACCGCCCGCCTGCCCGCCGGAGACCTGGTCCAGGGCGGCGTCGGATATCTCGGCGGTCTCGATCTGAGGGGTGAAGTTCATGGCCTGCGGTTCCCTTCGCATCAACACTCTTCGACAGCCGGGGCCGTCGAAATTTCGGGAATCAAAGCACGGGGGCGAAGAAGCGGCCAACTGTCACATCGCCCTGCACCGCGGCATTGCGAAGTGCCTCTTCACGGCCATGACCACCGGGTCACCCGAACCTGCCGACTTCTTCACAGGACCCACCGCCTCAGCGGGTGCGGGGCAGTGCATGGTTCGTCCGTCACCTGCCCGGGCGGCCCCGGAGCGGCCCTGTCGGGCGCAGGTGTGAACATTTGCCGAATGTATGCGTGCCCGGGCCCCGGCCGCGCCGGCGGTCGGGACCCGGGCGCCTGCGTCGACGCGGCTACTTCTTCGGGCACTCCTTCCAGGCCAGGTGGTAGACCGTGCTGATGTCGCCGTCGGTCGAGTCCATGGTCATGAAGCTGACCTTGCTCGCGGAGGACGAGCCGAGGTTGACGCGCAGTTCGGTGTTGATGTTGAAGTTGCGCTGGACTCCGCAGGGCGCCCAGACCAGTTGGGCCCAGTCGGTCTCGTCGGTGGCCTGCCAGTTGTCGTTGAGGGGGCCGTTGAAGGGGTGGTTGCGGAACTGGGTGCTCGGGGAGCCCTGGAAGTAGTACGAGGCCCGCTGGATGGCGTTGGCGCCGGGCTGGAGGGCGGCGAAACCCCGGTAGTCGGCGCTGGCGATGGCGTACGTGAACCCGCCGGGGACGTGCACGACCAGGCTGAGCTGGCAGTTCTTGCGGAACGCCGTCGGGTCGGAGTTGCCGCCGACCTGGGCGAGGTAGTCGCTGTAGGTCACGGTGAAGGCCGTGTTGTCCTCGGACACGGCGACCGCCGTGGTGCCCTGCGGACAGCCGGAGCCGTTCACGGTGGCGACCTTGATGACGATCTTGTCCGGCGGCGGGTCGTCGAACGCCGGGTCCGCGTGGGCGGGCAGGGCCGCGGTGAGCAGGGCGGTCAGCGCGCCTCCGCTCAGCAGGAGTCTCAGGAGTCCACGTGCCATGGATCTCTCCTCGGGATGGGGGGTGGCTGCGCCCCCGACCCACCCTGGTTGACGCTTCGAAGAAAAGGTGGGGTTTCTGTGAAGGCCGGAGGCGTACGCATCGTAGGGGGCGGAAAGCGCCCTCCACAGGGGCCAACTCCAGCCATTTATACGGTAGTTGAAGACAAACCGACTGTAGTGTGCAGTCGCCTTCCCGGCCTGGCTCAGCCCGGCCGGATCACGTTCCAGGAGGGTGCAAGCGCTTGCCCGTCCATGGCCCCGGGACAGGACGGTCGTTCTCCGTTGAACAACGGACGCCGGACCGCATGACGGGGACGCCAGGTGCCGCGTAGGCTCGAACAGCCCGTCGAGGCGGCGGGGGGAACAGGGGGTGCGATGGACATCGCGGGCGCGCGCGCGACAGCGGCCCGGGTCGCTTCGGCGCTACGGCTGCGGCGCGCCCACACCACCGTCGTCATGCGGGACCTGGTCCGCGACCTGAGTGCCGCCGTGCGTTCCGGGCCTCCCGCCCCGGCCGGCGTCCGCGAGGTGTGCCACGCGCTGTGCGCGCGGATGAGCGCCCGGCGCGGCGGCCGGCCCGTCGAGCTGCGCTTCGAGCGGTTCCCCGACGAGATCGAGGTGACCGGACTCTGGGTCGAGTTCCAGGACTTCGACCTCGTCATCGTCGAGGAGCGCGCCGAAGCGGTCCAGCAACTGGTGATACTGGGCCACGAGCTGTGGCATCTGCACGCCGGGCACCGGCACCACCACCACGGCATCGGCACCGCCGCCGCGCACGCCCTCGCCGGCCGGCCCGGCTGGGACGACGTGGCCCTCACCGTGGCCGCGCGCGACGGTTCCCGGCAGACCGACGAGGCGGAGGCGGACGACTTCGGCCACCGGCTGGCCGCCGCCGTGCGGACCCTGGTGTCCGGCGAGGGCCAGGGCGCCTCGCCCGACCCGGTCCACCGCTCGCTCGGCTATCGCGGACGCGGAGGCAGGACGCGGTGACACACCCGCAACTGGCAGAAGGCCCGGTCGAGTTCCTGTCCGGCCTGTACATCTCCTTCTGGCTCCCGGGCCTCGTCCTCGGCGCGGCCCTGGCGATCAAGCTGCCCAGCATCGTGAAGCTGTGGCGCGACCCGCTGCTGCGTGCCGTGGGCGGTCTGCTGCTGCTCGCCTGCATGGTGTTCGTCTTCGCGGCCCCCGGCACCATCGCCTGGACCAACCGGGTCGTCGGCGTCCCCAACATCGCCGCGCCCTGGGTGTACTCCCTGATCACCGCGCTGTCCGCGTCCTGGCTGCTGCTGGTGGTGCACTGGCGCGGCGGTCACACCGACCGCCGGGAGCGGACCCGGCGGGCGACCCGCTGGGTGGTCTCGGTCTACGCGACGGTGGTGGCCGCGCTGTGGGTGCTGTTCGCGCTCGCCGACGTCCCCGTGGAGCAGATCGAGGACCTGGACACCTACTACGCGTCCACGCCGTTCATGCGCGAGGAGATCCTGCTCTACCTGATCGTGCACACGGTGGCCTGTCTCATCACCGCCCGGCTGATCTGGACCTGGATCCGCACCGAGGGCCTGGACGGCTGGCTGCGCTGGGGGCTGCGGTTCCTGAGCGTCGGCTACGTCACCAACCTGGCGTTCAGCGCCGCCAAGTTCACCGCCATCATCGCCCGCTGGACCGGGCACGACCTGGACTGGCTGAACACCAACGTCGCGCCGTCCGCCGCCTGCGTCGGCGCCACCATGGTCGCCGTCGGCGTGATCGTCCCGCACGCCGGCCAGTACCTCCAGGAGCGGCTGCTGGTCCGGCGCCGGCGCCGTGGGCTGCGGCCGCTGGCCCGGCTGCTGCGGCCGGTCGCCGGCCGGCACGAGCCGTTCGTGCTGCGGGCGGCGCCGGAGATCCGGCTGATCCGCCGGGAGACCTACATCCGTGACGCGCTGCTCCTGCTCTCCCGCCATCTCGACGACGACCTGCGCCGGCGCGCCCACGCCGCCGCCCTCGCACTCGGCGCGGACCCGGACCGGGCCCAGGCGCTGGCCGTCGCCGTGACGATCGTCGACGCCGTCGGGAGCGGCCGGCGGGTCCCGGACGGCGACGGCGCCGCGGAGCCCGACACCACCTATCTGCTGCGCGAGATCCACGCCGTCTCCGGCGTCCTGCGCAGGCCCGACGAGATCAAGGCGGTCCGCGCCCGCGCGGCCGTCCCGGCAGAGAGCATGTCCGCGCATGAGTGAACGTCCCTCCCCCGCCAGAGTCGCCGTGGTCCTCGGGGGATCGCATACCGGCATGCTCGCGGCGCGGGCGCTGGCCGGGTCCGCCGACCGGGTGGTCGTGGTGGAGCGCGACGTGCTGCCCGCCGGGCCCGACCCGCGCAAGGGCCTGCCGCAGTCCCGCCATGTGCATCTGCTCTGGTCCGGCGGGTTGCCGGCGATGGAGGAGCTGCTGCCGGGCATCGGTGAGGCGCTGCGCGCGGCCGGGGCCCGCCGGGCGCCGGTCACCACGGACATGGTCGCCCTCTCGCCGCGCGGCTGGTTCCGGCGCTGGCCCGAGTCGCACCACATCGTCCTGGCCGGGCGGGACCTGCTCGACGCGACGGTCCGCTCGCGGGTCCTGGCCGACGAGCGGATCGAACTGCGCGACGGCACGGAGGCCGTGGACCTGCTCGGCGACGCGCGGGCCGTCACGGGCGTACGGCTGCGCGGGCGCGACGGGCACGAGAGCACTCTGGAGGCGGGGCTGGTCGTGGACGCCACCGGCCGGGGCTCGGGGGCGCCCCGCTGGCTGGCCGCGCTGGGACTTCCCGCGCCGGTGCGGCGCGAGGTCGACTCCGGTCTCGCGTACGCCAGCAGGCTGCACCTCGCGCCCGAGCCGGCCAGGGACGGCTTCCCGGTGGTCAACGTGCAGGCCGACCCGCGCGCGGGCGGCCCCGGCCGGGCGGGGGTGCTGCTGCCGATCGAGAACGGCCGCTGGCTCGTCACGCTCAGCGGCACCCGGGGCGGCGAACCGGGCACGGCCGACGCGGACTTCGAGCGGTTCGCCCGCGAGGAGCTGCGGCATCCGGTCATCGGCGACCTGCTGGCGCGGGCCGAGCCGCTGTCCGGCGTGTCCTTCACCCGTACCACCGCCAACCGGCGGCACTACTACGAGCGGATGCCGGCCTGGCCGGAGAACTTCACCGTCCTCGGTGACGCGCTGGCCGCGTACAACCCGGTGTACGGGCACGGGCTGGCGGTCGGGGCGCAGAGCGCGCTGATCCTGCGCGAGACGGTCCGGCGGCACGGCTGGGGCGCGGCGGGTCTGGCCCGGCGGATCCAGAAGGCCGTGGCGCGCCCCGTCGGGGCGGCCTGGGACCTGGCGATCGGCCAGGACGTGTTCTACCCGGGCGCCACCGAGACCGGGCCGACCCTGCGGGACCGGCTGGTGGCGGGGTACGTGGACCGGCTGATGCACACGGCCACGGGCAACGGGCGGATCGCCCGCCGCGTCACCGACGTGACGTCGCTGGAGCGGCGGGCGGAGGTGCTGCTGAGCCCGTCGGTGCTGCTGGCGGCGGCCGTGGGGCCGTTGAAGCCCCGGCTCACCGCGCCGCCGCTGACCGCCGAGGAGATGAAGAAGGCGGGACTGCTCTGACCTACCCGGCGAAGGCGGGCTGGGCCAGCCCCTTCCCCGCGCCGGGCACCACGAACAGCGAGCCGGCCGGCGGCGGGGGCGCGTCCAGGCCGACCCGGGCCGTGGTGACGTACAGGTCGGTCAGGCCGGGCCCGCCGAACGCGCACGCCGTCACGCGCGGCACCGGAAACGTGATCACCCGGTCCAGGACCCCGTCGGGGGTGTAGCGGCGTACCGCGGAGCCGTCCCACAGGGCCACCCAGACGGCGCCCTCGGCGTCGACGGTCAGCCCGTCGGGGACGCCGGCCCCGTCCTCGATCTCGGCGAAGGGGCGCCGGTTCGCCACCCGGCCGCCGTCGTGGTCGAGGACGTCGACCCGGCGGGTCGGCGAGTCGATGTAGTAGAGGAGCCGTCCGTCGGGGCTCCAGCCGGTGCCGTTGCTCACCGCCACGTCGTCGAGGACGACCTCCGCCGTGCCGTCCCCGGTGATCCGGGACAGCGTGCCGCCGCCGGGCGCCTCGTCGTAACGCATGGTGCCGGCCCACAGCGAGCCGTCGGGGGCGACGGCGGCGTCGTTGGCGCGGCGGCCGGGGACCGGTTCGTGGCGCAGCCAGCGGAAGCCGCCGTCCGGGTCCAGCAGTCCCACGCCGTCCCTCAGGTTCAGCACGAGTCCGCCGCCGGCGCGGGGCTTGGCGGCCCCAATGTGCTGCGGGGTGGTCCGCACGGAGCGGTGCCCGGAGACGGGGTCGTAGGTGTGGACGCGGGAGCCCAGGATGTCGATCCACAGCAGGCGGCCGCTCGCGGGGTCCCAGGTCGGGCCCTCACCGAGCTGGGCCTCGGCCCGCACCGCCACCTCGTAGGGCGCGCTCATGCCGCGCCCCGGTGGCCGAGGCGCTCCGACAGCTCGGCGGCGCCCTTGACGGCGAGCTGCTCCAGCTCGGCGCGCCGCTCGTCGCTCCAGCGGATCATGGGGACGGAGATGGACAGGGCGGCGACGACCTGCCCGGTGCGGTCCCGTACGGGCGCGGCCACACAGGAGACGTCCGGGTTGGACTCGCGGGTCTCGACGGCGAGCTGCCGCTCGCGGATCCCGGCGAGCGCCTCGCGCAGCACGGCCGGGTCGGTGATGCTGTTCGGTGTCATCGCGGCGAGTTCGGTGCCGTCGGGGAGGCGGGAGGCGAGCTCCGCCTCGGGCAGGAAGGCGAGCAGCATCTTGCCGACCGACGTGCAGTGGGCGGGCAGCCGGCGCCCGGCGGCGGACACCATGCGTACGGCGTGCGTCGAGTCGACCTTGGCGATGTAGATGACGTCGGTGCCCTCCAGGATGGCCACGTGCACGGTCTCGTCGCAGGTCTCGGCGACGGACCGGGCGACCTGCTGGCCCTCGGCGGCGAGGTCGAGCTGCTCGGCGTACCGGCTGCCGAGCTGGTACGGCCGTACGCCCAGCCGGTACCGTCCCGGCTGGCCCGGCACCTGCACGATGTACGACCGGGCGGCGAGGGTGGTGACGAGCTCGTGCACGGTGGTGCGCGGCAGCTGGAGCCTGCGCACGATGTCGGGGGCGGAGAGCGTGCCGTCCCCGTCGAGGAAGAGCTCGAGGATGTCGAGAGCCCGGGTCACGGCAGGTACGAGGCGTCCCACGTCCGGCCTCCTCCTTGGGTGTCGAAGAGGCTGTGTTCGGTATTTCAACAGCCGATCGGAATGACGAACATAGGCTAGTCGGAGCCCTTCACTCCGGCAATGGCCGTGCGCCTACTCCCTCGCGGGTACGCCGGGTTACTCCCGCCGTCAGACGCCCCCGGGACCCGTCCGCGGCACCGTGGTGCCCATGTCGTCCACCGCTTCCACCCCCGCCCCGAGGCTGAGCCGCCCGGCCCGCCGGGGCTTCCTCGTCGTCCATGTCGTCGCCTCCGCCGGCTGGCTCGGGCTCACGCTCGGACTGCTGGCGCTCGGGACCACCGCCGCGACCACCGGGTCCGCGGCGGCCGTGGAGGCGTCCGTGCGGGCCATGAAGCTGTTCGCCGACTGGCTGCTGCTGCCGCTCGCCCTGCTCACCCTGGTCAGCGGGCTGGTGCTGGCGCTGGGCACGCCCTGGGGGCTGGCCCGGCACCGCTGGGTGTACACCAAGTTCTGGCTGACCCTGGGCACCACCGCGGCCACCGCCTTCGTCCTGCGGCCCGCCGTGAACGCCGCCGTCGCGGAGGTCGCCGCGGGCGGGTCGCTGCCGGACACCGGGGACGTGCTGATGGGCCCGGTGGTGTCGCTGTCCGCGTACGTCTTCATGACGGTGATCTCGGTGCTGAAGCCCTGGGGCCTCACCCGGCGGGGGCGCCGGCGGCGCGAGGAGGCCGCCCGCGCCCGGTCCGGCACGGGGCGGCGGCTCCGCCAGGACGCCTGACCGGCCGGCCGGGGCGGGTCTCGGATGCGGCGTCGACCCGGACGGGACCGTGGACACGCGCCCTACCGGGGCGTCTCGCCCAGCACCCCGCGCAACCGCTGGGCGCGCAGGACCAGTTCGAGCTCGAAGCGCCGGTCCGGGTCGTCGATCTCCGCTCCCCAGAGCTCGCGGATCTGCCGCAGCCGGTAGCGCACGGTCTGCGGATGCACCCCGAGCCGGGCCGCCACCTCCGGGGCCCCGCCCCTGGTCTCCAGCCAGGCCAGCAGCGTCTCCGCCAGTCGCCGTCCGTGCGAGGGCCCGCAGTGCTCCAGCGGCGCCAGGCAGCGCACCGCCAGGTCGTCGATCAGCTCCTCGGGCTGGAGCAGCACCAGCGCCTCGGTGTGCTCGGTGCAGTGCAGGACCTCCCCGGCCGGCAGCAGCCGCCGTTCCATCAGCCCTACGGCGGCCTCGGCCCAGCGCAGCGACTTCGCGGCCTCGGCCAGCGGCACCGGCGGTCCGATCGCACCGGACCAGCCGCTCAGCGCCCGGCTGAGCAGTTCGGGGCGGCCGGCGGCGTCCGGTTCGGGGACGACCATCCGCGGCCGCTCGTACTCCAGGTCGAGCAGTACGCCCTCGCCGACGGCCGGGGCCAGCGCCTCCCGCGCCGGGCGCAGCAGCACGCCCACCGCGACCTTCTCCGGCAGCGCCCAGCCGATCCGGGCGGCGCGCTCCGCGAGGGCGTCGGCCGGGTCGCCGCGGTGGCGGTCGGCGAGCAGCAGTTCCATCAGGCGCCGCTGCAGCCGCAGCCGTTCGCCGGCCTGGCGGGCCGCGGCCTCGGCGTAGCCGCGCACCGACTGGTCGACCAGGCCGTCCAGGTACTCGTAGCCGGCGTCGACCAGCTCGTACATGGCGGGCGGCGGGATGTCGACGCGCTGGCCGATCTCGGCGAACCGGCGCCAGGCCAGCCGTACGCCGAGCCGGTAGATGGCCTGGAGGGAGTCCAGGGAGCGCCCGTTGTAGCCCTCGCCGCGGCCGAAGTCCTGGAAGACGCCGGGCGGGACGGTCGGGCGGCCCTGCGAGGTCTCCAGGTGCCCGATGAAGACCTCGATCGCGCGCCGGATGCCGACGAGGGCCATGGGCTCGCCGGACTCGTCGAGCACGACCGGGAGGTGCGGGTGCTCGCGCCGGATCTCCCTCAGGATCTCCTCGGCGAGCCCGGGCGCGTCGGCGAGGACGAGCTGGGCGAAGCGGCGGACCTGGAAGCGGGGGACGTCGTGCCAGGCCGAGCGCCGCAGGGCGGCCGGCCCGGCGGCGGGGCGGGTGACGGCCACCGTCAACTCCCCTGCCCGGGCCGCTCGTAGGTGATCAAGGGGGTGTTCGGCTGGTCGGGGGTGGCCTCCAGCAGCGCGACGACGCCGAGCGCGGCGCCCACCGCGAGGAGGGCGGCGAGCACGACGGTCAGCGTGGCGGCGAGCAGTCTGGACATCGCAGGGTCAGCCTCTCTGTCCGAGATCCCGGAGTCGTCCCCCACCCGGGTGTCGCCCGTCCGGTCCCGACCTCTGCCTGTCCGGCCAGTGTCGACAACCCGTGACGGCCCGTCAAGACCGTTGACACCCCGGTCCGGCCCGCCTACGGTTCCCCGCCCAGAGCACGGCCAGGCATCGTCCACGTGTCGACCCCCAGGAGTGCCGGATGCGCCGTACAGCCTCACCTGTCTCGTTGATCCTGCTGGGCCTCGGCACGTTTCTGCTGGTCCTGGCACCGTTGCTGGCCTGGTACGTGACGCCGCGGGCCGCCGTGAACCCCGTCGACATCGACACCACAGCCGTCTACAAGGGCACCGGGAGCGTCTTCGACACCGAGCGGATCGCGACCGTGCCGGACCGGACGATCACCGTCACCCAGCGCGTCCGGGGCGACGTGGCGGCGAGCGAGCGCAGCGGCAACGCCGTCTGGGACGTGGTCACCACCGTCGACACCGACGACACGCTGCCGGCCGCCGACCCGCACGACGCGCTGGACGTGACGCCGCACCGCTGGGTGATGGACCGCAGGACGACCCGGCCGGTGCACTGCTGCCAGGAGAGCCCGTACATCGAGGGCGAGGCGTATCTGAAGTTCCCGTTCGACGTGCGCAAACGCTCCTACCAGTGGTGGGACAACACCGGCGGGACGACGGTGACCATGCGGTACTCGGGCACCGAGAAGGTCCAGGGGTACACGGGCTACCGGTTCACCGCCGCGGTCGCGCCCCGCAAGGTCGGCACCCGCCTCGTCCCCGGCAGCCTCGTCGGCGAGCCCGGGCGGCCGCAGGTGCTGGCCGAGGAGTGGTACGCCAACCACGGGTTCGAGCTGGTCGTGGACCAGCGCACGGGCCGGGTGCTCTACGCCCGGACGGGTCCGCGCCGCACGCTGCGGGCACCGGGCGGCGACCGGGACGCGGCGGTGCTGCTGGACAGCCGGAAGATCGCGTTCACCACGGCCACGCAGAAGGAGGCCGTGCGCCAGGCCGAGCGGGACAGCGGGATGCTGCGCACGGTGGGCGTGACGCTGCCGATCGGCGCGGCCGTGGCGGGTGGCGTGGCGGCGGTGGCCGGTGCCGTTCTGGTGGTCCGGGGACGAAGGCGCCCGGAATCGACCGGTACGCCGGAGACGCCCCGCCCTTCTCTCACGATGTGACATAACGTCAGCTCCGTTTCGGGCCGAAATTGTCACCCCGGTGAGTAGCCGCGGGGCCGCGGCTGGGCGAAAACTGTCCCCTCCCACCCGGACACAGCCTGTCCGTACTCGTCCCATTTCTCGCATTCCCCGCGCCACATCCGCACGCCGCCCAGGACCCTCCACTCCCCCCACAGGAACCCGACCTCGCTCCCCACACCGAGTTCCGCACCCTGACGAGTTGGAGCACCGATGCCCCAGCACGTGCCCTCGCCGCCGCGCGCCACGCCCTCCTGCGCGTCGCGGCAGCACCCTTCGACGCTCCCCCCACAACCGCGCCGAATCGTTTTTCTCGCCCATCGCGACCTGGGGAACCGCTGCGCCGGCGGCTCCGAGCTCCTGGTCGACCGGCTCGCCGACGGCCTCACCCGGCTCGGGCACCAGGTCACCCTGCTGTGCGGGGGCCCGGCTGCCTACCGCGACTACCGGGTCGTCTCCGCGGGCGGCCCCTTCGACCACTACCTGCGGGCGAGATCCGCCTTCGCCCGCCAGGTCGGCGACTGCGACCTGCTGGTCGAGGTCTGCAACGGCATGCCCTACCTCGCGCCCCTGTGGCACCGCGGACCGACCGTGCGGCTGGTCAACCATGTGCACACCGACCTGTGGCCGATGCGGTTCGGCGGGCCGCTCGCGCCCGCCGCCCGGCTCGGCCGGCGCCTGGAGCACTGGGCGCTCGCCGGGGCCCGGCAGCAGGGGCTGCTGGTCGCCGTGTCCCCGTCCACGGCCCACGCCCTGCGCGCGATCGGCGTCGAGCGGGAGCGCATCCGCGTGGTGCACAACGGCGTGGAGGAGCCCGGACCGCTCGGCGAACGGTCCCCCGAGCCGCTGTTCGTCGCCGTCGGACGGCTCGTCGAGTACAAGCGGATCGACCTGCTGCTGCGGCTGTGGGAGCGGGTGCGGCCCGTGACCGGCGGACGGCTGGTGATCGTCGGGGACGGCCCCGAACGGCGGCGGCTTACGGAACTCGCCGGTCCCGGTGTGGAGTTCACCGGCCATGTCTCCGAGGCGGAGAAGCACCGGCTGCTGTGTGCGGCGTGGCTGCTGCTGCATCCGTCCGCCGTCGAGGGGTGGGGACTGGTCGTCACCGAGGCCGCCGCCCGCGAGACACCGGCCGTCGCCTTCGACGTACCCGGGCTGCGGGACTCCGTGGTGGACGGGGAGACCGGGGTGCTGGCGCGGGGGGAGTCCTCCTTCGCCGCCGCCTGGTGCACGCTGGCGCTGTCCGGGCACCGGCGGGGGCTGATGGGGAAGGCCGCCCGGGACCGGGCGGCGCGCTACCGCTGGGAGCGGACGGTGCGGCAGTTCCGCGCGGTGGCCGCGGAGGCGGTGAGCCGTGGCGGCCGTACGCCGTAGCGGGCCGCACGCGCGGGGCGGCGGCCGGCCGCGCGGCTCCCCGGCGCCCCGGACGGTCCGGGACCCGTCCCTGCGCCGGTCCCTCGCCCTGTTCCGCGCGTTCCGCCACGAGCAGGACGACCCCGTCTCCTGCTACACGCTCCTCGCCCGGGACGCCGCCGACCAGGTCGAGGCGTACGGCGGTCCCCTCGCCGGGCGGACCGTGGTCGACGTGGGCGGCGGGAGCGGGTACTTCGTCGAGGAGTTCCGGCGGCGGGGCGCCGACGCGTACCTCTTCGAACCGGACCCGCGCGAGCTGGGCGCGCGGCCGCCCGCGGGGGCCGTGGTCGCCGACGGCTATCTGCTGCCCCTGCGCGACGGGGCCGCCGACGTCACCTTCTCCTCCAACGTGCTGGAGCACGTCGCCGACCCGCAGACCTTCCTGAGCGAGCTGGCCCGGGTGACCCGTCCCGGCGGGCTGCTCTACGTGTCGTTCACCAACTGGCTGTCCCCGTGGGGCGGTCACGAGTGGGCGCCCTGGCACTACCTCGGCGCCGGACGCGCCCGTGCCCGCTACCGGCGCCGCACCGGACGCGACGCCAAGCACACCCTCGGCGAGAACCTGTTCGCCGTGCACGTCGGCAGCACCCTGCGGCAGGTCCGCGCCCGCCACGACGTCGAGATCGTGTCGGCGCGCTCCCGCTACTGGCCGTTCCTCGCGGAGGCCGTCGTGAAGGCACCCGGTGTCCGCGAGTTCGCCACCTGGAACCTCCTCCTCATCCTCAGGCGGTGTCCACCATGACGACGACCACGGTCCAGGCCCCTCCCCCGGCGGCCGTGCCCACCCCCGTGCCCGCCGCGGGACCGCCCGAGGGCCCGCGGTCCCGGCGCTGGCTGCTGGGGTTCTGGGCCGTGGCGTTCGTGCTGTTCCTCGCGGTGCGGCCGGGGCGGCAGACCTTCGACACCAAGTTGGGCGTGACCACCGATCCGGGGCGGTTCCTCGGCGACCTGGGCCAGTTGTGGCACGACCAGGGCGGCTTCGGCGGTCTGCAGGACCAGTACGCGGGCTATCTGTGGCCGATGCTGCCGTTCCACTGGCTGGCCGACGCCGTGGGGCTGCCGGTGTGGCTGTCCGAGCGACTGTGGATGTCGCTGATCGTGTCGGTCGCGTTCTGGGGCGCGCTGCGGCTGGCCGAGCGGCTGCGGGTGGGCAGCGGCGGCTCCCGGCTGGTGGCGGCCGCCGCCTACGCGCTGTGGCCCGTGTTCACCGTCGTCATCGGGTCGACGTCGGCCGCCGCGCTGCCCGGCGCCTTCCTGCCGTGGGTGCTGCTGCCGCTGGCCGACGAACGGTACGGCGCGCGGGTCGCCGCGCTGCGCTCGGCGCTCGCCGTGCCGTTCATGGGGGGCGTCAACGCCGCCTCCACACTGGCCTCGCTGCTGCCGGCCGCGCTGTACCTGCTGTCCCGGCCGCCCGGGCCGCGGCGGCGCAGACTGATCGCCTGGTGGGTGCCGGGGGTGCTGCTGGCCACCGCCTGGTGGGTGGTCCCGCTGCTGCTGCTCGGCGCCTACGGCGAGAACTTCCTCCCCTATGTGGAGAGTTCACAGACCACGACCGACACCATGGCGGCGACGGAGGCCCTGCGCGGCGCCGGGAACTGGGTGGCCTATCTGCACTTCGGGGAGGCGTGGCTGCCGGCCGGCTGGACCGTCGCCTCGTCCGCCCTGGTCATCGTCTGCTCGGCGCTCGCGGCCGGGCTGGGGCTCGCCGGGCTGGCGCGGCGGGACATGCCGGAACGCCGGTGGCTGGTGCTGACCGCGCTGACGGTCGTGCCGGTCCTGCTCGCCGGGTACGGCGGGGCGTTCGGCGGCCCCTTCCACGGGGTGGTGCAGGACTGGCTGGACGGCGGACTGGCGCCCTTCCGCAACATCTACAAGTTCCAGACCGGACTGGCGCTCGCGCTGGTGCTGGGCCTCGCCCATCTGGCGGGCGTGGCGGCCGAGACGCGCGGCGCCCGGCCGGTGCGCGGACGCCGGTTCGCGCCGCTGGCCGCGGCCCTGCTGGTGCTGCCGGGACTGCTGTGGCCGTATCTGAACGGCTCGCTCCTCAACCCGGGGTCCTTCAAGGAGATCCCCGCGTACTGGCGGGCCACGGCCGACTGGATGGAGAAGCACTCCCCGGACGCCCGGGTGCTGGTCGCTCCGGCGACCGCGCACGGCATCCACACCTGGGGCACCACGATCGACCAGCCGCTGGACGTGGTCGCCGCCTCGCGCTGGGCGCAGCGGGACTACGTGCCCTTCGGCACACCCGGCAACCGGCGCGCGATGGACGCGGTCGAGCAGGCCCTGATGACCGGGAGCCAGGTGCCGGGGCTGGCCGGCTTCCTGGGCCGGGCGGGCATCCACTACGTCGTCGTCCGCAACGACCTCGACCCCGACCAGATCGGTGCCGTCCCCACCACCACGGTGAAGCGGACCCTGGAGCAGTCCGGGTACGAGCGGGTGACGGGCTTCGGGCCGGTCATGACCGGCGGGCGGATCGCCCCGGACACCCCGCTCCAGGTGGAGGGGCTGTATCCGCGGCAGCGCGCGGTGGAGATCTACCGTCCCACCGGCGCGGACGTGACGCGCCCGCACCAGGCCGGGCTGCTGCCGGTGGCCGGCACGGCCGTGGTCTCCGGCGGGCCGGAGGCGCTGCTGCCCCTGGCACCGGAGTTGCGGGGCCGTGCCGCGGTGCTGGCCGGCGACCGTCATCCCGGTCTCGGTGCGCCGCAGGTGCGGGTGACCGGTGACGGGATGCGGCGCGCGGACACCCGGTTCGGGCTGGTCAACGCGAACACGTCCTACACGTACACCGCCGGGGAGCACAACGCGCCGGGCGCCGCGCAGGACGCGGGCGAGGAGCCGCACCAGATCCTGCCGGTGACCGGGCTCGCCCACCAGACCGTGGCCCAGCTGCGCGGCGCCCGGTCGGTGACGGCGTCCTCGTACGGCAACTGGCTGTTCCATCTGCCGCAGTTCGACCCGGTGAACGCCTTCGACGGCGATCCGGCGACGGCCTGGGCCGAGGGCTCGGCGGGCTCCCCGGACGGCGAATGGCTGCGGATCGGCTTCGCGGCCGGGCCGTACGACATGCCGTCGTCGTTCGAGGTGGCGCCGCTGCCGCAGGACGGGGTGCGGGCCGCGCCGACGCGGGTGCGGGTGGAGACGGAGAAGGGGGAGCGCAGCAGCGTCCTGCGCCCCGACGGGTCCGTGCAGGCGGTGAAGGCGGCCGCGGGCGCGACCCGCTGGATGAAGCTGACGGTCACGGACTCCGTGTCCCGGCGGGCCGGACTGACCGGCGCGGGGTTCTCGGAGATCGCCCTGCCGGACGTGCGGGTGACCCGGATGCTGCGGCTGCCCACCGACGCCGGGGACTCCTCCGCCGACGCGGAGATCGTCTCCCTGTCCCGGGCCGCCGACCCCACCGGCCTGTCCGCGACGGGCACCGAGGCGGGCCTGCACCGGCGCTTCACGACCACCGCGGCCGGGACCTACGAGCTGCGGGCGCAGGCGGTGCCGGTGCCCGGCGAGGCCCTGGACCGGCTGCTGTACTCGGTGGCGCCCGAGCAGCGGGAGCGGATCGTCGCCACCGCCGACTCCACGGCCCGGCTCGGGGCGGGACTGTCCGCGCGCAACCTCACCGACGGCGACCTGACGACGGCGTGGATCGCGGGCGACCGGCCCACGATCCATCTGACCTGGCCGGGGAAGCAGGCGGTCGGCGAGATCGTGCTGGCCCCGGCCGGCGGCCTGTCCACCCGGGCCACCGAGGTGCACCTCTCCTCGCCCGACGGGGCGGCGATCGCGGGCGTCGACAAGAACGGCGTGGTCCGCTTCCCTCCGATCACCACCGACCGGCTGGACGTCACGATCACCGGGACGGCGCCGCTGACCCTGCACAACCCGGTCGTCGACGAGGACCTGCGGCTCCCGGTGGGCCTGACGGAGGCGTACGTCCCGGCGCTCGACGCATACCGGACCCCGCGGCCGGACACCGGCCGGCCGTTCACCCTTCCGTGCGGCAAGGGCCCGGTGGTCGCGGTGGACGGTGAGCTGTACGAGACGGGCGCGCGCGGAACCGTACGGGATCTCGTGGAGCGCCGGCGGATCGAGGTGACGCTGTGCCAGGGGGGCCGGGGCGAGGCCGGGGTGCGGCTGTCCGCCGGGGAGCACCGGGTCGAGGGCGGTGACGCCGGTCCGCTCGCGCTCACCGGGGTGACGCTGACCCGCGGCACGGTCGCCGGGGCCCCCGCGTCCGCGCGGGAGCTGGCGGTCCGGGACTGGCTGGGCGACCGGCGCACCCTGTCGGTGGGCTCCGGGGCGGCGAGCTATCTGACCATGTACGAGAACTTCAACGACGGCTGGCGCGCCACACTGGACGGCGAGGAGCTGACGCCGGTCCGGCTGGACGGGTGGCAGCAGGGCTGGCGGATCCCGGCGGGCGCCGGGGGCACGGTCCGGCTGTCGTACGAGCCGGCGGTGACGTACGAGGCCGGGCTGATCGGCAGCGCGGTCGGGCTCGCGCTGCTCGTGGGGCTGGTGCTGTGGCGGCGCCGGGAGCCGGACCCGGACGGGCCGCGGCCCGCGCCGCCGCTGCCGGGGCTGTGGCCGGGCACCGTGGCGCTGACGGTGGTGGCCGTGCTCGTCGCCGGGTGGCTCGCGCTGCTGGTCCCCGCGCTGGCGCTGCTCGCGTGGCGCCGGCACACGCTGCTCGTGCCGCTCGCGTTCGTGGCCCTCGCGGGGGCGGGGGTCGTCGCCGCCGTGGGCGGCGGGGAGCCGGTGGCGGCCGGGCGGGGCGCGTTCGGGCACACGGCCCAACTGCTGGCACTCGTAGGGCTGTTCGCGGCGCTCGTGAGCGTCCGCGAGCGGCCGGAGGAGACCCGGACACCGGCCGGTGCGCCACCGGACGGCCCGCTGCCGGACCTGCCCCACCGGGAGCGGGGACAAAGCCCACTGGGTGCGCCGCCGCGCCCCGCCGCGGGCCCGACCCTGTCCGCGCGCGGCCCCGGCGCCCCCGGCCCGGACCTTCCGGCCCCGCGCACGGCGACGGACGACTCCGCGAAGGGCCAGGGCACATGACCGCACTCCAGCGCCCCGCGCGGGCCGCCGCACCGGTACGGGTGCCGTTCCCCGTCGTCGACGAGGTGGCCCGGCACTGCCTCCAGGAGGAGGAGCCTGAGACCGTGCACATCGAGGTGCATCTGCCGGGCCGGCTGGACGAGGCACGGCTGCGCACCGCCTTCGCCGAGGCGCTGCGCCGGCATCCGCGCGTCCTGATGCGCGAGGCGCCGGGGCGGTGGTACCGGCTCCGCTACGCGTGGGAGCTGACGGCGGAGCCGGACGTGGAGGTGGTGCGCTTCCCGGCGCCGGGGCGGAACGACCTGCGGGACGCGCGGACCCGGGCGCTGGCCGAGGCGCCCGCGCTGTCGTCGTCACCGCCGGTCAGGCTGGAGGTGGTCCGGGCGACGGGGCCGGTCGAGGGCAGCGAGGCGGGTGACGCGGTCGGGGTGCCGCCGCGGGGCGCGGGCCGTCCCGCGCCGGACGCGGGGGCCGGCTCCGTACTGTTCCTGACCATCAACCACACCGCCCTCGACGGCCCGGCCTGTCTGCGGGTGCTGGCCACCGCCGCCGAGCTGTACGGCGGCCGGGACAACTCCCCCGCCGCGCCCCCCGTGCGCGGCGGACCCGGGACACCTCCGCCCGCCGACGCCGCCCCGTCCTCCTGGCGGCGTCCCGCCCGGGTCGCCCCCGGCACCCCCGAGCCCTCCCCCGGCAACGGTCTGCTCGTCACCGAACTGCGGCTGCCCCGCCGCCCCCGGGGCGCCCCCTACACCGTCAACGACCAGCTCATGGTCACCACGGCCCTGACCCTCGCCCACTGGAACCGCGAGCACGGCGCCCGCCCCCGCCATCTGCGCATCACCATGCCGGTGGACGACCGCCCCCGCGACGCCGGCATGCCCATCGGCAACGGCACCCGTCTGGTCGACGTCGCCTTCGCGCACGAGGAGTTGACGGCGAACCCGGACCGGATGCCCGCCCTGCTGCAGCGCACGGCCGCCCGGACCCGGGCCCTCAAGGCCCGGCCCCGGCCCCAGCTCGGGCGCGGGGCGGCCCTGCTGACCGCCCCGGTGACGCCGGTCGCCTGGCGGGCCGCCCTCACCCGGGGGCTGCGCCGGGCCGCCGCGCCCTGGACGTCGACGACGCTGCTCAGCAACATCGGCCGGATCCCGTACGCCCTGGACTTCGGCGAGGAGGCGGGACGCGCGCACGCCGTGTGGTTCTCGGCGCCCGCCCGGATGCCGCGCGGCCTCACCGTCACCACCGCCTCCACCGCGGGCCGGCTCCATCTCGCCCTGCGCTGGTCCCGGGCCCTGCTCGGCCACGGCGACGGCGCCCACCTGCGGGACCTCTTCGAGCACTATCTGCACACCACGGAGGTGGCCCCGTGAACACCAGCGCGCCCCCGCGCCACGGCGGCCTCCGGGACTTCTACGAGGACCCCGCCGTCCCGGTCGCCTCCGGCGCTCCCCGCTCCCTGCGCCAGGCCCGCATGCTGGCCACGGCCCTCGGAACGGCCGGTACGGCACCGCGCACCATCCTCGACCTCGGCTGCGGCGACGGCACCGCGGCCGCCACCGCCGCCCCGCTCCTGACCGGTCACCGGATCGTCGGCGTCGACTGGTCCCAGGACGCCCTCAAGCGGGCCCGCGCCCGGCTGCCGTACGCGGTCCGGGGTGAACTGACCGGTGCCGGGCTGCCGTTCCGGGACGGGTCCGTGGACGCCGTGCTGTTCAGCGAGGTCGTCGAGCATCTCGTCGACCCGGACTCGGCACTGGACGAGATCCGCCGCGTCCTGCGCCCCGGAGGCCATCTCATGCTGTCCACACCGAACCTGGCCGCCTGGTACAACCGCGGACTGCTGCTCGCCGGGGTCCAGCCGGTGTTCTCCGAGGTGAGTCTGCGGGCGATCCACGGGCGGCCGGGGCGCGAGGTCGTGGGGCATCTGCGGCTGTACACGGCGCGTGCGCTCAGGGAGTTCGTGGCCGCGTCCGGCTTCGAGGTCGTACGGCTCGCGGGCGCGCCCTTCCACGGGGTGCCGCGTCCGCTGCGGGCGCTGGACCGGCTGGCCTGTGCCCGACCGTCCCTCGCGTCGATCCTGCTGCTGCACGCGCGCCGGACGTAGGGGCGTGGACCATGTGGTGGGGAGTGGCGGCGGCCCTGTTGGCGAACACCCTGTACAGCGTCGGGTTCGTGCTGGAGAAGCGGGCGCTGGGCTCCCTGCCGGAGGTGACGATCCGGCAGCCGGCCAGACTGCTGGGGCTGGTGCTGCGCAGTCCGCTATGGGTCGGCGGGTCGCTCTCGCTGGCCGCCGGGTTCGGAGCGCAGCTCGCGGTGTACCGGACGCTTCCGGTCGCGGCCGCGCAGGGCATCTTCGTCTCCGGTCTGGTGCTGCTGGTCCTGCTGTCGGCGCGGCTGCTGGGCGAGGAGACGACCGCGCGGGAGCGGTACGCGCTGGCCGCGATCCTGCTCGCCCTGCTCATGGTCGTGCTGTCCCTGAAGGAGGGCTCGGACCGGGTCGGCCGGGATGCCCCGTACCCGCTCATCCTGCTGGTGTGCGTGCCCTCCCTGGCGGCGGGCGTGTGGCTGTACGGCTCCGCCGAGCGGCGCAGCCGGCACCGGCACCGCATGCCGACGACCGGTGTCGAGTACGGCGTGGCGGTGGGGCTGCTGTACGGGGTCAGCTCGCTGGCCATCAAGGGCGTGTCGAGCCGGCTGTCCTGGAGCGGTCCCGGCGCCGCGCTGCTCGACCTGCTGCGCTCCCCGTACCCGTATCTGCTGCTGTTCACCGGGGCGTTCGGGCTGGTCATGTCACAGGCGGCGTTGCAGCGCTGCCGGGCCTCGCTGATCGTGCCGGTGTGCACGACGGTGACCTGCCTGTACACGGCGGTGCTCGGCACGCTCTCGTTCGGCGAGTCCCTGCCCCACGACCCGGCGCGGCTCGCGCTGCGTCTCGCGGGCACGGTGCTCGCCGTCGCCGTACTGCTGGCCATGCCCAGGCACGACCCGGCTCCTCAACCCCCCATCGGTGCCAAGGAGTTGACACCCCCATGAGACCCGACGACCCGCTGCTCCAGATCCTGGCCTGCCCGCTGGACAAAGGCCCCTTGCGTCTCGTACCGCCGGACGAGGCCCTCTACAACCCGCGGCTGCGGCGGCGCTATCCGATCGTGGACGGCGTCCCGCAGCTGCTGCCGGACTCCGGTGAGCAGGTCACCGACGACGAGCACGAGGCCCTGCTGAGACGGCTCGCCCCCTGACCGCCCCGACGACGACCCGGACGGACCCATGACCCCCACCCTCACGGCCCGGCTGGCGCCGTTGCTGCCCGCGCGGCTGGTCGCCGCGACAGCGCGGGCCGTCTACCCGCGCTTCGAACCGGAGCTGGCCCGGCTGGGCGAGCTGTGCCCGCCGGACTGCGGCACGGCGGTGGACGTCGGCGGCTGGTACGGCCCCTGGACCCGCCGGCTGTGCGGCCGGGCCCGGCAGGTGGTGGCCGTCGAACCGGTCCCCCGGCTGGCGCGGCTGCTCGCCGCGGGCGCCCCGGCGAACCTGCGCGTGGTGCGGGCCGCCGCGGCCGACCGCCCCGGCACGGCACGGCTGTGGCTGCCGCCGGACGACCAGGGCGACCGGGGCGTGTCGTCGCTGGTGCGCCGGGACATCCACGGGCAGGCGCTGTGGGTGCCCTGTGTCGCCCTGGACGATCTGGGGCTGCGGGACGTCGGCTTCGTCAAGATCGACGTGGACGGCGCCGAACTGGCCGTCCTGCGCGGCGCGACCGGCATCCTCGCCCGGGACCGGCCCGCCGTGTTCGTGGAGCTGGAGTCGCGTATCCAGCCGACCGGCCCGGTCCTGACCTATCTGTCGATGCTCGGCTACGAGGGCTGGGTGCTGCCGGGCCGTTCCTGGGTGCCGCTGGCGTCGTTCCCGCTGGAGGCGCACCAGGCGGCGACGTCGCACGTCGTCGCGCTGGGCCTGCTGCGCCGGGTGCTGCCGTTCCGCGGGCCCCGCTACGTCAACTCGGTGCTGTTCCTGCCCGACGGCCGCCGTCCTGGCGGGCCGGTGCGCGAGCATGGGTCCCATGTCCTCAGCGAAGCGCCCCGCCGGCGGACCGCATGCCGCCGGTCCGTTCACCCCGCTGCACTTCCAGCTCGTCCTGCTGCGCCGGATGGCCGACTACAACCCCGGTCCGGTCGAGGACGCACGCCGTGAGCTGGGGGTGTCGTTGGCCGAGATGCGAGAGGCGAACAAGCGCTGGCAGGCGATGGTCCGCTCGCCCCGGGCGCGCGGCTCCGCCGCCCGCTACCGCTCGGTGCTGGGCGCGCCCGAGTCGGTGCTGTCCCGCAGGGTCGGCGATCTGGACTGCGAGGCGTGGCGGTGGCCGGTGCCGCTGTGGCCGACGCTGCGGTTCGAGGTGCTGCTGGCGCCGGGCGGGGCGGTGTGGAACGAGTGGCTGGTGCGCGCCCCGGACGCCCCGGCGCCGGTGCTGCGCACCCTGGACGACCTCACGCCCTGGTCGTGCACGGTCGACGAGGTGGCCCGCGCCTTCCCGCCGGCCCGCCCGCTGGAGGGCAGCGCCCCGACCCGCTGGGGTCTGGCGTTCACGGCACCGGACGGTTCGGGGGTGCCGCGGGAGGTGACCGCCGAGTTCACCTGGGGCCTGCTGCAGCGGGTGGCGGTCGCCGACTAGCGTGCGGCGGCCAGGATCGCCTCGGTGACGCGGGGCACCGAGCCCGGGTGCACGGACAGGAACAGGTTCGGCTCGACGAGTTCGAGTTCCATCACCTGCGGCCGCCCGTCGTCCCCGTCGACGAGGTCCACGCGCGCGTAGAGCAGCCCGGCCGCGTCCGGTACGGCTGCCAGGGCACGGTCGGCGACGTCCCGTTCGGCCGGGGTGGGCGCCCAGGGCTCCAGGCCCGGATGGGCCACCTTGCGCTGGTCGTAGGGCGTGCCGGCGGTGAGGACGGCGCCTTTGCGGCTGGCGTGCAGCAGGCGCCCGCCGTAGTACTGCAGCGCCCGCTCGCCGCCGGTGTCGATGGCCCGCGCATAGGGCTGGACCATCGCGGTGAGGCCGTCGGCGTGCATCCGGGCCAGCTGCCGCAGCGCGGTGCCGTGCTCGTGCGGCGCGTAGCGGGCGGCGAACCGGGCGCCCGCGCCGGACGTGGGCTTCACGACGAACTCGTGCCCGTCGGGCAGGCCGGGGCTGTCGCCGGGGGCGACGTAGCGGGTGGGTACGACGGGGAGGCCGGCCGCCGCGAGGTCGCCGAGGTAGCGCTTGTCGGCGTTCCAGCGCACCACGGCCGCCGGGTTGGCGAGCCGGGTCGCGGCGCCGCACCGCGCGGCCCAGTCGAGGAACTCGGCGGCCCGCCAGCTGTAGTCCCACGTGGAGCGGATCACCGCGAGGTCGTACGCGCCCCAGTCGACGCCGTCGTCGTCCCAGAACACGGCGTCGGCGCCGGCGCCCGCCTCGTGCAGGGCGCGCACCAGCACCGGCAGGTCCCGGTCCTCGCTGACGTCGGGCCGGGGACGGCAGGTGACCAGGGCTATGCGGGGCACGGCGGGCTCCTCCGGGCGGGGGGGCGGACGGGGCGCTGCGCAGGCTAACAAGCGCGCGGGAGGGAACCGGGGCGGGCTGCTTGACCTTCCCCTTCGGGGAAGCCGCAGCATCGGTGCGAACGACCGAGGGGGAACCGGATGCGCGAGGACGAGCTGACGATCGGGGCCTTCGCCCGGGCCTGCCGGCTGTCGCCGAAGGCCCTGCGGCTCTACGACGAACTGCGGCTGCTGCGGCCGCGCGGGCTGCTCGCCTCCGCCGACGGCCCCGACGACGCCGTACGGGCCCTCATCGGGGCGGCGAACGATGCCGGCGGCCCGGACAACGTCAGCTGTGTGGTGGCGGACGTGGTGGACCGCGCGGCCTGACCGCGCCCCGGGCGGGCGTCCCGTACGGCAGGATCGGTGCCATGTCGCTCGCCGGAACGGACGCCTACGGCACGGAAGTCGAGCTCCCGCCGCTGGTCGCGCGCGCCCTCGCCGCGGCCCGCGCCCACGGGTTCGCCCACTCCTGCCGCCCGGAGCAGGGCCGGCTGCTGTACGCCCTCGCGGGCGGCGCCGAGCGGCTCATCGGTGAGACGGGCACGGGCTGCGGGGTGGGCCTGGCCTGGCTCGCGGAGGGCGCCCGGCCGGGGGTGCGGCTGGTCAGTGCGGAGCGCGACGCGGAGCGGGCCCGCCTCGCCGCCGAGGTCTTCGCCGGCCGTCCGGAGGTGGAGATCCTGCACGGCGACTGGCGGCGGATCGGGGACCGGGAGCGTTTCTTCCGGCAGTTGATGGTGTACGGAGGGATCGTGGTGGCCGTGGTGCCCGCGGTGGTGTGGCTGGCGATGGTCGTACCGGGCTGGGCGTAGCCCGGCGTCCCGGTGCACGGTGTCCGTCGGGCGGTCAGCCGGCCGTCCCCGTCGAGCAGTCAAGGAGTACGACGCGTGTCCTCTCTCTTCCCGGCCCTCGTGGACGCCCCGGCGGGGCGGGCCGCCCTGCGGTTCGGCGACCGCGCCCTGGCCTACGGCGAGCTCGGCGCCGCCGCCGGTGCCCTCGCCGCGCGGATCGGCGGCGCGGGCCGCGTCGCGGTGTGGGCGACGCCCGCGCTGGAGACCGCCGTGGCGGTGGTGGCGGCGCTGGAGGCGGGGGTCGCCGCCGTCCCGCTCAACCCGAGCTCCGGCGACCGGGAGCTCGGGCACATCCTGTCCGACAGCGCGCCCTCGGCGGTGCTCGCCGCCCCGGGCGACGAACTGCCCGCCCCGCTGGCCGGTCTGGAACGCGTCGACGTCGACGTGCGCGCCTCGGGCGTACTGCCCGGCACCGAGGTGCCCGACGGGGAGGCTGCGCTGGTCGTCTACACCTCCGGCACCACCGGCCCGCCCAAGGGCGCCGTGATCCCGCGCCGGGCCGTCGCGCACACCCTGGACGCGCTCGCGGACGCCTGGGGGTGGACCGGCGAGGACGTCCTCGTTCACGGCCTGCCGCTGTTCCATGTGCACGGTCTCGTCCTCGGCGTGCTCGGCCCGCTGCGCCGCGGCGGATCGCTGCGCCACCTCGGCCGGTTCGGCACCGAGGGGGTGGCCCGGGAACTGGACGACGGCGCGACCATGCTGTTCGGCGTGCCGACGATGTACCACCGGATCGCGCAGGCGCTGCCGGGTGAGCCCGGCCTGGCACAGGCGCTGGGCAGGGCCAGGCTGCTCGTCTCGGGCTCCGCGGCGCTCCCCGTCCACGACCACGAGCGGATCACCGCCGCGACCGGGCAGCGGGTCGTCGAGCGGTACGGCATGACGGAGACGCTGATGAACACCAGCGTCCGCGCCGACGGCGAACGCCGTGCCGGCACGGTCGGTGTGCCGCTGCCCGGGGTGGAGCTGCGGCTGGTCGAGGAGGACGGCACCCCCCTGACGTCGTACGACGGCGAGAGCGTCGGCGAGATCCAGGTGCGCGGCCCCAACCTGTTCACCGGGTACCTGAACCGGCCCGACGCCACGCGGGACGCCTTCACGGCGGACGGCTGGTTCCGCACCGGTGACATGGCGGTGCGCGACCCCGACGGCTACGTCCGCATCGTCGGCCGCAAGGCCACCGACCTGATCAAGAGCGGCGGGTACAAGATCGGCGCCGGGGAGATCGAGAACGCCCTGCTGGAGCACCCCGGGGTGCGGGAGGCGGCCGTCACCGGGGAGCCGGACCCGGACCTCGGCGAGCGGATCGTGGCCTGGGTGGTCCCGGCGGACCCCGAGGCGCCCCCGTCGGCCGAGGAACTGGCGGACCACGTCGCCGGGCGGCTCGCCCCGCACAAGCGCCCGCGCCGCGTGCACCACCTCGACGTCCTGCCCCGCAACGACATGGGGAAGATCATGAAGCGGGCGCTGGGCGCATGACGGAACGCCTGACGGCACGCCAGGTCATCGCCCTGGTGGCCGAGGACTTCACCGAACTGCGCCCCGAGGACGGCGGCCCGCCCCCCGGCGACCGCCCCGACGGCCCACTGGACTGGGAGGGCTACGGCGAGGCCCGCGCCCGCGCCGCCGCCCGCACCGGCGAGCAGGAGTCCGTGGTGTGCGGCACCGGCGTCGTCGAAGGCACCCGCGCGATGCTGATCGCCTTCGAGTTCGGCTATCTCGGCGGCTCGCTCGGCGTACGCACCGGCGACCGGCTGGAGGCGGCGTACCGGCACGCCCGCGCCCACCGGCTCCCGGTGGTGCCGCTGGTGGCGACGGGCGGCAGCCGGATGCAGGAGGGCATGGCCGCCCTCACCCAACTCCAGCGGGTGGCACGGCAGTCGGCGCTCACCCGGGAGGCCGGGCTGGCGCAGATCGCGGTGCTGCGGGACCCGACGACCGGCGGCGGCTGGGCGACGCTCGGCGCGGGCGCCGACGTGACGCTCGCGCTGCCCGGCGCCCAGATCGGCTTCGCGGGCTCCCGGGTCCGCCCGCCGGACGCGGACCCGGCCGCGTACACGGCCGAGGCCCAGCTGGCGTCCGGCGCGGTGGACGCGCTGGTCCGGCCGGGCCGGCTGCGCCATGAACTGGGCCGCTGGCTGCGGCTGCTGACGGCGCCCTCCGGCGAGGCGGCTCCCCCGCCGCGCGCGCTCGGCGGCGACACCGGGGCGCCGGGCTCGGGCCGGGACGCCGTGCGGCGCGCCCGTGCCCCCGAACGCCCGCGTGCGGCACGCTATCTGGACGCCTACTTCACGCACCGCGTCCCCCTCACCGGCGACCGCTGCGGCGGCGCGGATCCCGAGGGCGTGCTGTGCGGCTTCGGCGAACACGAGGGCCGGACGGTCGCGTACGCCGCGCAGACCGGGACGGCCACCCGGCCCGCCGGATACCGCACCGCCGCCCGGCTGATCCGGCTCGCCGACCGGCTCGGCATCCCGGTGCTCACCCTGGTCGACACGCCGGGCGCCGCGAACGACGCGGAGGCGGAGCGCGAGGGCGTCGGCGCGGCCGTCGCGGACCTCTTCACGGTGCTGGCGTCGGTCCGCACCCCGGTGACGACCCTGCTGATCGGCGAGGGCGGCTCCGGGGGCGCGCTCGCCCTCGCGGCCCCGGGCAACACCTGGGCCACACCGGACAGCTACTTCTCGGTGATCGCGCCGGAGCTCGCGGCGGCCATCCTCAAGCGCGGCCCGGACGAGGTGGACGCGACGGCGGACCAGCTCCGCCTGCGGCCGCAGGACCTCGTCGAGGCGGGGCTGGTCCGGGGCGTCGTCGAAGGGTAGGCGGACTCCCCCTGGGAGCACCCCAGGGGGACGGGGCGGCCGTACCCGAACCGGTCCCGCTCCCCGCGCTCCGACACGCCTCCTGACGCTCCCTCAGGGACAGAACCCCCCATTCAGCGGCACCCCGCCCGGCCCCCTCCGGAGTGCGCCCGGCACCCGGCGGCACGCACGATGCGAGGGAGGCCGCCACACGTACGGCCTTGCGACACCACGACCACGCACCCCACGCGAGGCCCGCCACCCACCCGGCGGACCCATGGTCTGCGCTCTCGGGAGGACCGCCATGACCGCCACGCTGGAGCAGCTGCGACGCTGCCACTTCGCCGTCGACCTGGGGGCGGCCAGGACCCGCGTCTATGTGAAGGGCGCCGGGCTCGTCGTCGACCAGCCCTCCGCCGCCGCCGTCAACACCCGCACCGGCGCGCTCATCGCGGTCGGCGAGTTCGCGGAGCGGATGACCGGCCGCACCCCGGACTACATCCGCGTCGTGCGGCCCGTCTCCGGGGGCACCGTCGTCGACATCGAGATGGCGCAGCGCATGCTGCGGCATCTGCTGGGCGACAAGATGCGCCGCAGTCTGCGCCGCAGGCCCTTCCTGCGGGCCGCCGTCTGCACCCCGCACGACGCCGATCCGCTCGCCCAGCGCGCCGCCATCGAGACGCTGGTCGGCCTCGGCGCCCGCCGGGTGGAGCTGGTGGACACCCTGATCGCCGCCGCCGTCGGCTGCGGACTGCCCGTGGAGCAGCCCGAGGCCAGCATGATCATGGTGTGCGGGGCCGCCGCGACCGAGGTGGCCGTGCTGTCGCTGGGCAACATCGTGACGGCCGAGCGGATCCGGGTCGGCGGCGAGGCCGTGGACCACGCGATCGTGCAGCACCTGCGGCACGAGCACGAACTGATGCTGCCCAGCCAGAACGTGCGGCCGCTCCAGCTCGCGCTGTCCGGCAACGGGCTCACCTCGCAGGGCCCCACCTCCACGGAGATCCACGGCCGGGACGTCTGCACCGGGCTCGCCCGGTCCGTGAAGGTCGACACCGCGGCCGTGCGGGACGCCATCCAGACTCCGCTCACCGCCGTCCTGGACAGCATCGGCAAGGTGCTGCGGGACTGCCCGCCGGACCTGGTCGCCGACCTCGCCGACCGCGGGATCATGATGGTCGGCGGCAGCGCCCTGCTCCCCGGCTTCGACGAGATGCTGCGGCAGGCCACCAGCATGCCGGTGCACATCGCCGAACGGCCCGACATCTGCGCCGTGCAGGGCCTCGGCACCATGCTGGAGGGCATGATCGAGCCGCTGGAGCTGGACCCGGCGACCTGAGCCGGTCAGTACGGAAGGATCCGGCCCGAGGGAGTGCGCCGGTCGATCTCGCCCCGGGTGTCACGGGGAGCGGCCGGCCGGCGGGTGACCCGAACGCGTACGTACGTCTGGCCCTTCATGGCGCCCTCCTGGTCCGTCGGGTCCGTTGCGACCAGCCTTCTCTTCGCAACCTTTCGGCACATCGTGCCCACGCAGGCAGTTGTCATGCCTGCGCGGTGGGAGCGGTTGGGAGCGGACGTGCTCCCGTGGGAGGAGACGGCCCCCCGAGAGGGGGTGGGGTGGACCCGGCCGGGGGAACAGGCGCACGCTCGTGCGTAGGGACCTCCTCCCACGGAAGTGATCGCGATGGACGACAAGAACTGGACCGTCCGTATCCACATCACCGAGGACGGTGACGACACCCTCGCCGAAGCCCTGCTGACCACCCCGGACACGTCGACCGTCACCGGCCGGGGCACGGCCCACCGCAACCCCGACGACCGCAGCATCCCCGAGATCGGCGACGAGCTGGCCGCCTGCCGCGCCCTGAAGGACCTGGCGCTCCGGCTGCACGACGTGGCCTCCGACGACATCGTCGCGCTGGTCGGCCCGGCCGAACGCACGACGGGAGGCGCCTGGGAACGTCCCTGAACCGGCGACGGGCCTCACGGGTGAGGGCCGCCGGGCCGGGGCGGTCCCGTGTCGCACCCGGTTTACACCGTGATCCGCCTGGTACTGGTGGGGCCGTCGGCAGTCCGGCTCGTCGTCCGTCCGCCGCGCGCGCCCAGCGCCGCCCGACCCCCTGGAGACCGTGATGCCCCTCGTGGCCGGCCCTCGCCCGCCCTCCCCCGGCGCGGCACGCGCCCCGCTCGCCCCCGCAGCGAACGCGGCGGTCCGCCGATGCTGCTGAGGACCTTCGGCTGGTCGATGGGCGTCACCGTGGTCGGCCTCGTCCTCGCGGCGTGGCTGTGGGGCTGGGAGGCGCTCGGGGTCGTGCTGATCCTGTCCGTGCTGGAGATCTCGCTGTCCTTCGACAACGCGGTCGTCAACGCCGGGATCCTGAAGCGGATGAACGCCTTCTGGCAGCGGATCTTCCTGACCGTCGGCGTGCTGATCGCCGTGTTCGGCATGCGGCTGGTGTTCCCGGTCGTGATCGTCGCCATCAGTGCCCGGGTCGGGCCCGCCGAGGCCGTGCGGCTGGCGGTGGACGATCCGGACCGCTACGAGGCCCTCGTCACCGACGCGCACCCGGCGATCGCCGCGTTCGGCGGCATGTTCCTGCTGATGATCTTCCTGGACTTCGTCCTGGAGGAGCGGGAGATCACCTGGCTGACCCGGCTGGAGCGCCCCCTGGCGCGGCTCGGGCGGATCGACCGGCTGGCGCCCTGTGCGGCGCTGATCGTGCTGCTGGTCGCGGCCATGACGGTCGCCGGGCACGCGCACGTCAGCGGGGGCCACGCGGACAAGGCGGCCACGGTCCTGCTCGCCGGGGTCGCGGGACTGATCACCTATCTCGCCGTGGGCGGTCTGTCCTCGTACTTCGAGCACCGCCTGGAGGCGGAGGAGGAACGCGAGCACGAGGAGGAGCGGCGGGCCCGGGCCGAGGGCGGACGGCCGGTGGCCGCGCTCGCCGGCAAGGCGGCGTTCTTCCTCTTCCTCTATCTGGAGGTGCTGGACGCGTCGTTCTCCTTCGACGGCGTGATCGGCGCCTTCGCCATCACCAACCACATCTTCTGGATGGCGCTCGGCCTGGGCATCGGCGCCCTCTACGTCCGGTCGCTCACGGTCTACCTGGTCCGCCAGGGCACCCTCGACGACTACGTGTACCTGGAGCACGGCGCCCACTACGCCATCGGCGCCCTCGCCGTGATCCTGCTGGTCACCATCCAGTACCAGATCAGCGAGATCATCACCGGCCTGGTCGGCGTGGTGCTGATCGTCTCGTCCTTCCTGGCGTCCGTCCGCCGCAACAGGGCGCTCGCGGCGGCCGGAGGCGAGGAGGCCCGGACGGACAGGTGAGAACCCTCACGCACCGAGTGGGGTGTGGACGGCCCCGGGGCGTGTCCCCGGGGCCGTCCGGCGTCCGGGCGGCTACGGCGCAGGCGTGATCCGGACCATACGTGGTGTTCGGCATAGGCGTTTTCATCCCCTTGTGGCTAGCTGGATGTGTTTGCCTTCGAGCGCAGCGCCGCATCGCGCTGCGCTCCGTCCAGCACTCGTCCGCCCGGGAGACCCATGCGTCTGCGCGCCCCCTCATCGCCGCGAAAGGGCCCGTCGTCCCGCGTGGCCTCCGTCCGTCCGTACGTCCTGGCCGGCGGCACCCTGGCCGTGGGCCTCGGCGGCCTGTATCTCGCGGGGCTCCTCGCGGCGGGCGGGGACATAGAGGACGGGACGACCGTGCGGGGCGTGGACATCGGCGGGCTGAGCCGCGCCGACGCCGTGCACAGGCTGGACGACCGCCTCGCGCCGGCCGCCGCCCGCAAGTTCCGTGTGACGGTCGGCGACCGCGAGGGCACCGTCGACCCCCGCCGGCTGGGCATCGCCTTCGACCACGAGCGGACCGTCGACCGGGCCAGCCGCAGCGGCGCCCTCGACCCGTTCACCGTGATCGGCGGCCTGTTCCGCTCGGGCGGCCCCGTCGAGCCCTCGGTGAGCGTCGACGAGGACAAGGCCCGCGCCGAACTGAAGAAGGTCGCGCGGGACGCCGACCAGAAGGTCCGCGAGGGCGCCGTCGTGTTCGGGGACGGCGAGGTCCGCACGGTCGCCCCGCACCCGGGGTACGCCCTGGACACGGACGCGGCGGTCGCCCCGCTGCGCGACGCCTTCCAGCGCGGCGACGCCCGTGCCGTCACCACGCTGCCGGCCCGCGCGGTCGCACCGAAGGTGACCGGACGCGAGCTCGACCGGGCGGTGCGCGAGTTCGCCCGTCCCGCCATGTCGGCGCCCGTCACGCTCACCGCCGCCGGGCACCGCTTCACCGTCGAGCAGCCCGTCCTCGGCCGGTACCTGACGATGCGCCCGGACGCCGCGGGCCGGCTCACGCCGAAGCTGGACGCGGCGGGGCTGCGCGCCGACCCGGCGGTGGCGAGGCCGCTGTCCGCCCTGCCCACCCGGGCCGCCAACGCCGAGCTGCGCCTGGTCGGCGACCGGGTCGGGGTCGCCGAGGACGGCCACGCGGGCCATGTGGTCACCGACAAGGCGCTGGGCAAGGCCGTGCTGCCGCTGCTGACGAGGCGGGGCGCCGCGCGCAGCGGCGAGATCGCCACACGGGTGAGCGAGCCTCAGGTGAGCCGGGCCAACGTGGAGCGGCTGGGCCTGCGCGAGCGGATGTCGTCGTTCACGGTCGACTTCGAGCCGGCGCCCTACCGCACCCGGAACATCGGCCGCGCGGTGGAGCTGATCAACGGCTCCGTCGTGATGCCCGGCGAGACGTGGAGCTTCAACCGCAGGGTCGGCGAACGCACCCCGGAGAACGGGTTCGTCGACGGCATCATGATCTTCGACGACGAGTTCAGGAAGGCGCCCGGCGGCGGTGTCTCCGCCGTCGCCACGACCGTCTTCAACGCGCTGTGGTTCGCGGGCGTCAAGCCGGTCGAGCACGGCGCCCACTCGTTCTACATCGAGCGCTACCCGGAGGGCCGGGAGGCCACGGTCGCCTGGGGCAGCCTGGACCTGCGCTTCACCAACGACTCCGGCCACGCCCTCTACATCCGGGCCGAGTCCACCGACCACTCGGTGACGGTGTCGTTCCTCGGCACCCGCAAGTACGACGAGATCGGCTCGGTGAAGGGCCCGCGCACCAACGTGAAGCAGCCGGAGCGGAAGGTCCTGAGCGGCGAGCGGTGCGTCCCGCAGACTCCACTGGAGGGATTCGACGTCACCGTGCAGCGGGTCTTCGTCCAGGACGGGCGGGTGGTGAAGCGGGAGCCGTTCCGTACGCACTACGACCCGCGGGACGAGATCATCTGCGAGTGATTCCCCGGCAACGGCCTGGTCGCATCGTTTCTGCACGGGTGGCGCCTGGTGGGGCGGGTGGGACTCGAACCCACGGCCGACGGATTATGAGTCCGCTGCTCTAACCGGCTGAGCTACCGCCCCATAGCGGCGTGTCGCGTACATGTGTGCGCGCCGTCTGCCGCAGCATAGCCGCTCATACGATCTCCTGCTTCGTATGGTCGACTTCGCATGCCCTGAAGGACACCGCCGCGACCTGCACGGTTCCCGCCGCAGGTGGGAAGGCATGAAAAAGGACCCCTTCGGGGGTCCTCGTTCAGCATGCTCCCCCGACTGGACTCGAACCAGTAACCTGCCGGTTAACAGCCGGCTGCTCTGCCAATTGAGCTACGGAGGACCGAGCTCCCCCGACTGGACTCGAACCAGTAACCTGCCGGTTAACAGCCGGCTGCTCTGCCAATTGAGCTACGGAGGAATGCCTCGTTGCATCGAACGTGCCTACCTGGGTATTCGCCAGGGGGCGTGCGCTCGCTGCGACACATACATTAGCGCAAGCAGGGGGGTGCTCCGCCAATCGGTTCCCCCCGGGGCGCCGACGCCGCATCAGGGACCTACGCAAGGGAAGGGTGGCCGCCATGCGATACCGGCTCACGTTCGTCATCGGACTCGCCGTCGGTTACGTGCTCGGCACTCGCGCCGGACGCGAGCGTTACGAGCAGTTGAAGAAGACGGCCCGGGAGATCTCCCACAACCCCGCGGTGCGCAACACCGCCGAGACGGCGGCCCAGCAGGGCCGTGTCTTCGCGGGCAAGGCGTACCACACGGTCAGCGACAAGGTCGGGGACCGCGTTCCCGCGGCCGTCGCCGATCGCGTCCGCGGCCTCCGCGACCGCAGTGCGCACAACGGAGGCGCCGGGGACGACTGGGGTACCAGCAACACCTGAGCGGCCCGTGGCCCGGACAGGCGCGGTACTGCGGCACAATCTGGGCCATGGGGATAGTCGCCGGGCTGGACAGTTCGCCCGATTTCACTCGCATCGTCGTCTGTGACACGGACTCGGGTGCCGTGCTCAGGCAGGGGTATGCCCCGCACCCGGTGGAGTCGCCGGACGGTGGGCGCCCCTCCGACGTCGACCCGCAGGCGTGGCTGCTCTCCCTCGGTGAGGCCGCCGGCGGCGGACTGCTGGAGGGCGTGCAGGCCATCGGCGTGTCCGCGCAGCAGAACGCCCTGGTGCCCGTGGACGCGCAGGGCAACACCGTGCGCCCCGCGATGGTCGGCGGCGACAAACGGGCCCAGGTCGCGGCGGCCGATCTGATCGACGCGCTCGGCGGGCGCGAGGCCTGGGCGCAGGCGGTGGGGTGCGTGCCGCAGGCGGCGCAGCCGGTCACCAAGCTGCGCTGGCTCGCCAAGACCGAGCCGGAGCACGCGGCGCGCACCGCCGTCCTGCTGCAGGCGCACGACTGGCTGGTGTGGCAACTGCTCGGCCGGCCGGTGCGGCGGACCACGGACCGGGGCGGGGCGTCCAGCACCGGCTACTGGTCGGCGGCGGGCGGCGCCTACCGTTCCGACCTGGTGGAGTTGGCGCTGGGCCACCCGGCCATGCTGCCCGAAGTGATCGGCCCCTCCCAGGCGGCCGGTACGACCCCGGAGGGACTGCTGATCTCCGCGGGGACGGGCGAGACCATGGCCGCCGCGTTCGGGCTCGGCATCGGGCTGGGCGACGCGGTCGTCTCGCTCGGCGCGTCCGGGTCCGTGATGGCCGTGCACCCCGAGGCGCTCGTGGACGGCTCCGGGATCATCACCTCCCTGGCCGACGCGACCGGTATGCATCTGCCCGTCGTCACCACGCTCAACGCGGTGCGCACGCTGCGCGGCACCGCCGAACTCCTCTCGCTGCCCGACCTGGAGAGCCTGTCCGACCTCGCGATGAAGTCGACGCCGGGCGCCCACGGGCTGGTGCTGCTGCCCTATCTGGAGGGTGAGCGGACGCCGAACCTGCCGCACACCGCGGGCACGCTGTCGGGGCTGCGCCGGGAGTCGATGAAGCCGGAGCACCTGGCGCGGGCGGCCTTCGAGGGCATGCTGTGCGGGCTCGCGGACGCGCTGGACGTGCTGCGCGGCCGGGGCGTGGAGGTGCGGCGGGTCTTCCTGCTGGGGGCGGCCGCCGAGCTGCCGGCCGTGCAGGCGGCGGCCCCGTCGCTGTTCGGGGCGCAGGTCGTCGTCCCGCAGCCCGCCGACTACGCGGCGATCGGCGCGGCCCGGCAGGCGGCGTGGGCGCTGGGTGCCACGCAGGGCACCCTCGACCCGCGGACCCCGCCGCTCTGGCAGGGCCCGGCGGCGCAGGTGCTGGAGCCCGGCGACGAGCTGGCGGTGGGCCAGGCGGTGCGGCAGCAGTTCGTGTCGGTGCGGGAGCAGACGCACCCCGGGGCGTTCCGGTAGGGCGCCGGGGAGGGCCGGGCGGGAGCGGAAGGTAAGAGACCGGTAGGAAGCGGCACCCGGAAGGCCGTACGGAGCGCCGCTGACGGCTTAATCGGTTGAGGTAACGCCGCGGGAGTGTCGCACGATAGGGGCCAGGGGCAACCAAGCCACCGCCCCGTCGCCGACCCGATCACTCCGAGAGAAGCCTCGTGCTCATACGACTCCTGCGGACCTATCTCAGGCCCTACCGAAAACCCATCGGCTGGCTGGTGCTGCTGCAGTTCCTGCAGACCTGCGCCACGCTCTACCTGCCCACCCTGAACGCCGACATCATCGACAAGGGCGTCGTGACCGGCGACACCGGCTACATCATGTCCTACGGCGCTCTGATGATCGGCATCTCGCTGGCGCAGGTCGTGTGCAACGTCGGTGCCGTGTACTACGGCGCCCGCACCGCCTCGGCACTCGGGCGGGACGTGCGAGCCGCCGTCTTCGACCGGGTGCAGTCGTTCTCGGCGCGCGAGGTGGGCCAGTTCGGGGCGCCCTCGCTGATCACGCGGACCACCAACGACGTCCAGCAGGTGCAGATGCTGGCGCTGATGACGTTCACGCTGATGGTCTCGGCGCCCATCATGTGCGTCGGCGGGATCGTCCTCGCGCTCGGTCTGGACGTGCCGCTGTCGGCGGTGCTGGTCGCGGTGGTGCCGGTCCTCGGCATCTGCGTGACGCTGATCGTGCGCCGGCTGCGGCCGCTGTTCCGGGCCATGCAGGTGCGGCTGGACACGGTGAACCGGGTGCTGCGCGAGCAGATCACCGGCAACCGGGTGATCCGCGCGTTCGTCCGCGACGAGTACGAGCAGCAGCGGTTCCGGAAGGCCAACACCGAGCTCACCGACATGGCCCTGGCCACGGGCCGGCTGCTCGCGCTGATGTTCCCGATCGTCATGACGGTGGTGAACCTGTCGTCCATCGCGGTCGTCTGGTTCGGCGCCCACCGCATCGACAGCGGCGGGATGCAGATCGGCGATCTGACGGCGTTCCTCGCCTATCTGATGCAGATCGTGATGTCCGTGATGATGGCCACCTTCATGTTCATGATGGTGCCGCGCGCCGAGGTGTGCGCCGAGCGTATCCAGGAGGTCCTGGACACCTCCTCCAGCGTGGTCCCGCCGACCGCGCCGGTGACCGAGCTGCGCCGGCACGGCCATCTGGAGATCCGGGGCGCGGGTTTCCGCTACCCCGGTGCCGAGGAGCCGGTGCTGAAGTCGATCGACCTGGTCGCCCGGCCCGGTGAGGTGACCGCGGTGATCGGCTCGACCGGCAGCGGCAAGTCGACCCTGCTGGGCCTGGTGCCCCGCCTGTTCGACGCGACCGAGGGCCGGATCCTCGTCGACGGCGAGGACGTGAGCGGCGTCGACCCGCGGCTGCTCGCCCGCACCGTCGGCCTGGTCCCGCAGAAGCCGTATCTGTTCGCGGGCACGGTCGCCACGAACCTGCGCTACGGCAATCCGGACGCCACGGACGACGAGCTGTGGCACGCGCTGGAGGTGGCGCAGGCCAAGGAGTTCGTGGAGCGGCTGGAGGGCGGACTCGACGCGCCGATCGCCCAGGGCGGCACCAACGTCTCGGGCGGGCAGCGGCAGCGGCTGGCGATCGCGCGGACGCTGGTGCAGCGCCCGGAGATCTACCTGTTCGACGACTCCTTCTCCGCCCTCGACTACGCCACGGACGCCGCGCTGCGCTCGGCGCTGTCGCGGGAGACCGCCGAGGCGACCGTCGTCATCGTCGCCCAGCGGGTGGCGACGATCCGGGACGCGGACCGGATCGTCGTGCTCGACGAGGGGCGGGTCGTCGGCACCGGCCGGCACCACGAGCTGATGGCCGACAACGAGACCTACCGGGAGATCGTGCTCTCCCAGCTGACGGAAGCGGAGGCCGCCTGATGGCCGGGCCCATGGGACGGATGATGGCCGGCGGCGGTCCCGACCAGCGTTCGCTGGACTTCAAGGTGTCGGGCCGCAGGCTCGTCGCGCGGTTCAAGCCGGAGCGCCTGACCATCTGGACGCTGCTGGTGTGCGTCGTGGTGAGCGTGGGTCTGTCGGTCGCCGGGCCGAAGATCCTCGGCCGCGCCACCGACCTGGTCTTCGCGGGCATCGTCGGGCGGCAGTTCGCGCCCGGGATGTCCAAGGAGCAGGTCCTCGCGGCGATGCGGGAGCGCGGCGACGGCAGGATCGCCGACATGCTGCGCAGCACCGACTTCACGCCGGGTCAGGGCATCGACTTCACGGCCGTGGGGGACGTCCTGCTGGTCGCGCTCGCGGTGTTCGGCGCCGCGGGTCTGCTGATGGCGGTGGCGACACGGCTGGTGAACCGGGCCGTGAACCGGACGATGTACCGGATGCGCGAGGACGTGCAGACGAAGCTGTCGCGGCTGCCGCTGTCGTACTTCGACAAGCGGCAGCGCGGTGAGGTGCTGTCGCGGGCGACCAACGACATCGACAACATCGGGCAGACGCTGCAGCAGTCGATGGGCCAGCTGATCAACTCGGTGCTCACCATCATCGGGGTGCTGGCCGTGATGTTCTGGGTGTCGTGGCTGCTGGCGCTGGTCGCGCTGGTGACCGTGCCGCTGTCGTTCGTCGTGGCCACCCGGGTGGGCAAGCGCTCGCAGCCGCACTTCGTGCAGCAGTGGCGCACGACCGGCAAGCTGAACGCGCACGTCGAGGAGATGTACACCGGGCACACCCTGGTCAAGGTGTTCGGCCGTCAGGAGGAGTCGGCGCGGCAGTTCGCCGAGCAGAACGAGGCGCTGTACGAGGCCGGGTTCAAGGCGCAGTTCAACAGCGGGATCATGCAGCCGCTGATGCTGTTCGTGTCGAACCTCAACTATGTGCTGGTCGCGGTGGTCGGCGGGCTGCGGGTCGCGTCGGGTGCGCTGTCCATCGGTGACGTGCAGGCGTTCATCCAGTACTCGCGGCAGTTCTCGATGCCGCTGACGCAGGTCGCGTCGATGGCGAACCTGGTGCAGTCCGGTGTGGCGTCCGCCGAGCGGATCTTCGAACTGCTGGACGCCGAGGAGCAGTCGGCGGACCCGGTGCCGGGGGTGCGGCCGGAGGAGCTGCGCGGCCGGGTGGCGCTGGAGAAGGTGTCCTTCCGGTACGAGCCGGACAAGCCGCTGATCGAGGACCTGTCGCTGACGGTGGAGCCCGGGCACACGGTCGCCATCGTCGGCCCGACCGGCGCCGGCAAGACGACGCTGGTCAACCTGCTGATGCGGTTCTACGACGTGTCGTCGGGGCGCATCACGCTCGACGGCGTCGACATCGCGCGGATGTCCCGGGACGAACTGCGGGCCGGGATCGGCATGGTGCTGCAGGACACCTGGCTGTTCGGCGGCACCATCGCGGAGAACATCGCGTACGGGGCGGCCCGGGACGTCACCCGGGGGGCGATCGAGGAGGCGGCGCGGGCCGCGCACGCCGACCGGTTCATCCGTACGCTGCCCGACGGGTACGACACGGTGATCGACGACGAGGGGTCGGGGGTCAGCGCGGGTGAGAAGCAGCTGATCACCATCGCGCGGGCGTTCCTGTCGGACCCGGTCATCCTGGTGCTGGACGAGGCGACGTCGTCCGTCGACACCCGGACCGAGGTGCTGATCCAGAAGGCGATGGCCAAACTGGCGCACGGGCGGACGTCGTTCGTCATCGCGCACCGGCTGTCGACGATCCGGGACGCGGACACCATCCTCGTCATGGAGAACGGCGCGATCGTCGAACAGGGCGCGCACGCCGAGCTGCTGGCGGCGGACGGGGCCTACGCGCGGCTGTACAAGGCGCAGTTCGCGCAGGCGGTCGCGGAGGTCGACTGATCGATCGCTGCGGGGGCCGGCCGGCCCGAAGGGCGCGGGTAACCGCGCGGCCGGCCCCCCGAGCGCCCGTGGCCGGGGTCAGTCGAGGTAGCCCCGGAGCTGATCCGCGAACGCGTGGTCCCGCAGCTTGTTGAGGGTCTTGGACTCGATCTGGCGGATGCGTTCGCGGGTCACGCCGAAGATGCGGCCTATCTCCTCCAGGGTGCGCGGGCGGCCGTCCGCGAGCCCGTACCGCAGCTGGACGACCTTGCGTTCGCGCTCCCCCAGGGTCGACAGCACCGCCTCGAGGTGTTCGCGCAGCAGCAGGAACGCCGCCGACTCCACCGGCGAGGTGGCGTCGCCGTCCTCGATGAGGTCGCCGAGGGCGACGTCCTCCTCCTCGCCCACCGGGGCGTGCAGCGAGACGGGCTCCTGCGCGAGGCGCAGCACCTCGCTGATCCGCTCGGGCGGCAGGTCGAGGTGGGCGGCGACCTCCTCCGGCGTCGGCTCGTAGCCGCGTTCCTGGAGCATGCGGCGCTGGACGCGGACGACCCGGTTGATCAGTTCGACCACGTGCACGGGCACGCGGATGGTGCGGGCCTGGTCGGCGAGGGCCCGGGACATGGCCTGCCGTATCCACCAGGTGGCGTACGTGGAGAACTTGTAGCCGCGCGCGTAGTCGAACTTCTCGACGGCGCGGATCAGTCCGAGGTTGCCCTCCTGGACGAGGTCGAGCATGGTCAGGCCGCGTCCGACGTACCGTTTGGCGACGGACACGACGAGCCGCAGGTTGGCCTCGATGAGCCGCCGTTTGGCCATCCGGCCCATGACGACCAGCCGGTCCAGGTCCTGGGCGAGCCGGCTCTCCAGGTCGGGGGTGCGGGCGAGCTTCTCCTCCGCGAACAGGCCGGCCTCGACCCGGCGGGCGAGCTCGACCTCCTCGGCCGCGGTGAGCAGCGGGATACGCCCGATCTCCCGCAGGTACTGGCGGAAGAGGTCGGAGGTGGGGCCCGCGGTGTCGGGGCGGACCCGGGCCGGGAGGGGCGCCTCGACCGGCTCGGTGGCGTCGTCCAGCGCCTCGGCGGGCGGGTCCGGCGGCTCGGGCGGGGCCTGCGGCTCCGACTCCGGGTGGTGCGGGGCACGGCTCTGCGGGGGGACCGCGGCGAGCACGTCGTCGTCCGCGTCCGGCGCCGCGCCGTCCGGACGGGTGTCGGTCTCGACGAGGGTCTGGGTCTGCACGGGGGCGACCTCCAGGGTGATCGCTGCCGAGGCGTACGGCAGCGCTGCTTCGAGGGCGGAGTCGGCGGCCTCGCCGCTGTCCGTCCCGTACGCGATGAGCGGAACCGCGGGGGTGTGGGATCCGTGGGGGACGGACCGGCCGCGCTCCGAGGACTCAGGCACCGCCCCCCAGTGTGGGGTACGACACATCGTCGCCACGAGGGGCGTGCGGTGACTTTTTGCGTTCGGGCCGTGACCACGAGGTGATGTGGGACGGGAAACCCGGATGCCCGTGCCGGGCGGGGTCTGGCACGATGCGGCGGTGTCCGGATCCTTGTACGAGACCCATGTGACGGTGCGCTGCGCCGACGCGTCCGAGTCCGGGCGGCTGCGCCGCTGGGCGGCCGCCGCGGGTCTGAAGCTCACCTGTATCGAACTGGCCCGCGGCCGTGTGCCGTCGCAGCCCATGCTGACGCTGGCCGGCGCGCCCTCGCGGGCCGCGGCGGCGGCGTGCGCCGAGGAGGTGGCGGCGCGGCTGCGGGCGGGCGGGTTCAGCCCGGTACGCGTCAAGATCGAGTCGGCGCCCTGGGCGCCGGAGGTGCCGGCCGGGCCGTGCGGCGGCGGGCAGTACTTCGAACACCATGTGAAGCTGCGGCTGCCCGCGGACACGGACCTCGGGGCCCTGGCCGCCCGGGTGGTGCCGTACGGCGCGCATCTGTCGTGGAACGCGCGGCGGGTCGTCGGCGCCCTCCACGAGCGGTTCGTGACGCAGCGGTGCCGCGGGGTGGACGCCGCGGGGGCCGGACGCGCCCTGGAGGGGCTGCTGGCCGAACTGGCGGGGCTCGACGTGGTGGGCGTGGAGCGGGAGTTCGTGCTGTACGACAGTGATCTGTCGGTGGACGACGGGTGGATCGACGGGTGGATCGAGAAGGGCTCCGGCGGACGGTCCGGGGGCGTCATGACGCGGGAGGTGGGGCGATGAGCGGGTCCTGGCGGGAGTGGAACCTGTGGCGTGAGATGCCCCGGGAGGAGCTGGACGACGCCGCGCGGCTGGACCGGCAGCTGCCGCGGACCCTGCGCACGGTGCCCGGCGGGGACGTCTCGCAGCGTCTGGTCTTCGACCCGGCCATGAAGCAGTACCCGAACGCCTACCGCGCCACCGACCCGGCGTTCGCCGACCCCGCCCGCACGGACGCCTGGCGGGCGGCCCGGCGCCGGGCGCTGGACCTGGTCCTCACCGCGATCGCCGGGTCGGAGTGGGCCGACGCGCTGGTGCTGCGCGGCAGCGTGCTGATGGCCGCCTGGTTCGGGGAGGCCGCCCGGGAGCCCGGCGACCTGGACTTCGTCGTCGTGCCGGAGACCTGGCGGATGGAGGAGGCGCGCACCGCGCGGATGCTCGACGGGATCGCGCGGGCGGCGCAGGAGACGTCGGGGGACGGCGTGCGGGTCTCGGCCGAGGGCGCCGCCGTGGAGGACATCTGGACCTATGAGCGGGTACCCGGCCGCCGCATGGTGCTGCCGTGGAGCGCGCCGGGCCTGCCCGAGGGCCACGTCCAGCTCGACTTCGTCTTCGAGGAGCGGCTGCCCGAGCCGCCGGAGCCCGTGGAGCTGCCGGGCGGAGCGGTGCTGCGGGCGGCCTCGCCCGCGCTGTCGCTGGCCTGGAAGATGATGTGGCTGATCAACGACGCGTACGCGCAGGGCAAGGACCTGTACGACGCCGTGCTGCTCGCCGAGCGGCAGCCGCTGCCGTACGAGCTGCTGCACGAGGTCTTCCGGCTCTCGGGCGAGTGGCCCTACCCGTACCAGGAGTACGTGACCTTCGACAACGTGGTGGAGGCGCTGCGGTACGTCGAGTGGCGGCACTTCGTCACCGAGTACCCGCAGTACGCGGACGACGAGCAGGCGTTCGTGGAACGGCTGGTCCGGGCGGTGGAGCCGACCTTCGCGGGCCGGTCAGAGGGCGGCGGCGCCGTGGGCGCGTAGCGCCTGGTCGTACTGCTGGAGCACCCACAGCTCGTTCTGCACGGCGGCGAGCTGGGCCGGGTCGCCGCCCGCGCCGAGGCGGGTCAACTGGCTCTGGACGTCGCGGACCCGGCGCTCGACGGCGCGGCGGCGGACGGTGACGAGCTGATCGCCCGCGTAGTTCTCGTCGACGGTCCTGCGCATGATCGCCTCGACGGCGAGCTCGGTGACCATCGCGCGGACCTGGTCGTCGGGGGCGGCGTCCCGGACGCGGACCAGGTACTCCTGCGGGTCCTGGATGCCGTGCTCCGCGCCGCCCGCGTCCATGATCGCCTGGCGTACGGCGGCGTAGGGCGCGGCGGTGAACTCGTCCACGCCGTACGCGTCGAAGGCCGGGGAGACCAGCTCGGGGCGCTGCAGGGCGAGCTTGAGCAGTTCGCGTTCGGTGGCGTAGACGGGGTTGCGCAGGGTGAGGGCCGGGCCGGTGGCGCGGGGCCGGGGCGCGGCGTCGTACGGCTGCTGCGGGCCGCGGGACGCCGGGGCCGGGCCGCGGCCGCCGCGCTCGCGGGCCCACCGGGCGAGCTGGGCGACGCGCTTGACCACGAACTGGGTGTCCAGGATGCCGAGCATGCCGGCGAGCTGGACGGCGACCTCGTGCTGGGCGCCGCTGTTCTTGATCCGGGCGACGATCGGGGCGGCCTCGTCCAGCGCGGCGGCGCGGCCCGCCGGGGTGTCCAGGTCGTAGCGGACGACGATCTGGCGCAGCGCGAACTCGAAGAGCGGGGTGCGGGGTTCGACCAGGTCGGCGACGGCGTCGTCGCCCTTGGCGAGCCGCAGCTCGCAGGGGTCCATGCCGTCCGGGGCGATCGCGATGTAGGTCTCGGCGGCGAACTTCTGGTCGTCCTCGAAGGCGCGCAGGGCCGCCTTCTGGCCGGCGGCGTCGCCGTCGAAGGTGAAGATCACGCGGGCCGAGCCGTTGTCCATCAGCAGCCGGCGCAGGATCTTGATGTGGTCACCGCCGAAGGCGGTTCCGCAGGTCGCGATCGCGGTCGTGACCCCGGCGAGGTGGCAGGCCATGACGTCGGTGTAGCCCTCGACGACGACCGCGCGGGACGCCTTGGCGATGTCCTTCTTGGCGAGGTCGATGCCGTACAGCACCTGGGACTTGCGGTAGATCGCCGTGTCGGGGGTGTTGAGGTACTTCGGGCCGTTGTCCGCCTCGTAGAGCTTGCGGGCGCCGAAGCCGACGACGTCGCCGCCGATGTCACGGATGGGCCACATCAGGCGGCCCCGGAAGCGGTCGATGGGACCGCGGCGGCCCTCCTGGGACAGGCCGGAGAGGACGAGCTCCTTGTCGGTGAAGCCCTTGCCGCGCAGGAAGCGGGTGAGGTGGTCCCAGCCCTGCGGGCTGTAGCCGACGGAGAAGCGCTGGGCGGCGGCCTGGTCGAAGCCGCGCTCGGCGAGGAACTGGCGGCCGGTGTCGGCCTCCGGGCTGGTCGCCAGCTGCTCCATGTACCAGTCGGCGGCGATCTTGTGGGCCTCGACCAGGCGGATGCGCTCGCCGCGCTGGTGGGAGGGGTTGTAGCCGCCCTCCTCGTAGCGCAGGGTGATGCCGGCCTGGGCGGCGAGGCGCTCGACGGCCTCGGAGAAGGAGAGGTGGTCCACCTTCATCACGAAGGTGATGGTGTCGCCGCCCTCCTGGCAGCCGAAGCAGTGGAAGAGGCCCTTGGCGGGGCTGACCTGGAAGGACGGCGACTTCTCGTCGTGGAAGGGGCACAGCCCCTTCAGGTTCCCGCCGCCGGCGTTGCGCAGCTGGAGGTACTCGGAGACGACGGCGTCGATCGGGACCGCGTCCCGTACCGCCTTCACGTCCTCGTCGTTGATCCGTCCTGCCACGCGTGAATTCTACGGGGCGGGACGGACACTCATGGGATGAGGTCTTCGAGTGGAATGTGGGGGTTCGCGAGGTTCTCGGTGTCCACCTGGGCCCTGGAGCGGATCAGTTTCTGGATCGGTTCGGTCACGTCCCACACGTTGACGTTCATCCCGGCGAGCACCCGGCCCTCCTTCACCCAGAAGGCGATGAACTCGCGCTTGCCGGCGTCGCCGCGGATCACGACCTCGTCGTACGACCCCGCGGGCGCCCAACCGCTGTACTCCATGCCCAGGTCGTACTGGTCGGAGAAGAAGTAGGGCACGCGGTCGTAGACGACGTCCTGGCCGAGCATCGCGCGGGCCGCGGCCGGGCCGCCGTTGAGCGCGTTCGCCCAGTGCTCCACCCGCAGCCGGGTGTCGAACAGGGCGTGCGGGAAGGAGGCCACGTCACCGGCCGCGTAGATGTCCGGGTCGGAGGTGCGCAGCCGTTCGTCGACCACGACGCCGCGGCCGTGCGCGGCGTCCGCGATCTCCAGTCCGGCGGCCTCGGCGAGGCCGGTTCGCGGGGCGGCGCCGATGGCCGCGAGGACGTCGTGCGCCGGGTGCTCCTCGCCGTCGTCGGTGCGGGCGGCGAGCACCATGCCGTCCTGCCCGACGATCTCCGTCAGCCGCCGCCCGAAGTGGAACCGCACGCCGCGCTCGCGGTGCAGCTCGGCGAAGAGGGCGCCGATCTCGGGGCCGAGCACGCCGTGCAGCGGGGTCGGACCGGGCTCGACCACGGTGACCTCGGCGCCGTACTCGCGGGCCGCCGCCGCGATCTCCAGGCCGATCCAGCCGGCGCCGGCGATCACCAGGTGCCCGTTGTCCCGGCCGAGGGAGGTGAGCACGCCCTTGAGCCGCTCGGCGTGCGCGAGCCGCCGCAGGTGGTGCACGCCGGCCAGGTCGGTGCCCGGGATGTCCAGGCGGCGGGGTTCGGCACCGGTCGCGAGCAGCAGCTTGTCGTAGTGGACGACGGTGCCGTCCTCGCCGAACCGGATCGTCTTCGCGGTGCGGTCGACGGCGTCGACGGTCTGCCCGAGGTGCAGTTCGATGTCGTTGCGCGCGTACCAGGCGGGCTCGTGCACGAAGACGGTCTCGCGCTCCTCCTTGCCGAGGACGTAGCCCTTGGACAGGGGCGGCCGCTCGTAGGGGTGGTCGCGTTCGTCGCAGATCAGTATCACCCGCCCGGTGAAGCCCTCCGCGCGGAGCGTCTCGGCCGCCTTGGCGCCGGCCAGCCCGCCGCCGACGATGACGAATGTCTGATCCGCGTCGACCACTTCATGCCTCCTCGTAAGGTGCCGCCCCACGAGCCTCCCGCACGCAGCGTGATGCGGGAAGGGGGGGTGACCCGATCAGGCCACGCAGGGTCACTTTCGGGTGCCCGGGCGGGGCGGGTCAGGCCCGGCCCCTGAGCCGGGCGTGCAGGGCGCCGGCCGAGGCGTCCGTCAGGTTGGCGATCTGGTCGACGACGACGCGCTTGCGGGCGCGGTCGTCACCGGCCGCGTCGAACAGCGCGCGGAACTGCGGGTCCAGTCCGTCGGGCGCGCGGGCGGTCAGCGCCTCGGCCAGTTCGGCGACGACGACCCGTTGGTCGGCCCGCAGCCGTTCCTGCTCGGCGCGCTGCATGACGTACCGGTCGGCGACGGCCTTCAGGACCGCGCACTCCATGCGGGTCGCGCGCGGCACGACGAGTTCGGCGGCGTAGCGGGTGAGCCGCCCGCCGCCGTACGCGGCGCGGGTCGCGCCCTCGGCGGCCAGGCAGAACCGGCCGATGAGCTGGCTGGTGGCGTCCTTCAGGCGGGCCTGGGCGACGGCCGAGCCGTCGTAGCCGTGCGGCCACCAGGGTTGGTCCTGGAGCCGGTCGAGGGCGGCGGCCAGCTCCTCCGGGTCGGTGTCCGCGGGCACGTAGCGGCCGACGGCGACGGCGTAGACCGCTCGGCGCTCCGGCTCGGCGTGCAGGCAGTTGGGGTCGATGTGGCCTGCGTGCAGACCGTCCTCGACGTCGTGCACGGAGTACGCCACGTCGTCGGCCCAGTCCATCACCTGGGCCTCGAAGGTGGTGCGGGTGCCGGGGGCCTCCTTGCGGATCCAGTCGAAGACGGGCCGGTCGTCCTCGTAGACGCCGAACTTCCGCGAGGGCGGGTCGGTGGGGTGGGCGCCGCGGGGCCACGGGTACTTGGTGGCGGCGTCGAGGGTGGCCCGGGTGAGGTTGAGGCCCACGGAGCCCTCCGGGGTGAACCGCTTGGGCTCGATCCGGGTGAGCAGGCGCAGCGACTGGGCGTTGCCCTCGAAGCCGCCGCAGTCCTCGGCGAACTCGTTGAGGGCGGCCTCGCCGTTGTGGCCGAAGGGGGGATGGCCGAGGTCGTGGGAGAGGCAGGCGGCCTCGACCAGGTCGGGGTCGCAGCCGAGGGCCTCGCCGAGCTCCCGGCCGACCTGGGCGCACTCCAGGGAGTGGGTGAGGCGGGTGCGGGGGCTGGGGTCCCAGGCGTTGCTGTGTGTGCCGGGGGTCACGACCTGGGTCTTGCCGGCGAGCCTGCGCAGCGCGCCCGAGTGCAGGACGCGGGCGCGGTCGCGTTGGAAGGCCGTACGGCCGGGGCGCTTGTCGGGTTCCGACGCCCAGCGTTCGACTGCCGACTCGTCGTAGTACATGCACCGACAGTACGGCCAGACGGGCGGGGCGGGTGGCCTCGCGGTCCGGCGCGGGAGTTCCGCCGAGGCCAGGGGCGGGGCCGGCCCCGCCGTGTGGTCGTGGCGGTGCGGCGCGGACGAGCCGCCGTCGCGTGGGTGCGGGTGGCCCGCGACGGGTGCGCGCGGCGCGGTCCCGGGGGGTTCGGGCCGGGGCCGGCGTCCGGTCGTGGCGGTGGAGCGGCGGGCGGGTGCGGTGCGGGTGGCCCGTGGCCGGGTGGGCGCGGCGCGGTCCCGGGGGGTTCGGGCCGGGGCCGGCGTCCGGTCGTGGCGGTGGAGCGGCGGGTGGGTGCGGTGGCTCGTGGCCGTGCGCCGGACGGTCAGGCCGAGGCCAGGGCGGGGGCCGACGCCGGGGCGGCCGCGCGGTCGTAGCGGTGGAGGAGGAGGCGGGCCGTCGCGGGGTGGGTGCCGAGGGGGGCCGAGGCGATCCATGGGGCCTGCTCGGCGCACTGGGTCGCGAAGCGGCCGGGGGCGGTGAAGTACGACGCCACCGCCACCCTGGTGCGGCCCCGCGCGGCCAGTGCCGTGAGCGCGTCGGGGACGGACGGGGACGCCGTCGTGGCGTAGGCCGGGACGACGGGGACGCCCAGGCGGGCCGCGAGGAGGCGGGCCGTGCGGGCGGTGTCCACCTTGGAGTCGGGGTCGCGGGAGCCGGCCGCCGCCAGGACGACGGCGGTCCTGCGGCGGGTGGCGTCGTCCTCGGGGGTGCGCCAGCCGGCCTCCGTCAGGCGGGCGTGCAGCGCCTCCGCGAGGAGCGGGTGCGGGCCGAGCGCGCCGGCCACCCGGGCGCGGACCCGGGAGGCGGCGGCCGTCCCGGGGATGTCCCGCTTGATGTGGTAGCCGCGCCCGAGGAGCAGGGGGACGAGGATCGCCTCACGGTCGCCGAGGGCGGCGAGGGTGTCGGTGAGCAGGGGCTCGTTCAGTTCGATGTGCCCGAGGTGGACCGGCAGTCCGGGGCGCAGGGCGCGGACCTCGTCGAGCAGCGCGGTCACCGTCCGCAGGGCGCGCGGATCGCGGCTGCCGTGGGCGACGACCACGAGCGCACGGGGGTGCCGCCCGGGCCGTTCGGGCACGGGGGGAGGCTCGGGGCGGCGCCGGCCGTCGGGGCCGACCAGGCTGAGCTGGCGGGCGAGCTGGCTGCTGATCCGGTTCATGAGGTGCGCCGTACTGTCGAGGTGGGCCGTAGGGGACTCGTCGTGCGAGGGGTTCGACGCCGTCATGGACCGATGGTGGCGGGGTGAGGTTGCTGTCCCGTTTCACGGGAATGACGGGTTCTTACGCCCGGTTCACGGTCCGGTCCCGGGCTGCTGTGAGGCGGCCTGACCTGCGGTTCCGCCGAAGCGGGGTGAAGACCGTCACGTGGGGGCGGGTGAACCGCGCCCGCCGTGCGGACGTCCTGGGAACCGGGGGCTCACGGGGAGCCGTACTGGGAGGGGGCCGGGTATGCGTCCGCGGAGGCCGCGTCTGCCGCGCACCCGCGCCGGGCGGCGGAGGCTCGCGCAGGCCGTGATGGCCGCGAGCGTGCTGGCGCTGCTGCCGGCCACCTGGACGCGGCTGGCCTCCGACGGCCGGCTGCGCACCGCGGCCGACGTGCCGCGCACCGACGTCGCCGTCGTCTTCGGGGCCGGGCTGTGGGACGGCGAGCCGTCGCCGTACCTCGCGCACCGGCTGGACACGGCGGCCCGTCTGTACCGGGCGGGACGGATCGAGGTCGTCCTCGTCACCGGGGACAACAGCCGCGAGGACTACGACGAGCCCGACGCGATGCGCGCGTACCTGGTCCGGCACGGGGTGCCCGACGCGCGGATCGTCAGCGACTACGCGGGCTTCGACACCTGGGACTCCTGCGTCCGGGCCAAGCAGATCTTCGGTGTCGACGAGGCGGTGCTGATCAGCCAGGACTTCCACATCCGGCGGGTGGTGGCGCTCTGCGAGGAGGCCGGGGTCGCGAGCCACGGCGTCGGGGTGGCCGCCCGGCACGACGTCACCTGGTTCTACGGCGGGGTGCGGGAGCTGTTCGCGGCCGGCAAGGCGGCGCTGGACGCCGTCGTCGAACCGGACCCGCGCTTCCTCGGCCGGCGCGAGACCGGGGTCGCCGACGCGCTGGCCACCGGGCGTCAGGGCCGGGCCTCACGGTGACCACGGGCGCGCGGGGAGGTCGCCGTGCCGCCCGTGTAACCGGGGAGCCCGCGCACCCGTAACACGCCCGACGCACGCTGAACGGCATGCCGAACATCGCGACGCCCACGCACTGCCCGTACTGCGCCCTGCAGTGCGGTATGAACCTCACGCCCACGCGGGACGGGGGCGTCGCGGTGGTCGAGCGCCCGGACTTCCCGGTCAACCGGGGCGCGCTGTGCGGCAAGGGCCGTACGGCGCCCGCGGTGCTGGCCTCCGGGGTCCGGCTGGCCACGCCGCTGGTGCGGTCGGACGGCGCGCTCGTGCCGGCGAGCTGGCCGGAGGCGCTCGACCGGATCGCCGAGGGGCTGGCGCGCACCCGGGCCGAGCACGGCCCGGACGCGTGCGCCGTCTTCGGCGGCGGCGGGCTGACCAACGAGAAGGCGTACGGCCTCGGCAAGTTCGCGCGGATCGTGCTCGGCACCTCGCAGATCGACTACAACGGCCGCTTCTGCATGTCGTCGGCGGCCGCGGCCGGGATCAGGGCGTTCGGCCTGGACCGGGGGCTGCCGTTCCCGCTGGAGGACGTCGCGCGCACCGGCTGTGTGATCCTCGTCGGCTCCAACCTCGCGGAGACCATGCCGCCGTCGCTGCGGTTCTTCCAGGAGCTGCGGGACAACGGCGGCACCCTGATCGTCGTCGACCCGCGCCGCACGCGGACCGCCGAGCAGGCCGACCTGCATCTCGCGCCGCGCCCCGGCACGGACCTCGCGCTGGCCCTCGGGCTGCTGCACCTGGTCGTCGCCGAGGGCCGCGTCGACGAGGAGTACGTGCGCGAGCGCACGGCCGGCTGGGAGGACGCGCGGGCCGCGGCGATGGCGCACTGGCCGGAGTACGTGGAGCGGATCACGGGGGTGTCCGTTCCGGAACTGCGTGAGGCGGTGCGGATGTTCTGCGCGCCGGAGCACGCCATGGTGCTGACCGCGCGCGGGCCCGAGCAGCAGTCCAAGGGCACCGACACGGTGGGCGCCTGGATCAACCTGTGCCTGGCGACGGGCCGCGCGGGCCGGCCGCTGTCCGGCTACGGCTGTCTGACCGGGCAGGGCAACGGGCAGGGCGGACGCGAACACGGCCAGAAGGCCGACCAGTTGCCCGGCTACCGCAAGCTGGACGACCCGGCCGCCCGGCGACACGTCGCCGGTGTGTGGGGCGTCGACCCGGACCGGCTGCCGGGCCCCGGCCGCAGCGCGTACGAGCTGCTGGACGCGCTGGGCGGGGACATCAGGTCCCTGCTGCTCATGGGCTCCAACCCGGTGGTGTCGGCCCCGCGCGCCGCCCATGTCGAGGAGCGGATCAGGTCGCTGGACTTCCTCGCCGTGTGTGACGTCGTGCTGTCGGAGACGGCCGAACTCGCGGACGTGGTGCTGCCGGTGACGCAGTGGGCGGAGGAGACGGGGACGACGACGAACCTGGAGGGCCGGGTCCTGCTGCGCCGCCGGGCGATCGACCCGCCGCCGGGGGTGCGCAGCGACCTGGAGGTCCTGCACGAGCTGGCGGCGCGGCTCGGCGCGGACGAGGGGCTGGAGAAGGGCTTCCCCGTCGACGCGGAGGAGGTCTTCGAGGAGCTGCGGCGCGCGAGCGCCGGTGGACCCGCGGACTACTCGGGGATCACCTACGCGCGGCTGGCGGAGGAGAACGGCGTGTTCTGGCCGTGTCCCGCGCCGCCGGACGGCGACGGCGTCACCGAGCGGGCCGACGACCCGGCCCGCGAGGACGACGCCGCGGGCGACGAGGCGGGGGCCGTCCCGCACCCGGGCACGCCCCGGCTTTTCCTGGACCGGTTCGCCACGCCCGACGGGCGGGCCCGGTTCGTGCCGGTGGCGCACCGGGCGGCGGCAGAGGAACCCGACGCGGAGTACCCGGTGCTGCTGACGACGGGCCGGGTCGTGGCCCAGTACCAGTCGGGCGCGCAGACCCGCCGGGTCGAGGAGCTGAACAGCGCGGCTCCGGGGCCGTTCGTGGAGCTGCATCCGCGGCTGGCGGCGCGGCTCGGGGTGGCCGAGGGCGACCCGGTGGCCGTGGTCTCGCGCCGGGGCCGGGCGGTGGCCCCCGCCCGGGTCACGTCCGGCATCCGCTCCGACACGGTCTTCATGCCCTTCCACTGGCCGGGCGAGGGCCGCGCCAACACCTTGACCAATCCGGCGCTCGACCCGACGTCCCGGATGCCGGAGTTCAAGACGTGCGCGGTGCGGCTGGAGACGGTGGTGCGCTAGCAGATCACCCGCCTCGTGCCTTCCAGTCGCCGCTCGCCAGCGGTGTGCCGTGGCTGCGCAGGCGGGCGGCGACGGCGGGTGCGGCGACGTACACCCAGGCCCGGACGGCTGTGCCGTCGCCGGTGCGCAGCACTTCGCGGGCGACCCGCTCGTAGAGGTTGCGCGGGTCGCCCGGGGCGTACTCCTCCAGCCGGTCGAGCGCGGTGAGCAGTTCCGGGTAGTGCTCGGGCCGGACGGTGACGAGGTCGCCCGCGACGGTGCCGGCGCCCCGCTCCTCCACGGCGTACGGGTAGCCCGGACCGTCGTACAGCAGCGCGCCGCTCAGGCGTCCCGGCTCCTCGGCGAGGGTGCGGCCGCGCAGCAGGGTGTCGTGGTGGGGCTCGCCGGGGCGCAGGGTTCCGTAGACGAAGAACGGCAGTCGGGGAGAGAGGGTCACGGAAACGATTCTCTCCCCTCACACATCTCCACGGCGTCACCCTGGCCATGGCATGTGCACGCCCTCTTGAATCTTGGTCACCGCCGAGATCGAGGAGAGCGATGAGCCGAATACGGCCGTACTTCAAGGGTTCCCGTCCGGCCACGGCGGGGGTCGCCGTCGCCGTCGCCGCCCTGATGGCCACCGTCCTGTCCCCCACCGCCGGCGCCGACGAGACGCCCACCAGGGCCACCGCGCTGCGCAACGCGGCGGCGGTCCTCACCGACCACCCGGGCGCCCTGGGCCTGACGCCCCGCCAGGACACCTCCGTGCGGGATGTGATCGTCGACGCCGACGGCACCCAGCACGTCCGCTACGACCGCAGCTACCGCGGACTGCCCGTCCTTGGCGGCGACTTCGTCGTCCACCTCGCGAAGGACGGCACCTACCGGGGCGCCTCCCGCGCCACCCGGAGCGCCCTCTCCCTGACCGGCGTCACCCCCCGCATCGCCGCGCCGAAGGCGGCCGACCTCGCGGCGGGCGTCCTGCGCGCCGCCAACGCCGGACAGACGCTGCGGCGGCTCACCGCCCGGCCGGAGCTGGTCGTCGACGCCCTGCACGGCACGCCGAGGCTGGCCTGGCGGACCGACGCCGTCGCCCAGGACTCCCTCGGCAACCCGGTCGCCCGCACGGTGCTCACCGACGCCCGCACCGGCGCCCGGATCGACACGTGGGACGCCATCGAGACCGCGACCGGCGACGGGAGGTCGCTGTACTCGGGCACGGTCCCGCTGCACACCTCGGGCTCGCAGCCGTCGTACCAGCTCAAGGACCCGACGCGCGGCAACACGTACACGGGGGACGCCGCGAACAAGACGGACCTGTGCATCCTGACGATCTGTCTGGACCGCGCCCCCGCCACGGTGTTCACCGACGCGGACGACCACTGGGGCGACGGCACCACGGCCGACCGTTCGACGGCCGCGGTGGACGCGCAGTACGGCACGGACGTCACCTGGGACTACTACCGGGACGTGCACGGCCGCAACGGCATCGCCGGCGACGGCAAGGGCTCGTTCAACCGGGTGCACTACGGCAACGGCTACAACAACGCGTTCTGGGACGACAGTTGCTTCTGCATGACCTACGGCGACGGTGACGGCACCCAGCTCGGCCCGCTGGTGTCGCTGGACGTCGCCGGGCACGAGATGTCGCACGGCGTCACGTCCAAGACGGCGGCGCTGACGTACTCGGGCGAGTCGGGCGGGCTGAACGAGGCGACCTCCGACATCTTCGGCACGCTGGTGGAGTTCCACGCGGACAACGCCGCCGAGCCGGGCGACTACCTGATCGGCGAGCGGATCGTGCGGCCCGGGCTCGGCCGGGACGCCCTGCGGTACATGGACAAGCCGTCGCGGGACGGGAAGTCGGCGGACTGCTGGAGCTCGTCCACCGGACAGCTCGACGTGCACTACTCGTCCGGCGTCGGCAACCACTTCGCGTACCTGCTGGCCGAGGGCAGCGGCGCGAAGACGCTCAACGGCGTCCGGTACGACTCCCCCACCTGCGACGGCTCGACGGTCACCGGGATCGGCCGGGCCAAGCTCGGCAGGATCTGGTACCGGGCGCTGACGGTCTACATGACGTCCTCCACGACCTACGTGGGCGCCCGCACGGCCACGCTGAACGCGGCGAAGGACCTGTACGGGGCCGGCGGCGCGGAGTACGCGGCGGTGGGCGCCGCCTGGAAGGCCGTGAACGTGGCCTGACGGCACGGGCGGTGAGCGCGGCCGGCCGGTGCGAAATCGGCTGGCCGCGCGGCTGCGCGCGCCCGTACCTTGGCGGCTGTCGACGTCCGCCCGTCCCGAGGAGCCGCATGCCGTCCAGCCCCGAGTCGCCCCCGGTCCGGATGCACGCCGACGAACTGGACATCGACGAGGCGCTGGTGGAGCGGCTGGTGGCCGAGCAGTTCCCGCGCTGGGCCGGGCTCGGCGTGCGGCGCGTGGCGTCCGCCGGGACCGACAACGCGATGTTCCGGCTCGGCCCCGACCTCGTCGTACGGCTGCCGCGGCTGCCCGGCGGGGCGCGGCAGGTCGGCACGGAGCACCACTGGCTGCCCCGGCTGGCCCCGCACCTCCCGCTGACGGTCCCGGCGCCGCTCGCCCTGGGCCGGCCGGGTGCCGGATACGGGCTGCCGTGGGCGGTGTACGCGTGGCTGGACGGCACGGACGCCTTCGACGCCCCGCCCGCCGACCTCGCCGCGGCCGCCCGGGAACTGGGGCGTTTCGTCGTGGCGCTGCGGTCCGCGGACGCCTCCGGCGGCCCGCCGTCGTACCGCGGTGGCCCGGTCTCCCTCGGTGACGCGGACGTGCGGGCCGCCCTCCGTGACCTGGGGGCGGCGGGCGCCCTGGACGCGCGGGCGGCCACCGAGGTCTGGGAGGACGTGCTCCGGGTGCCCGACTGGGGCGGCGCCCCCGCCTGGCTGCACGGCGACCTCCTGCCGGGCAACCTGCTGACCTCCGCCGGCCGTCTCACCGCCGTCATCGACTTCGGCTGCTTCGGGACCGGCGACCCGGCCGCCGACCTCATGCCGGCCTGGACCGTCCTCGGCGCCGGGACCCGCGAGGTCTTCCGCGCGGCGGCCGGCGCGGACGACGCCACCTGGGAGCGGGGCCGGGGCTGGGCCCTGCGGTTCGGGCTCACGGCCGAGCACTACTACGGCGACGTCTGCGGCAACGGCACCAACCCGGTCCTGGCGGCCGTGGCCCGGCGGACGGTGGCCGAGGTGCTGGCGGACCGGTGACGCCGACCCGGGCGACGACCGCGCGGGCGCGGGCGTCACCCGTTCACACGCGTGTCCCCCCGGACAACGGATTCACCTCGGGTGATCCGGGCGAATCGCCGGTGACCTGCTGAAACGGCATCCGCGCCGGTCTCGCGGGCCGTCCGTGCGGCACCCGTTCACCCCGCTCCCGGCCCGGTCTCGACAAGCGCTCGCGCGCCGCTGCGACTTTCCTCGGAAGGGCAGGGGCTCGGCCGAGACGGCGGCACATGGGGATGCCGCGGGCCGTGTTCCCGCTCGGAGGAGCATCGATGCGACGTACCGCCCGTCTGCTGACCGGGGCCGCGCTGGCCGCCGGCGTCGTGGGGCTCGTCGTCACCCCCGCCCACGGCGGGGACAGCGGCGGCCTCGAGGTGTTCCCGTCCTCGGTCGAGCCGGGCGGGGAGGTCACCGTGCACACGGAGTTCTGCCCGCGGGGCGCCGCCGCCGGTGACGCCAGCGCGGTGGGCGCCGGGTCGTTCACGCTGGCGCCCAGCACCCACGACGAGCAGGCGGCCGGGCGGTTCCGGGTGCCGCCGAGCGCGCAGCCGGGCACGTACGAGATCGTCGCGACGTGCACGGAGGGCGGCAGGCGGCTCACCGGCGATCTGGAGGTCACGCTGACCGCGCCGCGCGGGCAGACGCATCCACGGGGAAGTGTGAAGACGGGGGTCGGCGGCGCGTTCGGCCCTGACCCCGTGCGGACCGCGGCCGGTGTGACGGCTCTCGCCGTCGCCGCCGCGGGCGGTACCTGGCTCCTGCATCGCCGGGCGAGAGGCGACGGGATCTGACGGACACCCTCCGCTGTCCGTCCGCCGGTACCGCACGTCCTCTCCCCCTCCGGGTCCGACGCCCCTCGCGGCCCGGAGGGGGATGAGGGCGGACGAGGCACGGCCCAGGAGGCACAGGTGAGCAGTGACCGCAGGATGGGCGACGCCGCGATAGCCGCGTTCAGTGTGCTGGCCCTCGGCTGTGCCGTGCTGCTGCTGGCCGACGGCTCCGCGCACCCGCCGCCGCAGCCGTCGGCGGCGCAGGCCGCGCGCACGGACGGACCGGGCACCCTGGCGCGGGCCGCCGGGACCGCCGCGCGGGCCCTGCCCCCCTCCCCGCCCGACCGCATCCGTATCCCCGCGATCCGCGTCGACGCGCCGCTGACCGGCCTGGCGCTCACGTCCTCGGGCAGCCTCGACGTCCCGCCCGCCGAACGCCCGGATCTCGCCGGCTGGTACGAGTCGGGGACCACGCCCGGTGAGAAGGGCACCGCGATCGTCGCCGGCCATGTCGACAACGCCGACGGGCCCGCCGTGTTCTACCGGCTCGGCGCCCTGCGCCGGGGCGGCACCATCGAGGTGGACCGGCGGGACGGCGGGACGGCCGTGTTCACCGTGGACGCCGTGGAGGTGTACGACGCCAGGAACTTCCCGGACGAGAAGGTGTACGGCCCGGCGGCCCGACCCGAGCTGCGGGTGATCACCTGTGGTGGCGGCTACTCGCGGGCGACCGGCTACCGGGGCAACGTGGTCGTCTTCGCCCATCTCACCGGCAGCCGCTGAGAGCGGTCCGGCGGGTCAGGCGAGCCACTGCTCGTACGCCAGCTTCGCCACCAGCGCGAACACCACCGTCAGCAGCACGATCCGGACGAAGCCGCTGCCCTTCTTCAGGGCGGTGCGGGCCCCGAGCGTGCCGCCCGCCAGGTTGAACAGGGCCATCACGGCCGCGAGTTGCCACCAGACCGTGCCCTGCCAGGCGAAGGTGGCCAGCGCCCCGGCGTTGGTGCAGCAGTTGACGATCTTGGCGGTGGCGGAGGCCGTGACCAGGTCCAGGTGCAGCACGGCGGTGAGCGCGAGCACCAGGAACGTGCCGGTGCCGGGGCCGATGAGACCGTCGTAGAAGCCGATGCCGAGGCCCGCGAGGCCGATCGCGGCGAGGACGCGGCGGCGCGAGGCCGGGCCCGGCGCCGGGGCCGTGCCGAAGGCGGGGCGCAGGATGACGAAGGCGCCCACCGCGAGCAGCACCACCATGATCACGGGCTTGAGGACCTCGGTGCTCATGCCGGCCGCGAAGAAGGCCCCGCCGCTGGAGCCGGCGAGGGCCGCGAGGCCGATGCGCACGGCGAGCCGTACGTCGACGGGGGCCTTGCGGACGTAGGTCACGGCGGCGCCTGTCGTGCCGACGATCGCCACCGCCTTGTTGGTGCCGAGCGCGTACGCGGCCGGGGTGCCCGCGGGCAGGCCGAGCAGCAGGGCGGGCAGCAGCAGGAGGCCCCCGCCGCCGACCACGGCGTCGATCCATCCTGCCGCGAGGGCCGCGAGGCACAGGACGGCGACCATGGTCAGCGATATGTCGGGCATGATCGAGACCCTAGACAGCCGATGTCTGCACAGTCCACGCACATGAGGGTCTTCTGAGCTTCCGCTCCCCTCACCCGGCCCCCTCACCACGCCCCCGGCCTGGCCCGTCGACGCCTCACATCCGTGCCCCGCCGCCGCTGAGGGCAGCGTTCCGCACGGGAAACAGCGGGGATGCTGCCGGGAAACACCGGGCCCGCAGGCTCGTCGGCATGACCTCGGATACGCGTGTGGTGGTGATCGGCGCCGGCCTCGCGGGCGTACGGCTCGCCCGGCGGCTCGGCGAGCTCGGCACGGACGTGACGCTCGTCGGCGACGAGGAGCACCGCCCGTACAACCGGGTCCTGCTCGCCGAGGTGCTGGCCGGCCGCTACAGCCCGGACGTGATCGCGCTGCCGGAGCCCCCCGGACTGGTCCGCGGCCGGGTCACCGGCGTCGACCGCGCGGCGCGCACCGTGCACCTCGCGGACGGGCAGGCGATCGGATACGGCACCCTCGTCCTGGCCACCGGCTCCAACCCGGTGCTCCCGCCGCTGCGCGGCCTGTTCACCCCCGACGACGTGCTGCCGGAGGGCGTCCACGCCTTCCGCACCCTGGACGACTGCCTCGGCCTGTCCGAGGCGGTCCGGCCCGGCGTGCGGGCCGTCGTGATCGGCGGCGGGCTCCTCGGGGTCTCCGCCGCCCGCGCGCTGGCGCTGCGCGGCGCCCAGGTCGTGCTCGCCCAGCAGTCCGAGCGGCTGATGGAACGCCAGCTCGACCCGGCCGCCTCCGCGCTGGTCCGGCGGCACCTGACCGGCCTCGGCGTCGAGGTCCACACCGCGCTGCGCGTCCGGGACGTGCGCTGTGTCGGCGGGGCGGTCCGCTCGGTGGAGATGGCCGACGGCTACGCGCTCGACGCCGACCTCGTCGTGCTGGCCTGCGGTGCGCACCCCCGGGTGGGACTCGCCACGGCGGCGGGCCTGGACGTCGCCCAAGGCGTCGTCGTCGACGACGAGCTGCGCACCTCGGACCCGCGCATCCGGGCCGTCGGCGACTGCGCGCAGCACGCCGGGACCGTGTACGGGCTCGCCGCGCCCGCGCTGGAGCAGGCCGACGTGCTCGCCGCCTCGCTGACCGGCGGGGGCACCGCCCGCTACACCGGCACCCGCGCGCTGACCCGACTGACGCTGGCCGGCGAGGGCTTCCTCGACCTCGCCGCGTTCGGCGAGACGCAGGCCCGGCCCGGTGACGACGTCGTCCAGCTCGCCGACGCGACCCGGGGCACCTATCGCAAGGTCGTCGTCCGCGACGACCGCCTGGTCGGCGGGGTCCTCGTCGGCGAACTCGGCACCGTCGGCGCGCTCGCCCGCGCCTGGGAGGGCGCGGAGCCGCTCCCCGGTGACGCCCCCCTGCTGCACCTGCTCACCAACGATGGAGGCTCCTGATGACGGCCACCCCCGGGGCGACCCCCACGATCGTGCTCGTCGGCCACGGCATGGTCGGCCAGCGCTTCCTCGAAGCGCTCGCCGAGCGCGGCCTGACCGCCACGCACCGCGTGGTCGTGCTGTGCGAGGAACCGCGTCCGGCGTACGACCGCGTGGCGCTCACCTCGTACTTCTCGGGCCGCACCGCCGAGGACCTGTCGCTGACGGACGCGGAGTTCATCGAGACGCACGGCATCGAGCTGTACGTCGGTGACCCGGCGGTCCACGTCGACCGGGAGGCCCGCAAGGTCACCGCCCGCTCCGGTGAGGTCTTCGCCTACGACACGCTCGTCCTCGCCACCGGCTCGTACCCGTTCGTGCCCCCGGTGCCGAACAGGGACGCCGACGGCTGCTTCGTCTACCGCACGATCGAGGACCTGCTCGCGATCGAGGAGTACGCGAAGTCCCGGGCCACGACCGGTGCCGTGGTCGGCGGCGGTCTGCTGGGCCTGGAGGCCGCGGGCGCGCTCAAGGGCCTCGGGGTGGAGGCGCACATCGTGGAGTTCGCGCCGCGCCTGATGCCGGTGCAGGTCGACGAGGGCGGCGGCGCCGCGCTGCTGCGCACCGTCGAGGACATGGGTCTGAGCGTGCACACGGGGGTCGGCACCCAGGAGATCCTGGTCGACGGGTCGGGTGCCGTCACCGGCATGAGGCTGTCCGACGGCTCCGAACTCTCCACCGACATGGTGGTGTTCAGCGCCGGTGTCCGCCCCCGCGACCAGCTGGCCCGCGACTGCGGCCTCACGGTCGGCGAGCGCGGCGGCATCGCGGTCGACGAGCGGTGCCGCACGGTGTCCGACCCGCGGGTGTTCGCGATCGGCGAGTGCGCCCTGGCCGTGGACGGCCGGGTGTACGGCCTGGTCGCCCCCGGCTACGAGCAGGCCGGGACGGCCGCCGCGACGATCGCCGGGGACGAGGCGTCCTTCACCGGCGCCGACCTGTCGACCAAGCTGAAGCTGCTCGGCGTGGACGTGGCCTCCTTCGGGGACGCGCACGGCACCACCGAGGACTGCCTGGACGTCGTGTACTCCGACTCCCGCGCGGGCCTGTACAAGAAGCTGGTCGTCGGCCGGGACGGCACCCTGCTCGGCGGCATCCTGGTCGGGGACGCGGAGGCGTACGGCACGCTGCGGGCGTTCACCGGGTCCGTCCCGCCGGTCTCCCCCGAGTCGCTGGTGCTGCCGGCCGGAGCCGGGGCGCCCGCGCAGCTCGGTCCCGCCGCGCTGCCCGACGACGCGGTCGTCTGCTCCTGCCACAACGTCACCAAGGGCACGATCCGCGGCGCGGTCACCGAGCACAGCTGCACCACCGTGCCCGAGGTGAAGAAGTGCACCAAGGCCGGTACCGGCTGCGGCAGTTGTGTGAAGGTCCTCGGCCAGCTGGTCACCGCCGAACTGGAGGCGTCCGGCGTCGCGGTCGACAAGGGCCTGTGCGGCTGCTTCGGACAGACCCGCGAGGAGCTGTACGAGATCGTCCTCGCCCTGCGCGTCACCACCTACCAGGACCTGCTCGACCGCTACGGCCGGGACGGCGCCCGCGGCGGCGACGGCTGCGAGATCTGCAAGCCGGCGGTCGCGTCGATCATCGCGTCCCTCGCCCCGACGATCGGCGCGAGCGGCTACGTCCTGGACGGCGAGCAGGCGGCCCTGCAGGACAGCAACGACCACTTCCTCGCCAATCTCCAGAACAACGGCTCCTATTCGGTCGTCCCCCGCATCCCCGGCGGCGAGGTCACCCCCGAGGGCCTGATCGTGATCGGCGAGATCGCCCGGGACTTCGGCCTCTACACGAAGATCACCGGTGGTCAGCGGATCGACATGTTCGGCGCACGCGTCGAGCAGCTGCCGCTGATCTGGGCCCGGCTGGTCGACGCCGGCTTCGAGTCCGGCCACGCCTACGGCAAGTCGCTGCGCACGGTGAAGTCCTGCGTCGGCCAGACCTGGTGCCGCTACGGCGTCCAGGACTCGGTCCGCATGGCCATCGACCTGGAGCTGCGCTACCGGGGGCTGCGCTCCCCCCACAAGCTGAAGTCGGCGGTCTCGGGCTGCCAGCGCGAGTGCGCGGAGGCCCGGTCGAAGGACTTCGGCGTGATCGCCACCGCCAACGGCTGGAACCTGTACGTCGGCGGCAACGGCGGCGCCACCCCGCGCCACGCGGACCTGCTGGCGCAGGACCTGTCGGACGCCGAGCTGATCCGGCTGATCGACCGGTTCCTGATGTTCTACATCCGCACCGCGGACCGCCTGGAGCGCACCAGCGTATGGCTGGAGCGCGTCCCGGGCGGCCTGGACCACGTCCGGGAGGTCGTCGTGGAGGACTCCCTCGGCATCTGCGAGGAGCTGGAGTCCCTGATGGCGGCGCATGTCTCGCACTACCGCGACGAGTGGGCCGAGACCATCGAGGACCCCGAGAGGCTCGCCCGGTTCGTCTCCTTCGTGAACGCGCCCGACACCCCCGACCCGGTCGTCGGCTTCGTCCCGGAGCGCGGCCAGATCAAGCCCGACCTGCCCCTGCTGTCCATCGGCATGCGTCCCCGCGCCGAAGACGTCCTGGAAGGAAGCGCCCAGCGATGACCCTGGCTCCCGAGATCACCGAGGTGAAGGTCCACGTCCGGGTGGGCGGCCACTGGCTGCCGGTCTGCGACCTGGCCCGGCTGCAGCCGGGCCGGGGCGTGGCGGCCCTGCTGTCGGACGGCGGCCAGGTGGCCCTGTTCCGGGACCGCGGCGGCCGCCTGTACGCCATCGACAACCGTGACCCGTTCGGCGGCGCGGCGGTCCTCTCCCGCGGCCTGACCGGCACCCACCGGGGCCGCCCCTTCGTCGCGTCCCCCCTGCTGAAGCAGCGGTTCGACCTGGAGACGGGCCGGTGCCTGGACGACGAGGCGGTGCGGGTGGCGACGTACGAGGTCCGGGCGGCCTGACGGAGCGTCGTCAGGATCGCAGGGCCTCGTGGTCGACCCCGGTCAGACGTGCCGAGTGCTCCCACAGCAGGGCGCTCGCGCGGTCGTCCGTCGTCCAGGGTGCCCGCCACGCGGGGGCGGGGGCGCCGCGCCAGTTGAGGAGTGCCGGGCCCGTGAAGGAGTCGGGGCGCACGCCGGGGGCGGTGGCCGCGTACAGAACCGGCAACGCGCCCGCCGGAGCGGGCTGGGCGAACAGGCGGTTGCCGAGGTGCGCGAGCCGTTCACCGGTCCGGTTGCCCGCCATGCGCGGCCCGGCCGCCTGCAGCCCGGTGTCCGCGTACCCGGGGTGGGCCGCGGCGGCCACCACCTGCGCGCCGCGCGCCGCCAGCCTGCGCGCCAGCTCATGGACGAAGAGCAGGTTGGCCGACTTGGACCGGGCGTAGGCGGCCCACCGCCGGTACCGGCGCTCGCTGTTGAGGTCGCGGATGTCGACGTTGCCCATCAGGTGCGCCGGGCTGGAGACGGTCACGACGCGGGCGCCGGGCGCCGCCAGCAGGGCGGGCAGCAACAGGCCGGTGAGCGCGAAGTGCCCCAGGTGGTTGACGCCGAACTGCGTCTCGAACCCGTCGGCCGTCGTCCCGTACGGCAGGGCCATCACCCCGGCGTTGTTCACCAGCAGGTCGAGGCGGTCGTACGGGAACGCGCCGGCGAACGCGCGCACCGAGGCGAGGTCGGCCAGGTCCAGGCGCCGCACCTCGACCCGCGCTCCGGGGACCTCCCCCGCCAGCCGGTCGCGCGCCGCCGCGCCCCGCGCCTCGCTGCGGCAGGCGAGCACCACGTGCGCCCCGTGGGCCGCCAGCTCGCGTGCCGTGGCGAGGCCGATGCCGCCGTTGCCCCCGGTGACGACGGCGGTCCGGCCGTCGAGGGCGGGGATGTCACGGGTGCTCCAGCCGGGCATGCGGGGCTCCTTCCGCGCGGCGCCGCTCCCAGCGTACGAGCGGCCGGGCCGGCCCGCCGCGCGTCAGCGGTTCCCGCGCCGCCGCTGCACCGCCAGCATCACCGTGCCCCCGGCGAGGACGGCGACCAGGCCGCCCGCCGCGATGTACGGGGTGCTGTCGGAGCCGCCGGTCTCGGCGAGGTCGGTGCCGTCCCGTCCGCCGTCGTCCGCGGCGGCACCGACCCCGGTCTCCTGGTCGTCGGACGTCTTGTCCTCGGACTTCGTGCCGTCCGGCCTCGTGTCGCCGGACTCCCCCTTGTCGTCGGCCGGGACGAAGCCGGCGGGCGGGCTGTCGCAGCCCAGGCCGTCGCCGTCCCGGTCCAGGTGGGCCCCGTAGTGCCGGTCGCCCCGGGGGATGTCGGAGTACCCGCTCGCGTACGCCTCGGCGCAGTTCGCGAACGGGTGGCTCCCGTCATGGGCGACGGCGGTGGCGGGCAGCGCGGCCAGTGCCAGCGCGGCGACGAGGGCGCCGGGGGTGCGGAGCGGGTTCACGGCGGGTCCTTCCCTGGTGACTCGGACGGCTCGGTCGGCTCGGTCGGCGGTGACCCGCGTGACATGAGTGACCCGGGCGGTGCGCGTGGTTCGAACGCATCCGAGAGGTGGTTCAAGAGGTGACGAACCTAGCCAGGAGCCGCGGAGGGGGCGGGGGGAAATGAAACACCCGTGACCCTAACGTGACGTGACCGGACGGTAGCTCTCCGCGTGGGCGAGGCCCTCCGCGGACGACGCCGCGAGGTCCGGCAGAACCACTCGGCGTCGGAGCCGAAGCCCCCGGCACGCCGCCCGGCAGCCACGCGACGGCCACCACCCGTCCATCCCCGCCCCCTACGGTCGGTGCCGCTCCCTCGCACGGCCCCCGTCGTCGACCGGCGGCGGGGCGGTACGGCATCTCTTGGAGTGAGAGTGGAACGTCGTAGCCTTCTGCGTGCGGCCGTACTCGGCGGTTCGACCGCCGCCTTCGGCGGATCCCTGTGGCGCGGCGCCGCCCACGCGGCCCCGGCCCAGCCCGGCCCCGGACCCTACGGCCCGCTGAGCGCGCCCGACACCAACGGCATCAGACTCCCTGCCGGCTTCACCAGCCGGGTCGTCGCCCGCTCCGGCCAGACGGTCCCGGGAACGTCGTACACCTGGCACAACGCCCCCGACGGCGGAGCGTGTTACGTCGACGGCAGCGGCTGGATCTACGTCTCCAACTCGGAGATCAACCCCTCCGGCGGCGCGAGCGCGGTGCGCTTCTCGGCGACGGGCTCGATCACGGCGGCGTACCGCATCCTCTCCTCCACCCGGCAGAACTGCGCGGGCGGGAAGACGCCGTGGAACACCTGGCTGTCCTGCGAGGAGGTGTCGTCGGGGTACGTGTACGAGACCGACCCCTGGGGGACGAAGGCGGCGGTGCGGCGAGACGCGATGGGCCGCTTCAAGCACGAGGCGGCCGCCGCCGACCCGGTGCGCAAGGTGATCTACCTGACCGAGGACGAGACGAACGGCCGCTTCTACCGTTTCGTCCCGACGGCATGGGGCGACCTGTCCTCCGGCACTCTCCAGGTGATGGTCGCGGGCACCGGCACGTCCGGCTCCTTCACCTGGGCGAACGTCCCGGACCCGGACGGCTCCCCCACCGCGACCCGCTCCCAGGTCTCCGGCTCCAAGTCCTTCGACGGCGGCGAGGGCTGCCACTACGCGGACGACACGGTCTGGTTCACCACCAAGGGCGACAACCGCGTCTGGCAGCTCAACCTCCTCAGCAACACGTACGAGCTGGCCTACGACGACTCCCTGGTCAGCGGCACGGCCCCGCTCACGGGCGTCGACAACATCACCGGCTCCGCCTCCGGAGACCTGTTCGTCGCCGAGGACGGCGGCACCATGGAGATCTGCGTGATCACCCCTGACGACGTGGTCGCCCCGTTCCTGCGCGTCGACGGCCAGTCCGCGTCGGAAATCACCGGCCCCGCCTTCTCCCCGGACGGCACCCGCCTGTACTTCTCCAGCCAGCGGGGCACCAGCGGCAGCTCCTCGGGCGGGATCACGTACGAGGTGAGGGGCCCGTTCCGCGCGTAGACCCGCTCGCGGCGAGACCCCGTCCGCACGACGAGGGGCGGCGCCCCCGTACAGGGTGTACGGCTGACTTCCCCACCCGGGAGGTCAGCCGCACCTCACGCCCTCAGGACACGGCTGCCTCGGTCCGTCAGTCCAGCCGGACGAGCATCGCGTCGTCTGGTACGTGCTGAAGTGGCGCGCTTCGGCCGACGCAGTCCGCGTGTCACGGCCGCTGAGCTTGACCGGGCGATCCGAGCCCCGGACCGGGCTGCGGACTTCGCCCCCCAGGCACTCACCGGCTGACCGGTCACGTCCCAGCTGCTGGGCCCGTGCACGGGGTTCCCTCGGCCGTACCGCGACCCCCGTGGATCTCGCCGGACATGCGGCGGCAACCGGCAGGTATGCCCCGGGGCGTATGTGCTGACCTGCGGAAACTCATGACCCGTCCGCGACGCGGCGGGATCGGTGCACGCCCTGCCCCAGTGGCCGAGGCGACAGGTATGGGTTTGACTGGATCTGTTGGTGACCACGCCGGCGGACGGCCTGACGACGACTGGGGCAGGGTCGCATGGAGTACGACACATTCCTGGCGAAGGCAGCCGAGCGGGCGGGCGTCTCCCTCGACGTTGCGGAGGCCCTCACACGCGCCACCTTTGAGGTACTCGCCGACCGGATCAGCGGGGGAGAGGCCCAGGACCTCGCGGAGCCGCTGCCGGAGCCGCTGAAGAGTTGGCTGCGCACGGACGAGGAGATCGCGAAGGGCTACGGGGTGTCCTCGTTCGTCCGGCGTGTGGCGGACCGCGCGGAAGTGCCCCGCGAGCTCGCGGAGGCCGGGATCCGCGCGGTCCTGGCCACCCTGAGGGAAGCGGTCGGCGACCAGGAGTTCCGCGACGCGACCGCCCAACTCCCCAGGGAGTACGACGTCCTGCTGTCCACACCGGCGGGCTCGGCCGACGCCGGGTAGCGACCGTTTCGTCAGCCGCGCCGTTGCCGCGACCGGTTGTCAGCGCCTGTCGATTGTTTCGCTACACGCTCATCACGGACGCCGCTGAAAGGGCGGTCTCGGTGACTGCACCAAGCGGCTTCACCTGATGCGGTGCTTCTTCCAGAAGGGGCCCAGGTCGTTGTCCGTTACGGACTGTGCGGCCTTCTTGAAGTCGGCGGTGGTGGAGACGCCGTACCAGTGGTCGTGCGCGTACCGCTTGAGGGGTCGTGCCATCGCGTCGGCGCCGACGGTGCGTTCCAGGCTCGCCAGGGCGCAGGATCCGGCCGAGTAGACGAGGTGGTACTCGCCACGGTGCTTGGCCCAGTAGGCCATCGAGTTGGTGAGCGCGGTGCCCTCGTTCGGCCACTCCACGTCCGACCAGCACGTGCGGGTGTCCCAGCCGTAAAAGCGTGCGTTGGCGTATTGGGCGAAGCTCTCGTCCAGCCAGGGCGCGCCGTATTGGTCGTTGCCCACGATGCCGTACCACCACTGGTGGGCCACCTCGTGGACGACGGCGCTGCCCTCTTCACTGGTGCCGAGGATGACCAGGCCGGGGTACTCCATACCGCCGCCGAACTCCTTGGTCATCACGAAGTCGATCTCGCCGTACGGATAACGGCCGAACTCCTTGCCGAACCGGTCGACGGCGGCGAGGCCGTCCTTCCGGTTGAGCCGCACTCCCGCCGCGGGCGTGTTCGGCGCCCAGTACGACTTCACGCGCACGCCACCGGGCGAGGTGTCCCTCGCAGTGCGGAACGGGCCCGCCGCCCATGCGAAGTCCCGTACCCGGAGCGCGACGCTGTGCGTGACCGTGCGCCCGGGCTCGCCACGGCGGGTCCAAGTACGGCCGGTTGCGGGGATCTTGAGGGCCGACGGGTGGTCGATACGCACGCGGAAGTCGCTCGCCAGGGTGTAGAAGCTCTCGCCCGTCGACACATACGGATCGAGGTGCCATCCCTTCGCGTCGTGCACGGCGAGCACCGGCAGCGCGTTGCCCAGGAAGCGGAACGCGCCCTCGCGGCCGAAGCGGGCGTTGTGCCGGGGCACAGTGATGGACACGTCGAAGGAGACGGCCGTCCGCTGGCCGCGTGCGAGCGGCTTCAGCAGGGCGATGCGCAGCGCGGTGCAGTCCACGGTGAGGTGACCCGCAGTGCCACCGAGCACCTCGGACACGCTGACGGGGGACGGCTTGTCCGGCGTGCCGCACTTGTCGTCGCCGTTGCCCCACAGGCGTACGTACACCTCACGCAGGGGCTGGTCGGAGGCATTGCGGAACGACACGCGCTGCCGGCCCGTCCAGTGGGAGCCGTCGGCGTCGCCGCGCAGGGACACGTCGTAGCGAAGCCGATCGGGCGTCGCGGCCTTGGATGCCGGTGCCCGTGCCGTGACGGCACCGGCACCGGCACTGGTGGCGCCGGCCGCCACGAGCAAGGCGAGCGGGACAACGAGCAGACGGCGACCGGCCCTTGACCACCACGCCGGTGCGGGTAAGGACAACATGGCGTCGGATCATTCCACACCGATCCGACAATCGGCGGTTGTTGCCAGAAGGCGCGGACACGCGGGCACGGCCCGTGCCCAGGCGTGCCCATCAGACCGGAAAGCCACGGTCAACGGCAGTACGATCCCCCTCCCCCGGGGGGTCACGCCGGAGCGCATACGCGCAGCTCAGACGCTATCCACCCCCGCAAGCGCCGTCGCTTCCCAACGGGTGCGGTACCACTACCGAGGCAATGCGGCCGGCTCAACGCTTCGGCTCACCCTCGGGTGCCTGCTCGGGCTCGAGTTGCGCCGCGTGGGAAGTGGCAAGCGGATGACCTTCGGGAAGGCCGGCGAGGCCACCTTGACTCAATGGATGGCGGACAACGCCCGAGTGTGCTGGATCGAGCAGGATGAGCCGTGGGCCCTGGAGTCGAAGCTCATCTCTCGACTCGACCTACCGCTGAACCTAGACCAGAACCGTCACAACGCGTTCCACAGCCGTCTAAAGGAGCTGCGGGCCCAAGCGCGCCAGCGAGCACGGGACTTGCCCGTCGGCGCGTAGGTCGTGGGGTCAAGCCGACGGGCAGAGAGCGGGCCGCCCCTGGGCCCTCCAAGGCCGCTCTACAGTGGCCGGCAACGCGGCTCGACCGCCCCCGCAGCCGATACACAAAAGGGCGGCACCCCCGCACAGGGTGCCGCCCTTCTTGGTGCTCCGGAGCCGCCGCCCATCGGTACTGAGGGTCGGGGACGGACGGCGGCTCCGGGATCGGGGGTGGGTCAGCGGTGGTCGCTGCCCTCCGACTGGGTCGCCGCGCGACCGGCCTCCAGGCGGGCCACCGGGATGCGGAACGGGGAGCAGGAGACGTAGTCCAGACCCACCTCGTGGAAGAAGTGGACCGACTCCGGGTCGCCGCCGTGCTCGCCGCAGACGCCGAGCTTCAGGTCGGGGCGGGTGGCGCGGCCGGCCTTCGCGGCGGCGGCGACCAGGGAGCCGACGCCGTCCTTGTCGATCGTCTCGAACGGGCTGACGCCGAAGATGCCCTTCTCCAGGTACGCCGTGAAGAAGGAGGCCTCCACGTCGTCGCGGCTGAAGCCCCACACCGTCTGGGTGAGGTCGTTCGTGCCGAAGGAGAAGAACTCCGCCGCCTCGGCGATCTGACCGGCGGTCAGCGCGGCGCGCGGCAGCTCGATCATCGTGCCGATCGACAGCTTCAGCTTCGTGCCGGTCGCCGCCTCGACCTCGGCGATGACCGTGTCGGCCTCGTCGCGGACGATCTCCAGCTCCTGGACCGTGCCGACGAGCGGGATCATGATCTCGGCGCGCGGGTCGCCCTTGGCGTTCTTGCGCTCGGCGGCCGCCTCGGCGATCGCCCGGACCTGCATGGTGAACAGACCGGGGATGACCAGGCCGAGGCGTACGCCGCGCAGGCCCAGCATCGGGTTCTGCTCGTGCAGGCGGTGCACGGCCTGGAGCAGGCGCAGTTCGTTCTCGTGGGGCTCCTGCCGGGACTCCGCCAGGGCCACGCGGACCGACAGCTCGGTGATGTCCGGCAGGAACTCGTGGAGCGGCGGGTCCAGGAGACGGATCGTCACCGGGAGCCCGTCCATCGCCGAGAACAGCTCGACGAAGTCCTTCTTCTGCAGCGGCAGCAGCTCCGCGAGGGCGGCCTCGCGGTCCTCCTGCGTGTCGGCGAGGATCAGGCGCTCGACCAGCTCGCGGCGGTCGCCGAGGAACATGTGCTCGGTGCGGCACAGGCCGATGCCCTGCGCGCCGAAGCGGCGGGCGCGCAGCGCGTCCTCGGCGTTGTCGGCGTTGGCGCGCACCCGCAGGCTGCGCTTGCGGTCGGCGAACGCCATGATCCGGTGCACGGCCTGGACGAGCTCGTCGGCGTCGTCGGCGCCGGCGTGCATCCGGCCCTCGAAGTACTCCACGACCGGGGACGGGACGACCGGGACCTCACCGAGGTAGACCTTGCCCGAGGAGCCGTCGATGGAGATGACGTCGCCCTCCTCCACCACATGGCCGCCCGGCACCGTCATCCGCCGGCGCTTGGTGTCGACCTCCAGCTCCTCGGCGCCGCAGACACAGGTCTTGCCCATGCCGCGCGCGACGACGGCCGCGTGGGAGGTCTTGCCGCCGCGGGAGGTGAGGATGCCCTCGGCCGCGATCATGCCGTCGAGGTCGTCGGGGTTGGTCTCGCGGCGGACCAGGATGACCTTCTCGCCGGACCTGGACCACTTCACGGCCGTGTACGAGTCGAACACCGCCTTGCCGACCGCCGCGCCCGGCGACGCCGCGATGCCGCGGCCGACCTGCTCGACCTTCGCGGTCTCGTCGAAGCGGGGGAACATCAGCTGGGCGAGCTGGGCGCCGTTGACGCGCTGGAGCGCCTCGGCCTCGTCGATCAGGCCCTGGTCGACGAGCTGCGTGGCGATGCGGAACGCGGCGCCCGCGGTGCGCTTGCCGACGCGGGTCTGGAGCATCCACAGCTGACCGCGCTCGATCGTGAACTCGATGTCGCAGAGGTCCTTGTAGTGGTTCTCCAGCGTCTCCATGATCTGCATCAGCTGGTCGTACGACTTCTTGTCGATCGTCTCCAGCTCGGCGAGCGGCACGGTGTTGCGGATGCCCGCGACGACGTCCTCGCCCTGGGCGTTCTGGAGGTAGTCGCCGTAGACGCCCTGGTGGCCGGAGGCGGGGTCGCGGGTGAAGGCGACGCCGGTGCCGGAGTCGGGGCCGAGGTTGCCGAAGACCATCGAGCAGACGTTGACGGCGGTGCCGAGGTCGTGCGGGATGCGCTCCTGGCGGCGGTACAGCTTCGCGCGGTCGCCGTTCCACGAGTCGAAGACCGCCTTGATGGCGAGGTCCATCTGCTCGCGCGGGTCCTGCGGGAAGTCCCGGCCGGCCTCCTTCTTGACGATCTTCTTGAAGGCGGTGACCAGCTTCTTGAGGTCGGCGGCCTCCAGGTCGGTGTCGACCGTGACCTGCTTGGCCTCCTTCGCCTTCTCCAGCGCCTCCTCGAAGAGGTCGCCGTCGACGCCGAGGACGGTCTTGCCGAACATCTGGATGAGGCGGCGGTAGGAGTCCCACGCGAAGCGGTCGTCGCCGGCCTGCTTGGCGAGGCCCTGCACGGACTTGTCGGAGAGACCGATGTTGAGGACGGTGTCCATCATGCCGGGCATCGAGAACTTCGCGCCGGAGCGGACCGAGACGAGCAGCGGGTCGTCGGCCTGGCCGAGTTGCTTGCCCATCTTCTGCTCGAGGGCGTCGAGGTGCGCACTCACCTCGTCACGCAGTGCCGCCGGCTCCTCGCCGCTGTCGAGGTAGACCTTGCAGGCTTCGGTGGTGATGGTGAAGCCGGGGGGCACGGGAAGTCCCAGGTTGGTCATCTCGGCGAGGTTGGCGCCCTTGCCACCCAGGAGGTCCTTGAGGTCTTTGTTTCCCTCGGTGAAGTCGTAAACGAACTTCGTTACGTGAGGATCTTTGTTTTCCGACACGGCTCGACTCCCTCGAGGACGTGGTGGCTGCCCTGACGGCGAGGAACATACCCAGATCGAAGGCCTCTGGGTACGTCCACCGACGCGTCATGCGCCTGTAACCACCCGTCCGCCAGTGGATCGAAAGTCAAAGCTTGGCAAGCCAGGACGGGCGAATGTTTTCACTTCTTGAACGCACTACCGCCCGAAGGCGGACCGTCGCGCTCAGATGAGCTGACTTACCGCACGTCTGAGTTCGATCGATGAACGATCATGGGGTGGCACGCAGTGCCACCCCTTGGAGAAGTGCAGCCGCTCAAGATCCGCTCATCTGAGCGACACCCTTATCAAGGGTGGCGAGAATCACGCTGCCACACAGACGGGGATTTCACCATGCGGACGTGTCACGCGGCCGACACACGGACGTCGCACACCCACCGCCACCAGGGGTCACACACCCAGCGCCACCAGCCGTTCCTCCACCCGCTCCGGCGCGTACAGATGCTCCACGACCAGCGCCCCGGCCCCCACCAGACCGGCCCGCTCCCCCAGCCGCGAGGTCACCACGTGCAGATGAGCGGTGGAGCGCGGCAGCGCCCGCTGGTACAGCAGCTCCCGCACCCCCGTGAGGAACGCCGTCCCGGCCAGATCCCCGGCGATCATCAGCACCCCGGGGTTCAGCAGCGTGACCACGGTCGCCAGCACGTCCCCGACCTGCCGCCCGGCCTCCCGGGCCAGCGCGGACGCCGCCGGGTGCCCGGCCGCGAGCAGGTCCCGCACGTCCGAGCCGGAGGCGGCCGGCACCCCGTCCTCGGCCAGCCGCCGGGCCACGGCGCCCCCGCTCGCGACGGCGGCGAGACAGCCGTACGAACCGCACCGGCACCGCGCCTCGGCGCCGACCCGGATGTGCCCGATGTCGCCGGCCCCCCCGTCGACGCCCCGGAAGAGCGAACCGTCCACGACGACGCCGGCGCCGATGCCGGTCGAGACCTTGACCAGCACGAACGCCGAGCAGTCCGGGAAGCCGGAGCGCTGTTCGCCGTACGCCATGAGGTTGGCGTCGTTGTCGACCAGGACCGGGACCGGCGGGGCGCCCGTGGCCTCGGTGAAGGCCCGGGCCAGCCGTCCTCGTATGTCGTAGCCGTCCCAGCCCGGCATGATCGGCGGCTGGGCCACCCGTCCGGAGGCGGTGTCGACGGGCCCGGGGACCGCGAGCCCGATGCCGCAGACCTCCTCGGCGCGGTGCCCGGCCTTCTCCAGCAGTTCGCCGAACCACCGGCCGAGGTCGCCCAGCACCGCGTCCGGCCCGTCCTCGACGGCCACGGTGCCGCTGTGCTCGGCGAGGATCTCGCCGGTCAGCGACAGGACGGCGGCGCGCGCGTGCCGCGTCTCCAGGTCGGCGGCGAGCACCACGGCGTGGGAGTCGTCGAACTCCAGGGTGATGGAAGGGCGCCCGCCGAGCGGGGAGTCCACCGTTCCCCCGGCGCCCTCGCGCAGCCAGCCCGCCCGGAACAGCCGGTCGAGGCGCTGTCCGACGGTGGCCCGGGACAACCCGGTGGCCTGCTGGAGCGCACCGCGTGTGACGGCCCGTCCGCTCCGCACCAGCTGGAGCAGCTCCCCGGCGCTGACCTGACCCCGTGCGCTCATGCACACCCCCTTGTGTTTCTCAAGTTTGCATTACATATTGAGTTTTGCGTGTTAAATAGGCGTAACTCTACGGTGGCCCTGACCGAACACGGTCGGCCGGACGTCTTTCGGGGAGTCCCGAGTGGATCGCACCGCCCAACTCACGGCCCGTCGCACGACAGCTGACATCGCATACGATCCACCGCCCGACGCGGACGCGCCGCACGTCAGGGCGGCCCGTGTGCTGGCGGACAACTGGACCGGCGGCTCCACGGTGCCCGCCCGCAGCCTGTATCCCCACCAGTGGTCCTGGGACTCGGCGTTCATCGCGATCGGTCTGCGGCACGTCTCGCCGTTACGGGCGCAGACCGAGCTGGAGACGCTGCTCGGCGCCCAGTGGGGGGACGGGCGGATCCCGCACATCGTCTTCAACCCCTCCGTCCCGCTCGACGCGTACTTCCCGAGCCCCGACTTCTGGCGCTCCTCCACCGCGGGCCGCGCGACGGGCGCCCCGCGCACCGTACAGACCTCCGGCATCGTGCAACCACCGGTGCACGCCCTGGCGGCCTGGCTGGTGCACTGCGCCGACCCCGGACTGTCCCGGGCGCGCGGCTTCCTCACCCGGATGTACCCCCGGCTGGCCGCCTGGCACCGCTATCTGCTGCACCGCCGCGACCTGGGCGGCGGCGGTCTGGCGTCCGTCGTGCACCCGTGGGAGCAGGGCATGGACAACAGTCCGGCCTGGGACGCCCCGCTCTCCCGGGTCACCCCGGCCCCGGCCCGTACGTTCCGCCGCGCCGACCTCGACCACGGCTCGCCGGAGGACCGTCCGACGGACCTGGACTACGGGCGGTACGTGCGGCTGGCCGCCGACTACCGGGACGGGGGATACGCCGACGGCGCCGGGGAGTTCGCCGTCGAGGACCCGGCGTTCAACGCCCTGCTGATCGCCTCCGAGCAGGCGCTCGCCCGGATCGCGCGGGAGCTCGGGGCGACCGGCACGGCCCGGTGGGCGCGCGCCGAGCGGCTCACGGCGGCGCTGATCGCGCGCACCTGGGACCCGGCGCGGGGGATGTTCCTCTGCCGCGACGTGCGCGGCGGCGGCCTGATCCCCGAGCGCTGTGTGTCCGGGCTGATCCCCCTGCTGCTGCCCACGCTGCCCCGCGACATCGCCGCCCGGCTGGTGCGCACGGCCCACGGCCCGCACTTCGGCCTCGGGACCTCCACCCGCCTCGCCCCGTCCTACGACCTTCTCGGCGAGGCCTTCGACCCGCACCGCTACTGGCGCGGCCCGGCCTGGTTCAACACCGGCTGGCTGCTGGAGCGGGGCCTGCGCGTCCACGGCGAGCACGAGCGGGCCGGCGCCCTGCGCACGGCCCTGCTGGACCTCGCCGCCGCCTCGGACTTCGCGGAGTACGTCGATCCGTACACCGGCGCGGCCTGCGGGGCCACCGGCTTCGGCTGGACGGCCGCGCTCACCCTCGACCTGCTGCACGACCGGGCCGGCGGTGCCGACGCGTCCGCCGCCGTCGGGGGGTTCGAGGAAGTCAAGGAAACCAAGGGAGTCAAGGGAGGGGACCGGCGATGACGGACCGGCATCATCTGCTCGTGTACGGGGGGACGTTCGCGGTCGTCGGCGACGGCGGGGACATCAGCGGGGTACGGGGCATCGGCTCCCCGGACGGGCTGTTCGTCCGCGACGCCCGGCACCTCAGCCGCTGGCAGCTCACCGTGGACGGGGCGGTGCCCGAGGCACTGACCCCGGTCGCCGAGGGGGACACCGCGCGCTGTGTCCTGGTCCCGCGCGGCGGGCGGTCCGAGCCGCCCGCCTACACCCTCTTCCGGGAACAGGCCGTCGGGGACGGCTCGCTCGTGGAGTGCCTGCGCGTGACCAGCAACCGTCCCGTCCCGACGACGATCCGCCTGGCGGTCACCGCCGACGCGGACTTCGCCGACCAGTTCGAACTGCGCTCCGACCACCGCACGTACGTGAAGTCCGGCGCCACCCGGTCCCGTCACGTGCTGGACCACGGCGTGGAGTTCGGCTACCGGCGCGGCACCTGGCGGTCGACGACGACCGTGACGGCCGACCCGGAGCCGGACGCCGTCGAGGAGACCGGGACCGGGGCCCGCCGTCTGGTGTGGTCCCTGGACCTGGAGCCGCACGGCACGACCGAGCTGACCCTGCGGGTGATGGCCCGTCCGCACGGTGACGCGCGGGCTTTACGGGTGCCCCGCTCTCCCGGCGCGCTCGCCGATCAGCTGCTGGCGCAGGAGGGCGAGTTCGTGGAGGGGGTGGCCTTCCCCACCGGCTGGCCCGAGCTGGCCGCCGCCTGTGCCCGGGGGCTGGCGGACCTGGCCGCGCTCCAGGTCCCGGCGACCGGCGTCGACGGGGAGGACCTGCGGGTGCCGGCGGCCGGTGCCCCCTGGTTCCTGACCTTGCTGGGCCGGGACGCCCTGCTCACCTCGCTGTTCGCGCTGCCGTACCACCCGCGGCCGGCCGCCGCCGTGCTGTCCGCCCTGGCCGCGACCCAGGCGACGGCGACCGACGCCGAGTCCGTCGCCCAGCCCGGCAAGATCGTGCACGAGGTGCGGCACGGCGAGCTGGCCCACTTCGGGCAGGTGCCGTACGCCCGCTACTACGGATCGGTCGACGCCACGCCCCTCTTCCTGGTCGTCCTCGGCGCGTACGTGGAGCAGACCGGGGACACCGCGCCGGCCCGGCGGCTGGAGCAGCACGCCCGCGCGGCGATCGGCTGGATGCTGGACCACGGCGGGCTGACCTCGCGCGGCTACCTGGTGTACCGCGCCGACCGCGGCGGCCTCGCCAACCAGAACTGGAAGGACTCCCCCGGCGCCATCTGTTCCGCCGACGGCACCCGTCCCGGCGGCCCGGTGATGGCCGCGGGCGCCCAGGGCTACGCGTACGACGCCCTGCGCCGCACGGCGGGTCTGGCGCGCACGGTCTGGGCCGACGAGACGTACGCGGCGCTGCTGGAGCAGGCGGCCGGTGATCTGCGCGACCGCTTCCAGCAGGACTTCTGGATGCGGGAGCACGACTTCCCCGCGCTGGCCCTGGACGGCGACGGCAACCGGCTCGACGCGCTGGCTTCGGACGCCGGGCATCTGCTGTGGTCGGGGCTGCTGGACAAGGAGTACGGCGAGGCGGTGGGCCGTCGGCTGCTGGAGCCGGACTTCTTCTCGGGCTGGGGCGTGCGCACGCTGGCCTCGGGCCAGGCGGCCTACCATCCCCTCTCCTACCACCGGGGCTCGGTCTGGCCGCACGACAACGCGCTGATCGCCCTGGGCCTGGCCCGCTACGGGCTCCACGACGAGGCCCGCGCGGTCGCGCACGGCCTCGTCGACGCGGCGATGGCGACCGGGCACCGGCTGCCGGAGGTGATCGCGGGCTACGGCCGCGAGACGCATCCGGCGGGCCCGGTGCCGTACCCGCACGCGTGCGTCCGGGAATCCCGGTCGGCGGCGGCCCCGCTGGCCCTGCTCACCGCGGTCGGCGGCGCCTGAGGGGGGAGTTGGCCGAGTGTTTGCGCGCTGTTTGCCGGGTCCCGGCCCGGCCGCGTGAACGCACCCGGTCACCGGCCCGTACGGAACGACGGCGGACCCGGGCCCCCACGCCGGGTACGTCACCCCACCGGGTTTCGTACGGAAGGACCTCCGGGTGCCTGTCTTCACACGCCTCAGCCGGCGCCGCCCCGACGACGACTCCACCGGCGCGGCGCCGGCTCCGGCTCCGGCTCCGGCCGGCGACGAGAGCGGGGACGAGAGCGGGGACGGCTCCGGGGCCGTGGGGGCGGCCGAGGAGAGCCCGTCCGCCTCCGGGTCCCGTCTCGCCCGCCTCCGTGCCTGGCGCACCCGGTATCCCGCGGCCGCCCGGGTCCTGAGCCTGTCGGTCACGGCGCTCGCCGCGCTCCTCGTGATCGGCGCGCTGCTCCTGCCGAACACGTTCTCCGGGCTGCGGCCGGACCGGTTCACCCGGATACCGGCGGAGGCGATCCTCGGCGCGGCCGTGATGGTCGTGCTGCCCCGGCGGCCCCGGCTGGTGGCGGCGGTGCTGTACGGGGTGGGGCTCGCCGTGGTGACCCTGCTGAACCTGCTCGACATGGGGTTCAACGAATACCTGGGCCGCGGCTTCAACGCCGCGCTGGACTGGGACCTGCTGCCCGACGCCAAGTCGTACGTCGCCGACACGCTGGGCGGTGCCATGGCGACCGGTGCCGCGGTCGGCCTCGCCGTACTGGCCCTGCTGCTGATCGCCGTGATGGCCGCGGCGACGGTCCGGCTGGCGCACCTGCTGGCCCGGCACCGGGTCAAGGCCGGGCGGGGCGCGCTCGCCGCCGGGGCGGTCTGGGTCGTCTGCGCCGCGCTCGGGCTGCAGATCGCGGGTCTGCCGGTGGCCTCCGACCGCGCGGCCGGCGTCCTCAAGGCGCACGCGGTGCGGACGGTGGAGTCGCTGCGGGACGAGGCCGCGTTCGCCGAGACCGCGAAGGCGGACACCTTCGGGAACACGCCGCCCGGCCAACTGCTGCCCGATCTGCGGGGCAAGGACGTGATCTTCACGTTCATCGAGAGCTACGGCCGCAGCGCGCTGGAGGACCCGGTGACGGCGCCCGGTGTGGGCCGCACCCTCGACACGAGCACGGAGGCGCTGGCGGCGGCCGGCTATCACGCGCGCAGCGGGTGGCTGACGTCGGCGACGTACGGCGGGAGCAGCTGGCTCGGGCACTCCACGACCATGTCGGGCCTGTGGATCGACAATCAGCGGCGCTACCGCACCGTCACCGCGGGCGACCACCTCACGCTGACCCGCGCCTTCCAGAAGAGCGGCGCCTGGGACACCGTCGGGGTGATGCCGGGCGTGCAGAAGGGCTGGCCGGAGTCGGAGTGGTACGGCCTGGACCGGGTGTACGACGCCTTCGATCTCGGGTACCGGGGGCCGAAGTTCAGCTGGTCGACGATGCCCGACCAGTACGCCCTGGAGGCGTTCCAGCGCCAGGTGCACGGCCGCCCGCACGACCGGCCGCTGATGTCGTTCGTCATCCTGACCTCCAGCCACCAGCCCTGGGCGCCGATCCCGAAGACGGTCGACTGGGACGACGTCGGCGACGGCTCGGTGTTCGGGCCGATCGAGAAGGCGGGGCGCAGGCCGTCGGACATCATCACCGACTCCGCCGAGTCCCGGAAGGAGTACGGCCGGTCGATCCAGTACTCGGTCACCAGCCTCACGCAGTGGCTGGAGCGCTACGGCACCGAGGACACCGTGCTCGTCTTCCTCGGCGACCATCAGCCGATCGCCCGCGTCAGCGGCGAGCGGGCCAGCCGTGATGTGCCGATCTCGGTGGTGGCGAAGGACCCGAAGGTGCTGGACAAGATCGCCGGCTGGCGCTGGACGGAGGGCCTGAAGCCCGCCAAGGACGCCCCGGTGTGGCGTATGGACGCCTTCCGGGACCGGTTCCTGACGGCGTTCGGCTCGACCCCGCACCCGTCGAAGGGCTGATCAGCCCCCGGAGGTGTCGAGCTCGGCGTCCTCGCCGACGCCCGCGCAGTCGTACGGGTCCTTCAGCCAGCCGTCCGGCAGGACGACCCGGTTGTTGCCGGAGGTACGGCCGCGAGGGCCGTCGGCGCCGGTGGGCCAGGGCTGGTCGAGGTCCAGCTCGTCCAGTCCCGCGCGCAGTTCCGCGAGCGAGGACGTGATGGCGAGCCGCTTGCGCATCTCGGAGCCGACGGCGAAGCCCTTGAGGTACCAGGCGACGTGCTTGCGGAAGTCGATGACACCGCGGGTCTCGTCGCCGATCCACTCGCCGAGCAGGGTGGCGTGCCGGACCATGACGTCGGCGACCTCGCGCAGCGACGGGCGGGCGATGTCGTCGGGGCGCCCCTCGAAGGCGGCGACCAGGTCGGCGAAGAGCCACGGCCGGCCCAGGCAGCCGCGCCCGACGACGACGCCGTCGCAGCCGGTCTCGCGCACCATGCGCCGGGCGTCCTCGGCCGACCAGATATCGCCGTTGCCGAGGACGGGGATCTCCGGGACGTGCTCCTTCAGGCGGGCGATGGCGTCCCAGTCGGCGGTGCCGCCGTAGTGCTGGGCGGCGGTGCGGCCGTGCAGGGCGATGGCGGTGACGCCCTCCTCGACGGCGATCCGGCCGGCGTCGAGGTAGGTGATGTGGTCGTCGTCGATGCCCTTGCGCATCTTCATCGTGACCGGCAGGTCGCCGGCCCCGCTGACGGCCTCGCGCAGGATCGCGCGCAGCAGGTTCCGCTTGTACGGCAGCGCGGAGCCGCCGCCCTTGCGGGTCACCTTGGGGACCGGGCAGCCGAAGTTCAGGTCGATGTGGTCGGCGAGGTCCTCCTCCGCGATCATGCGGACGGCCTTGCCGACGGTGGCCGGGTCGACGCCGTACAGCTGGATGGAGCGGGGCCGCTCACCGGCGTCGAAGTGGATGAGCTGCATGGTCTTCTCGTTGCGCTCGACCAGGGCCCGGGTGGTGATCATCTCGCTGACGAACAGCCCTTTGCCGCCGGAGAACTCCCTGCACAGGGTGCGGAAGGGGGCGTTGGTGATCCCGGCCATGGGGGCCAGGACGACGGGCGGCCGGACGGTGTGCGGGCCGATCTGCACGGGCGGGACGGTCGTGGGCATCCACCCATTGTCGCGTATCCCGAAGGATGCCACGGTCATTAGTTAGACGCACTATTGAAGTCGGCGTACGCTGGGCCGCATGCCCGAGCCGTCCCCTCGCCGACGTCTGCTGGTCCTCGCGATCTGCTGCATGAGTCTGCTGATCGTGAGCCTCGACAACACCGTGCTCAACGTGGCACTGCCCGCGCTCCAGCGCGACCTGCACGCGAGCACGTCGGGTCTGCAGTGGACGATCGACGCCTACACCCTCGTCCTCGCCTCCCTGCTGATGCTGGCGGGCTCGACGGCGGACCGCATCGGCCGCAAGCGCGTCTTCATGGCGGGCCTGGTCGTGTTCACGATCGGCTCGGCCCTCTGTTCCCTCGCCCCCGGCCTGAACGCGCTGATCGCCTTCCGCATGGTCCAGGCCGTGGGCGGGTCGATGCTCAACCCGGTGGCCATGTCGATCATCACCAACACCTTCACGGACCCGCGCGAACGGGCGCGGGCGATCGGGGTCTGGGGCGCCGTGGTCGGCGTCTCCATGGCGGCCGGACCGCTGATCGGCGGCCTGCTCGTGGAGACGGTCGGCTGGCGGTCGATCTTCTGGGTCAACCTGCCGGTGGGGCTGGCGGCCCTTCTGCTGACGCTGCGCTTCGTCCCCGAGTCCCGGGCCGCGAAGCCGCGCCGTGCCGACCCGGTCGGGCAGGTGCTGGTCATCGTGCTCTTCGGCGCGCTGACCTACGCGATCATCGAGGCGCCGACCGCGCCGACCGCCGAGGTCCTGGCCTTCGGGGGCCTGGCCCTGGCGGCCCTGATCTCCCTCCTCCGCTACGAGCCCCGCCGCACCGAGCCATTGATCGACCTGCGGTTCTTCCGCTCGGCGCCGTTCAGCGGGGCGACGGTGATAGCGGTCAGCGCCTTCGCGGCGCTCGGCGGGTTCCTGTTCCTGTCGACGCTGTACCTGCAGAACGTGCGCGGTCTCGACGCACTGCACGCGGGCCTGTGGATGCTCCCGATGGCCGCGCTGTGCTTCGTGTGCGCACCGCTGGCGGGACGTGTGGTCGGCAACCGGGGGCCCCGTCTGCCGCTGCTGGTGGCCGGCGTGTCGATGACGGTGTGCGGGGTGCTGTTCGCCGCGTTCGAGGCGGAGACCACGAACGCCACGCTCGTCCTCGGCTACGTCCTGTTCGGTCTCGGCTTCGGCTTCGTGAACGCCCCGATCACCAACACGGCGGTCTCCGGCATGCCGCGCGCCCAGGCGGGCGTCGCCGCCGCCGTCGCCTCCACCAGCCGCCAGCTCGGCCAGGCCCTCGGCGTCGCCGTGGTGGGCGCGGTCCTCGCCTCCGGCGTCGGCACGGCCTCCTACCGCACGGCCTTCGTCACCGCGGCCCGCCCCGCCTGGTGGATCGTCGCGGCCTGCGGCCTCCTCGTCCTCCTGGTGGGCCTCGTCACCACAGGCCCCTGGGCCCGCACGACAGCGGCCCGCACGGCCCAGTCCCTGGAGGCCCCGGAGACACGGGAGGCTTCCCGGGCGGGGGCGTAGCGGTACGGGGCACCGCCCGGATCGAAGCGTCAATGACCGGCTGCGCAGGGGCTGTTCCTGCTCCGCGCTTCGCACGACCCAGGGCCCCGGTCAGACGGTCCGGGGCCCTCGGCCTTCGGGGGACACGATCAACGGCGGTGCGTCCCCTCCCGCGCGCCCGGAACGGGTCGACGCCGCCGCGACCGTCATGGCGGCCCTGCTCGGAGACTCCCTCGGTCCCGGCGGGTTCTGGCGGCTCGACCAGGTCGTCCGGTCCTGACGGCCCGGCCTCAAGTGGTACGCCGCCGACGGCGCGGTACCGGCGGGGTCGGCGGCCGTCCGTCTTCTCGGCTGTCCGGCGCCGCCCTGCCGGTCCCGCCCGGCGCACTGCCCCAAGGTGCCGTCCCGGCGTCCGCCACCCCGAGTTCGTGGCCTCGTCGCCGGCACGCTTCCCTGGCGGGCCGGCGCGCCGGCCCCGAGTCGATCCGCCGTGACTGACCCGGAGGGGTATCGCCCGTCCCGGGCGTTACTGCACACTCCTTGCTGCGCGGCCCCAC